>CAZZEC010000018.1:0-54782 GCA_964652565.1 uncultured Bacteroidia bacterium
CATAAGTAAGAATGAGCCTTGTTTTATTTAATAATTGAAAATTTATGATTCAATAACAACACTTTACTTGTTTCAGTATTTTTAATTTTGCAATAGAATTTATGGCTTAAAACAAATGAGCTCCACAATGAAATATTTTAAAACCATTTATCTTGCTATTTACCTTACTATTGTTGCAAATGGTATGAGCGCCCAATTTGATGCTGAATCCTCTCGTCTGAATTCATGGTATTTAGAAGAGCGTTTTCTCATTGCTGATCGCAATGATGATGCATTATTAAACCAGCGCGAATTGCTCCGTTTTGCTGATGAGTTTGCCTATTATCTTGTCGAGCACCATTTCAATGCTACAGATATCAATCAAGATGGCTCTCTTAGCTTTCACGAAATAAACGGTCGAGTGAAATCTGAAATGGCCTATAGAAAAAGCATGGAAATGCGCGAACTAGGGCAGTTAACGAATAGATATCCTGAATTACCCAATGCAGATATCTCTTACTTGATGGCCAATCCTGAACTTGTGAAAGTTCTCTTCAGCAATCTGGTTTGGATGTACCACAACGAAGAAATTGTAGAAACCTTGATTAGAGAGTCAAATTGGGTAGAAAAAAACCCTATAGTTCTTATCGAACTTCAGCAAAATCTTCGCTGGATGGTTGCCAATCCTATGGAAGCAGAAAGAGTGTACAAATATAGAATTGTGACGCAACAACTTCCTGAACTTTTAGGGTGGCGCTCCGATCATAGGAACTTTCTCCGGAATAACAGATTCTTAGATAAATTTTATGAATTAGGGTTCTTTGAATAATCTATACAAACAAACCGCGTATCTGCAGATAAGGAACACCTTGATCTAATATCTGATAAAATTGAAGCCCTTTTGATATGGGTTTCATTTTTATCATTTCCTAATAAACTTGATCAAAACTCGAAAAAATTTAAGATCCGTCGTCCAAACGATAGTTTTTACCTGAAAGAGTTCTTACTTTTGTTTATGAGTCATCAAAATGATGCGTTAATTCCCTCTTTCTAAAAAACTTTCTTCCCCAAAAACCTTAATATTTTCTGATAATAGCTGATTTCATGTCTAATGTTTTCATGAAATAGCTAAACAAAATCTATTATTTTGGTTAATTCAAATAATTTTGTTTAAGTTTATGCCAACAAAGGTACAACAAAATATAATACCATGACCTCTTACGAATTTAGCAGTGCAGTCATCAAGAACCATCATTCCCTAAAGCCTCTTGCTCTTCGTCTGACGCGAGATATGGAAGAAGCTAATGATCTGGTTCAGGATACTCTATTAAAAGCTATCTCAAATAGAGATAAGTTTACAGAGGGTACTAATCTCAAAGCCTGGTTGTATACCATTATGAAGAATACCTTTATTACCAATTATCATCGCTTAGTCAAACGCAAAGCATACATTGATAATACTATACAATTCTTCAATACCAACGATTATACTACAGATAATTCGGCTACGAGTAAGATGGCGATGGATGAGATCTATGAAGCCATTGAAAAACTGAACTACGAATACAAAACTCCTTTTATGATGTATTTCAGGGGATATAAGTATCATGAAATTGCAGAGATATTAGATATTCCTATTGGGACAGTAAAAAATAGAATACACATAGCCAGAAAAATTCTGAAAGAAGATCTTAAGAATTTAAGGATAAATAATTAACAATATTTGATTATTGTTTAACTTAAAGATCTATATAAACCTTTACAGGTTTTGGTAGTTTATAAATTGTTTCTTATTTCCTTGATTTCTTCCTGTATAAATGGGCATACAACTCTATCATAAAACATGCTTGGAGTGCAGTAAAGTAATTACAAACAGATACAGCACTTCGTTTTCTCTAGGAATAAAAATGCTCTCAAAGCGTTTCCATAGTCCTATATATGGGATTTATGGATTTGTTCGTCTAGCAGACGAGATAGTCGATACTTTTCACGACTTTGACAAAAGCAGTCTGCTAGAGAGCTTAAGACATGACACATTTCAAGCTATACGTATAGGTATTAGCACAAATCCTGTTTTACAGGCTTTTCAGAGCGTAGTAAACCAATATAAGATTGAAGATGAGCTTGTGGAAGCATTTCTCAAAAGCATGGAAATGGATCTACAACTGGAAACTCATAATAACTATACCTACGATGAATATATTTATGGATCAGCAGAGGTCGTAGGTTTAATGTGTTTAAGGGTATTTTGTGAAGGAAATGATGAAATGTATGCAAAGCTGAAAAGCCCTGCACAAAGCCTTGGCAAAGCTTTCCAAAAAGTTAATTTTTTAAGAGACATGAAAAGCGATTACCTCGAAAGAGGGAGAGTTTATTTTCCTGGAGTAGACTTTCATTATTTCGATAATGATGCAAAAAAATTAATAGAGGAAGATATTGATAAAGACTTTGATCACGCATATGAAGGAATTCTGCAACTCCCAGAGGGAGCCAAAAGAGGTGTATACCTCGCATATATTTACTACAGAAGATTATTTCAAAAAATCAGACAGCTTCCCGCTGCGAGAATTCAAGAAGAACGAATCAGAGTACCTGATAACCAAAAATTTGCACTTCTCATAAAGACGTATTTTCAGCATCAGTTCAGCATTATTTAACATCTTATCACAGCATTGCGAATTGTATACATATTTACTCTTGAATGTAGGTTCTATCCTATTTCCATTCCTTCTTTCATTTGATAAAAAAGTAGCTTTCTACAAAAATTGGAGGGCACTTTTTCCCGCAATATTTTTCGTTGCTTCTATCTTCATTATCTGGGATATTTTTTTCACCAAACTAGGTATATGGCATTTTAACCCAAACTATGTAATGGGAATAGATGTAATCAATTTACCTGTAGAAGAATGGATGTTTTTCATTACTGTTCCCTATGCTTGTGTGTTTATTTATGAATGCCTGATAGCTTATGTCCATTGGGAATGGAAGGATAGATGGAACACACCTATTGTAATTGCGTTGGTGATTGTATTAAGTACGATAGCTATTCTGTTTAGAGACAGATTGTACACGTTTGTGACTTTCACTTCTTTAGCTGCTTTTTATATATTTCTTTTGCTCCGCAAAGTCCCTCAATATATGGGGAGATTTTTTCAAGCTTACCTCATACATCTCATCCCTTTCTTTGTCATTAATGGAGTGCTTACTTCCCTACCTGTAGTAATTTACAATGATGGAGAAAACCTTGGACTGAGATTGGGTACTATTCCTGTAGAAGATACCATGTATTCTATGTTATTGTTATTGTTGAACATACATATATATGAATACCTGAAGCAAAGATTTTCTTTAACCTCCTCACACTAAAAAGATGTGGAAGATTCTGACCCTAACGAAGGGATAGGTTGATTATACAGCTTCTTTGACCGAACCCTGATCTTTGGTTTTTGTACTCGCTGACTTTTCTACTAACCACAATGTGAGTATTCCCAACAAAATTAGTCCAACTGCAACAAAAGTTTCAGTATTTAGCTCTGGTAGATACCATTCAAAACCAGTGATGACCTCTTTATCGGGTTTCCCAGACCTTTGTATCACTTCTGTATTTGCATTTTTCCAGGGCCATATAATGGCCATTGATCCCAGGATAAATCCCGTCATCAGCGCGATGGTTTCATTGTGAAAACGCTTGAATATCCAAGAGAGGAGATGTGAAAATGCAATCAAACCAAATGCACAACCCAGTGCGAGCGGAATCAAAATATTCAGCTCTGCACTACCAACTGCTTTTAGTATAAGTGCATAATTTCCCATAATGATCAGAACAAAAGATCCCGATAGTCCTGGGAGGATCATACTGCAAATGGCTACCACACCACAGAGAAATACGTAAGTGAATGCGGCGTTTTCACCAGCAGGGGCCAATAACGCAATGCCTACTGCAATAGATGTACCTACAATTAATGATACAATACTGGATAAGGACCAATGGGTAACGGTCTTACCTACATAATAAATAGATATTAATATCAACCCAAAGAAAAAGGCCATGGTCCACACCTGATAGTTTTCCAGTAAATATTCCAATACCTTGGCTAAGGTGACAACACTAACGGCTATACCTGTAAAAACCGACACGAGAAAACTCCCATTCACATAAGACCAAAACTCTTTGAAATTAAATTTCAGCAGCAGTTGAATTGCCTTTATATCAAAGGATTTGATGGAATCTATCAGCTTTTCATAAATCCCTGTGATCAATGCAATAGTGCCTCCAGAAACGCCTGGGATGACATTTGCTGTCCCCATGGCGATACCTTTCAAAAAAAGATTAAGAAACTGTATCATGGTCGCAAAAATACTCAAGATTGTGTTTTTTGCTATTTATTCCTGAGCAAACGCCAGCATTGAATACTAACTGGTTAATTGTCGATCTTGAATGAATTAAACAGTCATAATCTCTTCCTCTTTTGTAGAGATAATGGTATCGACTTGATTGGAAAATTTATTGGTCATGTCTTGAACTTCCTTTTCTGCGGATTTGACCATATCCTCTGCTACTCCATCTTTTTGAAGCTGCTTTAATTCCTGATTAGCATCCTGTCTCGCATTCCTTATGCTAATTTTTGTGTTTTCACCTTCGGCCTTAGCCTGTTTAACCAGGTCTTTTCTTCTTTCTTCTGTTAGTCTTGGAATGGGAATACGTATTATATCTCCATCATTTTGGGGATTAAAACCAAGGTTAGCTTCATTGATCGCTTTTTCGATATTGGGTATCAGATTTTTTTCCCATGGCTTAATCACTAACGTTCTTGCATCTCCTATACTGATCGCAGCCACCTGATTAATGGGTGTGGGAGATCCGTAATAATCGACTTTAATACCATCTAACATAATTGGATTGGCTTTTCCAGCCCGTATGGTTAGTAATTCTGACTCCAAATGCTGAATAGCATTATTCATGCTTTCTTCAGTAGAATCTAGTATGGGTTTAATACTCTCGTCCATGATTTTTGAGTTATAAATGCCTGTTAATTCCGAATAATAGTCAAAGATATGGAAAAGTGCGAAAATCCAGGAGGTAATCATCTCATATATGGAGAATAACCCTATAAGAGAGGGTTTTTCAACATGTAACTTTTCTCATTTACCCCAAAAAATAATTCTCATTATGTGCAGCGTTTCATCATTACTCCCCGTTTATCAAATGAACGGGAAAAAACAAAAAGGTGATTTAATTACTGAAAGTATTAACAAAATAGAATACACAGCATGTCGCCAAATGAGCAAGAGCTAATAAAAGCGTGTATGCAGAATCATGCAGACGCTCAGAGAGAGCTCTATGAGCGTTACTCCCCTTTATTGATGGGTGTGTGTATGCGATATGCTAAAGATCGTGCAGAAGCAGAAGATATTCTGCAAGAAAGCTTCATTAAGATATTTAGCAAATTGAAAAAATATAACTCTCAGGGGTCCTGGGAAGGATGGTTGAGGCGAATAACGATCAATACGGCCATTGATCACCTGCGGAAACAGAAAAATATGCAAAAAAACATGTCCATAGAACAGGAGCAAGCTCTCCAAATTGAAGCGGATGAGGTTGATCAGTTGGAATTGGAATACCTTTACCAAATTATTCAGGAATTACCTGCAGGATACAGAATTGTTTTTAACCTCTATGCTATTGAGGGTTATTCACATAAAGAAATTGGGCATCAATTGGGAGTTACTGAGAGTACTTCCAGATCTCAATATACACGTGCTAGAGCAATATTAATGAAACGTATTCGTGAGGATCGTATGGAAACTAATAAATTCAGGAATGCCATCTAACGACTTTGAAGAAAGGTTAAGAGCGCGGCTTTCGCATGCTGAGTATCCACCTAGTTTTGGGGTATGGGATAATATTTCAGATAAAATGAAACCCCTACCCTGGTGGAGAGATCGCCGTTGGCTCATCGCTGCTACCTTGTTCTTATGTGTTTGTGCTGGAGGATATATCTATTACCTTCAATTCAACAGCCCTACATACCCTTCTGATATTACCCAACAACAACCTTCCTCCCAACATACAGAAAAATCCGAACAACCATCCACTGAAAAAGAGCCTCCTTCCAACCAAGTTATATCAGCTCCTTCACAAGAAGATTTATCACCTACATTGTCCATTCAATCAGAACAACTTAGTGAAGAACCTTCTTCAAACACTTATACTAACATAGATGAAAGCTTAGCATCAGCGCTTACCTCCAACCCTGCAAATACATATGATGCACGAAAAGAATCGTCCACTCATATTGAAAATGAGCAAAGACACTTTGTAGATACCATCTCCAAAGAGATACAATCTTCACGGGTAATAGACTTTGCGATTCAATCTATCGATGAATACAGATATAACGACTTATCCACAGCGGATTTTCATAATCTTCCTACCCTTGGCATGGGTGCTGTGACTTCTGGAAGACGAAAAAAACATAGAAAGTCGCAAATAGGATTTTCAATGTATGTCAATCCAGTAACAGCATGGTATACTTCTACTAATTTTAGGGTAGATCAAGACAGAAATGCTTCAGAAGCACCTGTTAATCCGGATACAGAATTTGTTCCCAACAATCAAACTGTGTTTTATGATATCACCTATTCCAGAACAGGTGTAGAAGCAGGACTACATATCACGTATGAATTAAATCACAAGCTTCACCTACGTACTGGAGCAGGTATCTTCCGAAGTGGAAAACATCAACTTCAAGGGATTACATTGAATCCTGTGTTTGAAGACAATCGCACTGATCAATTCGGAGATTTTAGTCTTCAGGAAGTAGAAGTCGCTAACTCTGCATTTAGAACTATACAACTTATTATTCCTTTAGCGGGTGATTACAGTATTAATACTGGAAGGAGTCGATGGATTATATCTATGGGAGTAGCGCTTAATACGAATCTTGAGGATACAAATTTCCCAACTGTTGATGTTACTGAAAGTAATGCTTCTGCTGAAGAGAATCAGCTTATACAAGTAAATCAAACTCACTTTCAAATTACAGCTGGAATTAGATATCAATATAGTATCCGACCTGGATTGAGTGTCTATGCAGGACCTGTACAGACATATGGTATTTCGCCACTGTACCAGACGGCAACCAATGAGTCTATTTATCTGAACAGATTGGGGATAAAAATGGGGATCTTATTTGATTAAGTGCATATGTTATTATCAGTAAGCCAATGCTTATAACATCAAAATCTACACTCCCCTAATCTCACTAGATAGTCTGATCATCTTTTGTCCAAAGTATGAAAAAACGATAATATGACTTCTCAAGTCCCGTTTCAACCAAAATCATTCTATTTTTTGTATATTGGTCTTGTTAAAACAACATATTTCAAAAAAGGCTGGGCATGTCATCCAACAAGATCAATATTCGTCAAAGAAAATCTTCAACTAATCCATCCGGTTCGTCTCAGCCTGATTCAGATCGTCCTAAGCTACAAATTAAACCCAAGTCAGCCTACCCGAAAAAACCGGCAAAAAGATCTTTTTCTCAAACAGTAGGCGAGAAATTTTCCACGAACATACATTCTTTAAAAATATTCGTAAGTCAGCTCAAATATCGAAAGAAAGCCCTCTACATTTCGTTGGGAGCAGTTGTAGTTGTACTAGGTGTTGTTGGGTTTATAGTGTATGAAAAAGCAGATACATCTTTTCAGGAAACGGCAAGTACTGAAACTAAGGAATCTACTTTTAAAGCCTCTGATCCATCGAGAGGATTTTATGGTATAGATACCAGCAAATACCAAATACTGGAGCAAGGAGCTTTCAAAGCAGTTGAAAGCCCGTTGGATATTTTGCAAAACCAACACATCCCACAGGAACAGATCAGTGCTATACAACAGGCAATGCCAAATCCATTGATTTTAACGACACCTTATCCTGCGAGGAAATATACATTATTGGGAACTAGCCAACCTGAATTTATGGTTATCGAACCCACAGATTTTGAATATTGGGTTTGGAAATTAAGTGATCCCGTTATGATAGAAAAAATTGATCGGGATATTGTGAATAAACAGGAATCACTGGCTATTATCATTACAGGAAACCTCCAAAAATCATTATCCAGAAATGTACAGTTATCCCATGAACTCGAATCCCACATAGAGCAGGCATTAAGTTGGCAGGTAGACTTGTTTCACCTCGATCCGGGTAGCAAACTCAAGGTCGTGTATGATGTAACATATGTTGATGGAGAAATCTACAGTATAGATCAGATGCCTGCGGTCTGGTTGGAAGACGATCAGAATACTTTTGCAGCATATTACTTCAATCAAAAACCCTATGAAGGGTATTATGACATGAATGCTCGACCTATGAAAACCACCTTTCTAAAGGCTCCTGTAAAATATTCGAGTATATCTTCGACGTTTGGTACCCGATTTCATCCACTGGAAGAAAAAGAGAAATTCCACTATGGGACGGATTATGCTGCTAAAGCCGGAAGCCCTATATACGCGGTAGCTGATGGTGTAGTTCTGGCAGCGACCTTTGCCCCTAAGAGCGGATATTACGTACAGCTAAAACACAGTGATGGATATCAGACCTTCTATCTTCATATGCAAAAAAATAGTTTTGGTGAAGGGATAAGAAAAGGAGCTACAGTGACACAAGGAGATATAATTGGCCTGGTAGGTGCAACAGGATCAGCTACAGGACCTCATGTTTGTTTTCACATCCGTAAAGATGCCAAGCCTATCGATCCTCTTTCCGTTGGATTACCAGGTCGCGAGCCCATACCACCAGGGTATGTACCACAATTTCTCTCCAAAAGAGATTCTATCAACAGAATATTTGAACAGCTTACCTTATTTCAATGACCCGAGCGTATCATTTGACAACACTGATTAAAGGTTTTGCGCATTTTCCATTTTACACATTACCCAGTCACATTGGAAATAGTGTTTCAGATGCATTGGCCAGGTGGGTGGCATTTCATTTCTGTGCACATGCTGTATGTAATACACGATTGAAAAGTTCTGCCACTGTACCTTTATTAACAGATCTATCAGTCAGAGTAAAGAAAGAATGGGAAAAACACAATCAAGAGATCGTAGATATCAATTACGCCGGTATGATCAATGGAAAGGGTAAATACTATCAAGTATCTATTCAAGTTAACATGCAAAGCCCTCGTTCATTTGTTTTTCAGCTCATAGATAAAACCCTGATCCATCAATTCAGTATTAAAGGTATTCCCATACAAGTGGGTAATACGAATATCTTTATTCAAGATCAGTTCACGCCGGCCCCCTTAGCGCACGACAAGGAAGATGAGCCTAAAAGTTGGCCCAGAAGGGGTTTGAAATGATTGTATTTGTTATTTTTATATCATGAAAACACTCAAAAAAGGCTATCATTATCTCGTTGAATTTCGGATAACCAGAGGGAGCAACTCATCTTATGCCCAGCGTGAGGAGATCCGAATAATGGATGTATCTGGTGTGTATTACCAAGTCAAGTTTGTAGATAATAACAATATACAGTGGTTGGAGAAAAAGTTGTTTTTTGACAAACACGATGTAGTAGATTATGGCTATATCGTTCATCGATGTTTAAGCTAAGGGGAAAAGATTACAAATATTGTTTAAGTAAGTTTTTGAATCTTTTGTCCTTTTTAATAGAAGCTGATAAACTATTCTTCTTTAAGTCTTTCTTAGAAAAATTACCTTTCTGAAGGGCTTCCTCCATCAAAGTATACCCCGAATCAAATTTCTTTTCTAATAAATCACAATAGGCTAATCCCAGCGTAATTTCTGCCTGATTTCCCCCTTCTGAAGTCTGTGCAATAATCAGATGCTCTCTGGCTTTTTGAATCTGTTTGGCATGAAGATTACTATATCCCAACTGATATCTTATCAACTGGTCATCCAACAAATTTCCTTGTAAAGATACTGCATTATTTAAATCAGTTAACGCACTTGTAAAACTCTTTTCCTCGAAATGTGCTTTTCCTCTTTCCAGCAATGCTTCTACATAATTACTTTTAGCTCTAATTGCAGAGGAAAAATCATCAATCGCATCTGATGTCTTATTGTCTGTATAAAGATAGATTTTTCCCCTTTCGTAATAAGCCTCGGCATAGTTGGGCTTATATTTTACTGCGTCGGAAAAATCACTCTCTGCGGATCGCGTGTTTTTGGCATTTACATAGGCAAGTCCGCGATGATAATAAGCCTCTGGATATTCTTTATTGATATCTATGGCTTTATCCAGGCTGGATATAGCACGCTGATAATTACCCATGTTCATGTATAGTAGTCCCATATTCAAATGTATCGAAGCGTCCTCCGGGTTAACACTCAATGCCCTTTGATAAGCACGAACGGCCCTATCCCATTCTTCCATAGATGTATAGGTTTCTCCACTTTTCATATGAGCCTGAATATATGAAGGCGAGATTTTACCCGCTTCATCAAAGTCTTGAGCAGCGAGAGAAAGCTGGTTGTTGTTTACACGAGCCATCCCCCTTTGATAGAAAGCTTCATAATATCTATTGTCCAATTCAATAGCCTCAGTAAAATTGGCAATGGCGCTCAAGGGATCATCTACAGCCATTCTCGCTTCACCCATTGCAAACCAAGCTTCTTTAAATGTTGGATCCAGTGCAATGGCACCATTAAATATTTCTATCGCTTCGGTGTGAGCGTTTCGTTGGGTAGATGCCATTCCCTTCTCATATAAACTATTAGCAATGTTTCTTATATTTTGAAGTGACACCTGGTCCAGATTAAGACTTCTAGCTCTCTCGAATTCTGCTGCTGCTCCATAAATATCTTGCAAATCGATGTACGCTAACCCTTTGAAATACCAGGTCTGAGGATCATCAGGTGTAAGTGTTGCGGCTTGAGCAAAATCATTTAATGCCAGAGTATATTTCTGTGAATTTCGATAGAGTTTCCCCCTTTGCATATACCAATCGCTGTTGGATGAGAATACGCTAATGGCTTTACTGAGATCTTCTATCGCTTTTTCGGGCTGCTGTACTTCCATATTCAATCGGGCCCTCTTCAGGAGTAATGCAGTATCCTGATCATAAATTGCCAGCGCCATTCCAAAATCAGCAATTGCATTATTTTTTTCCTGCTCCTTCAAATACAAATTCCCTCTGTATATGTATGCATCACGAAAGTTGGAATACCCTTCGATAGCATCATTATAGTCATTAAATGCCTTACGTGTTTTACCCTCGAGTTCATTTGCCATTCCCCTGATAAAATAATAATCTACGATAGATTGAGCACCCTTAATTTCCCGGTTTAAGTCCTTGATAACTTCATCGTACTTGCGTTGATTCAATTTCGTAATATAAGGCTCTACCATAGCCTTCATTTTTCTCATCACAGCAACGCTATCTCTATAGCTAAACAAGCTGGGATCTAACTGCAAGGCGGCTTCATACCACTGAATGGCTTCTTCATAGTATTTCATCGCCCTAAACCTTTTGGCTTTACTTTGTGCATCTTGCAGCCTTTCCCGCTTCATACGAGCCCTATCTGAGATGATGCGCTTTACTCTGATCATCTCATTTTCAACTTGTGCTTTTTGGGATGCTGTAGCAAAGGGTGTAGCTTCTTCTAATGCCATTTTAGCCTGTTCGTAATTCCCATTATCCATCGCTACCCGATAGCTATTCATCTTTGTATTATACTGAGCCTCCATTTCCTTTCGCTCGCGTTCTTCGCGCTTCCGGATTCGATCGTAATATTCTTCGTAGTATTTTTTTGCCATGGAATCCATACGAGCTTTCATGTAATTCTCATAACGAATACGATCTTCAGCCATAGCCAGTGTATTCGCAGTATCTACACCTGATGAAGCAGTAAGTTGAACATCCGATACTGTTTCATTTTTGAGAGATGCCAGTAGCGCAGTAGCTTCAGTGGTATAGACTGTATCGTTGAAAGTTTGATTGTCATTCCAGTAGGTAATACTTACTATCTGTGTCTGCCAATTGTTGTTAATGAAATCTGCCCGTACTTCTGCAATTCTTTTTGTAGGCTGATAGGCTTTACTTACCTCTTTGTGTTTATTATTAAACTCACTATCATACAACACCTGCACATATACATAATCCCTTTTATTGACACTGGAGGACTTGATGTTGCTAAACTCAATAGATGGCTGGTCACTTTTTTGATATAATAGAAAAAGTGCATTGAGATAATCTCTGATAGATGACTTTGGAGGATCGGCAGGTCGTGAAGTGGTATGTAGTGGATCTATATCGTCCTCTACCACGATCAGGCTATCTGTAAATATTTGTGTACTAGAAGGAGTGTAGCTGTTGTTAATGATAATCTGACTTTCATTCAAAGTTGTTCCTTTCATTGAAAGTACATTCAACAATATCTCAAACTCTTTGATCAACATTTTAGCCTGATAGCTAATCTCACGCTTATCATCTGTGGTAAGCGATTGCTGAGCGCTGCAAGGGAATATGTTACACACAAAAACCAAATAAAATCCACAAACAAAGGGGATTTTTGACAATCTTTTCATGCTTCTGGTACTTTACTATATAATTCTACAATGTGATGCTTCTAATTTGAACTATCTATAATTTGTAGGTCTGATCCACCTTTATATTTGAAAGCAAGACGTCCCAGAGTTCTTTCGTAGTACCGTCTATTTCAAATTCATAACTTTTCAGTACTACTTCTACCCGTTTCTCTGTTTTGTCTTCATATACGACATTACCATCTTTAAACCCCCGAAAAGTCTGAACAAATGTCACAAATCCATAATAATTGCCATCAGGACCTTTTCTCACATCTCCGACATAATTAATATCTGCCCATTCAATTTCAACCTTATCATACTTGAGAAGCTTTACATGATTGAGATAAGGACGGATATAATAATTCTTAATATTCTGAGGCTCGTTTACATTACTCACCTGAACAACACATGTATCACTCATAAACAATACAATAGCTTCATTAACCGCCTTGTTAGCCTCATATTTGTCCGTCTGCTTATCCGTTATCACCCTAATGTACTGTGTGAGCCTTCGAGTCTTATCCAGTGCTTTCTTGACAAAGTCCTCCTGACTCACATTCATATACATGTCTTCTGTATCCTGATCTGTGGTGGTCAGATCATCTCCCACAGGTTGATCCATGTTGTCGATATTGATTTCTTCCCTGCCAGACTCTATGGGGTTATTATTAGTCTGCGACGACACAGCTTGCTCTTCACTTGAGGGAGCAGTCGCTTCCGAAAGATACGGAACATCCGTAGGCTGATTAGCTTTATAGAGTGCCTCAGCTATAACCTGAGTGGAATTGTATTGAATGATTTGCTTATTCCTGTATAGGATAGCCAGTATTTCTGACTTGGGGACAGTAATTTCTCCTATTTGTTGTGCTGTGAGATTGATGAAGGTAATATTTCCTGCATCAAACCCTTTGATCTCAGCCGGAACGATTTCATATGATTTCAACAAAATCTTATCATAGTAATCGTGATCAAAAGAGATCATCTTTTCTCCTTTGTCACCAAATACGTATATATCTCCATTGGCAAGCGATATCCAGGCTACTTTTTTAGAAGGTACGCTTTGTTCATTTTCTCCAGATAAGGTCTGATAGGATATTTTTTTATCTATCTCTACGACCTTACAGGTGAACTTGGTATCGTCCAGGAGGTAAATATGATCCTGTGCATAGGAAAAAGAAAAACCTCCTATGCATATTATTAGTCCGAGATACCTTAGGGTAATCAACAATCTATTCATAAGGTGTAGCATTAAGGTCAACTATGAAAATAGTAGTTTTCTACTACAATTCCATTTCTCTGTCTATACAAGTTACGTCCAAAAAAGAGAAAAAGTATGCTTTTGCTTACATAGACGGAAAAACAACACTATTTCCCTTATTTCTCCCATAAGAAATTACATCTTTCTTACAGCATATTCTTACTGTTAAACACTTTTAAAATTTGATAACGATATGCTAAGCTCATTTAGCAGGGCAAACGCACCAAATTTTATGAATAATTCATTGTCAGTTAATTATGATCAAAATATTTATATATTGAATCAATGTATGGTACTGACTAGCAGCTGTTAATGATTATAGTGCGTTTGCCCTGCTCATTTAGATTCAAATTTTCAACCCTAATCTACTATAGCATAGTTTCTTCTATTTACGAATCAAATTTCACCAGTGCTGCTTAATTATGCGACTGAATATTTAAATTTTAGCTTATTTTATTTCAATTCTATTACAGAATCATAATCAAGGCGCATATTACATATTTCACAGCACATGAAAAGCAGATTAACACACTTAATTTTTCTTTCTCTCCTTATCGTTCATATTCAATATACATATTCTCAAAAGGATTATAAAGTAGGATATATTGTCACATATGAATCCGACACAGTGAGCGGCTTACTCAATGATGTTACCCCACACAAAAAGCACAGGTTTGCCAAATTTAAAAAAGATAGAAATGATCATACTGTTTCCTACGCTGCCCATGATATTAAGGGGTATGGATTTGAAGACGGCAGAATGTATTCATCCAAATATCTTGAATTGAGCACTGGTGATACGGGTTATTTTTTTGTGCAACCTCTGGTAAAAGGTAGTGTCTCTCTGTATAAAGTATTTAACAGTTATTTACTTACAAAGGACAGCATCAACTACATTGAATTATATAAGAAAAAATATCAAGTTGAATCTTCTACAGGAACAGGAGGCAGCAAGAAATATTCAAAAACCGAGTATACTTATATTACACAATTGAGAACTTCTCTGGGTGATTGTCCCACAATGGTTTCTCAATTAATACAGGAAGTAAGCTTGAATGACAAGAGCCTTACTCCACTAGTTCAAGACTATAATCGATGTAAAAACTATCCTTTACATTCTTATTCCCCCCCCAGGATCAAGTCGAAACTAGAACTTGAGTTAAGGGGAGGTGTTTTACATACCCTAATCAAAGCCCCATATTCTCATTACGTGCAATCGAGAAATTTTAATAATACTAATACCTATACGGTTTATCTGTGGAGAAGAAGGGAAAATTTTGAAGGTAACTGGCGTCCTTTATATGGATTAGCTTTAAAGTTTTTCTTAAAAGAATATCATTCGGGTTTTATTCAGACAGTATTATCCTATTCATCTGCCTCGACAAACAGGGGAAGAGAAAGTACACATCCTAATTTTGTCTATGATGAAGTTACTATTGAATACTCTACGTTAAATATAAAAGTTGGTGCAGGTAACAGATTCCATTTCGGAAAAACAAAGATCGATTTTTCATTAGGAGCAGCATTACACAATATGAGAAATATTCAATCAACAAGTTTCCATGAAGTTGAGGGATTGGACGAGATTTTTTCAGACCCAAATGTAACTTTTGAAGACTACCTTACTTCTTCTGAAATCCGATATAGTGGCTGGGCTGAATTATCAATTGTTCCATTTACTACAAAACTGGGAGATTTCCTTCTGGGTGCAAACTATCACTTTGGGGCTCGAACAATACCTGTCAAATCTGAATTTTCTGGTTTGGAAGGATATACACTTGAGGGGTATACAAATTTGATACGATTTAATGAGTTTGGTGTATTTACCGGTATCCGCATCTGAATTTCTTTATGGGGGTGTTTTTGTCTTCATATGTCTCATTACCAAAATATTTACGAGCTTATTACGACAAACTGAAAAATTTGATGGACAATCTGTAAACAGATTTGTATTTTGTTTATACACGATACAAAATCAAATGAAAGCAATCACTCGTCGTTCGTATGGGCCTCCTGATGTGCTAACGATTCAGGAGATGGAAAAGCCTGTCCCCAAAAAAAATGAAGTTCTGATCCGTGTGCATGCCACTACAGTTAATCGTACGGATTGTGGTATTTTATGGGGGAAACCGTTTATCATACGGTTTTTCACGGGGTTGTTTAAACCCAAAGCCTTAATACCAGGAACAGATTTTGCCGGTCAAATTGAGGCAGTAGGCGAAGAAGTAACTAACTTTAAAGTTGGAGACAAAGTGTGGGGATTAGATGATAATGGTCTGGGATCGCATGCTCAATATATTACCCTTAATGAAGATCGCTCTTTGATCACCATGCCTCAACATATCAGTTTTGCTGAGGCCGTAGCTTGTGCCGAGGGAGCACATTATGCCTATAATTACGTAAAATATGCAAACTTACAACCCGGACAGAATGTACTCATCAATGGAGCTACTGGAGCAATTGGCTCTTCAGCCGTTCAGATAT
The DNA here is from genome assembly GCA_964652565.1 of uncultured Bacteroidia bacterium. Lineage (GTDB taxonomy): Bacteria > Bacteroidota > Bacteroidia > J057 > J057 > JBCCTX01. The sequence continues at coordinate 16,278 of CAZZEC010000018.1, forward strand.
TCTCCCATTACGATATACCCGTAACCGCAGTAGCCAACACCCCTAATCTGGACCTCGTTCGTTCACTGGGTGCAAAAAAAATAGTTGACTATCTGAAAGAGGATTTCACACAGGATACCCAGCAATATGATTTGGTCTTTGACGCAGTAGGGAAAAGTTCATTTGGGAAATGTAAAGACTTGCTGAAACCGGGGGGAATATATATTTCTACAGAATTGGGCCATATGTCTCAAAACGTATTCCTTGCGCTTTTATCCCCACTTATGGGAAGTAAAAAAGTAAAATTCCCCGTACCTGTAGACTGTAAAGGCAGTCTTACATTCATGAAAACGCTCATTGAGACTGGAAAATTTCAGCCTGTAATTGATAAGATCTATCCTATGGATCAAATTCAGGAAGCTTACACGTATGTAAACTCAGGCAAGAAAACAGGAAACGTCGTGATTAAGTTTGATTAACTTTGGGCATGGATTGTCAAAGTATCATCAACTCGGTATACGCACAAGTTAAAGACATTGATAACGAAGGTCGAATTGCAACATATATACCTGCATTGGGTAATATAGATCCTGAAAAACTAGGGGTATGCCTTTCTTCCATAGATGGCCATCAATTTTCAGCAGGAGATTGCAAAGAACAATTTTCCATCCAGAGCATTGCCAAAGTATTTGCGTTAAGCATAGCATACCAAATATTGGGGGATTCGATGTGGAACAGACTTGGTGTTGAACCTTCAGGTACAGCTTTCAATTCACTCATCCAATTAGAACTTGAGGCAGGTATTCCCAGAAATCCCTTCATCAATGCTGGAGCCATTGTAGTATGTGATATCCTTTGCAGTCAACTTCAAAATCCCTTACAAGAAGTCATAGAATTTGTTCGAAAGGCCGCAGAAAACGCCACTATTCAGTATGATGAAACCATAGCACTATCCGAAAAACAAACGGGCTTTAAGAACTATGCGCTGATCAATCTCATGAAGTCATTTGGCAATATCCATAACGACATTGAAGAAGTATTGGATATTTACTTCCACTTGTCGTCTATCAAAATGTCCTGTGAAGAATTATCCCATGCTTTTTTGTATCTGGCAAACGATGGTCTATTACTCAAACATCGCCAGCAACTTATTCATCCTGTGCAAGTCAACCGGATTAACGCCATCATGTTGACGTGTGGCTTTTATGATGAAGCAGGAGAATTTGCTTTTCGGGTAGGTCTTCCAGGAAAAAGTGGAGTTGGAGGGGGAATAGCGGCTATCCTTCCCGATCAATATGCCATCGCTGTATGGAGTCCCAGACTCAATCCTAAAGGAAATTCATTTCGCGGGCTCAAGTTTCTTGAATTATTTACAAGCCAAACTAAAAATACTATATTTTGATTACAGCGTTTCAGATTTCTATATTTCTCTTAATCAATGGAGGGGAATTATGACTTAAACACTTATATTGATCTCTTCATTCAAGAGAAAAATAGATATGAAAAACATTTTCACGATCCTTGTGGTATGTATCTCCATGCTGGGTTGTTCACCATCAAGCGATACTGCTAATAATAAGGAAAATGCTCTACCTAGAGTAGCTATTGCCGGTCTTGGTATAGAATCCAGTACGTTTTCACCAGCAGTAACACATGCCGAGGCTTTCCACCCTACAGAGGGAGAAGGCATTTTTGAGGCCTATCCCTTTATGGAGCCAGATTCCCAAACCCGATCCAGGGCCATATGGTTTCCCACCCTTAGAGGTAAGGCACTTCCAGGAGGTATTGTAGCCAGAGGAGCATACGATTCTCTTGTACAAAGGACATTAGTTTTGCTTGAAGAAAACCTACCTTATGATGGGCTGTTCTTTGACATTCATGGTGCCATGAGTGTAGAAGGGCTTGATGATCCCGAAGGCGATTTCATTGCGAAAATTCGGGAAATAGTGGGTACTGAAACGGTAATTTCTACTTCCATGGACCTTCACGGTAATGTTTCCATGCGTTTAGCTGAGCACACGGATCTTATCACCTGCTATCGTATGGCTCCTCATGAAGATGCCATAGAATCCAAGAAAAGAGCCCTCGTAAATCTGTTAAACCGATTAGAAAATGGAAAAGGAAAGCCTGCCTACAAGGCATGGATTCCCGTTCCTATCCTGCTACCCGGGGAAAAAACCAGTACGAGGATAGAACCTGCTAAAAGCCTGTATGCCAAGGTAGCTCCTGCCACAAAGCAAGACGGAGTCATTGATGCAGCTATTTGGGTGGGCTATCCCTGGGCGGATGAGCCCCGAAACCACGCTGTAGTCATGGTAACCGGAGACAATCAAGCGCAAGTCGCACAAACTGCTGAAGAACTCGCACAGAGCTTTTGGGAAGTAAGAAGTGAATTCGAATTTGTTGCTCCCACAGCTACCTTGGAAGAAAGTTTGGAATTGGCACTTGCCAGCGACAAGCAACCATTCATTATCAGCGACATGGGTGATAATCCTACGGCTGGTGGAGCCGGAGATGTAACCTGGACATTGAGAGAGATATTAGCCCGACCCGAATTCCAGACTCCCTCAGGACCTTCTCTCATCTACGCATCTATCCCAGGGCCTGAATTAGTAAAACAAGCAGTAGAAGTGGGAATAGGTAATCGTGTAGAAGCAAACGTGGGAGCTGCTATTGATGATAGGTACGCTCCTCCCATTAAATTGTCGGGCACCGTTACAGCTATCAATCAAGGAGATATACACGCAGAAACAGAGGTAGTGGTTCAGGTGGGCAGTATATATGTCATTGTAACCAAAAAGCGTAAGCCTTACCATCATGAGAAAGATTTTACCAACTTGGAGTTAAACCCTCGCGAAACGGATATCGTCGTCGTGAAAATCGGATATTTAGTACCCGAACTGTATGATATGAGAGCCGACTGGATTATGGCTCTTACACCCGGAGGAGTGGATCAGGACCTTGAAAGGTTACCCTATCAGCGAATCCAACGTCCTATGTTCCCATTTGATAAAGATATGGAAGAGCCTGACCTGAGCGTTAGGTTAGTAGCTCCATCAGATAATATACCCTAATCATCAATCTAAACAAGATGAGAAAGCGAATTACACTTACTGGTATATATACCCTCCTGACACTGATATCTGTTTTTCCCTCATATGCACAAACTACAGGTTCAAACGATTCTGAATTCTCAAAACTGGTAGATGTATTTCGAAAATGGCGATCATTTGAGCACCCTCCGTTGCTCAATGGTGCACCTGATTATACAAGTGAGGCTTTTGATTCGCGATTACCAGAATTTAAACGGTTACAAGAACAACTATTAAATCTGGATACTACTTCCTGGTCCATTGCACAAAAAGTGGACTGGTACATTGTATGGGCAGAGATGAATGGGTATGATTTTAATTATCGAATTCTTAAACCTTGGGAAAGAGACCCAGCTTTCTACAAAACATTATGGACGGCTCGAAGTGATGTACCCGCCCATGAGGGCCCCACTCATCATATGACTACTGAACTCTGGACCTATACTTTTCCATTGACACAAACAGAAAAACAAAGATTCCTTAAAGACTTAGCCGTCATTCCTCCATTAAACAACCAGGCACGAAAGAATTTAACAGGAAATGCCAGAGATCTCTGGATCGCAGGGATTAGAGATATACGTGCTCAAAGCGAGAACCTAAAACAGATCTTTGACAATTCTGGGGTATCAGAAGACCCAGAACTATCATCTGCACTTGATGCGGCTATACAATCTACTGATGATCTTGTCTTATGGCTGGAAACTGAAGCAACCAACAAAACAGGACCTTCTGGCATTGGGAAAGAAAATTATACCTGGTATTTACAACACGTACATTTAGTCCCTTTGACCTGGGAAGATGAAGTCATGTTGTTAAAGCGTGAACTTGCCCGTGCGTGGTCTTCACTGAAACTCGAGGAACATAGAAATAGAGATCTCCCAGCATTAATAGCCGCTGACTCTCCAGAAACGTATGCCAGGAATGCGGAAGCATCTGTAAATAGTCTCATACAATTTCTCGATAAGCAACACATCGTAACTGTGAAAGACTATTTCGAACCCGCATTACGAGAACATATAGGTGCCTTTGTTCCTGAAGAAAGCAGAAACTTTTTTTGGATTACGGCCCACTACGATCAGAGACCTTTGTATTCTCATTTCTATCATTGGTTTGAACTCGCTCGCATGGATCAAGAGCCTCATGAGCGCGAGATTAGAAGAGATCCATTGTTGTACAATATTTTTGATTCGCGCAGTGAGGGGATTGCAACTGCCGTAGAAGAAATGTTCATGCAGGCAGGGTTATATGATGATAATCCCCGTGTTAGAGAAATAGTATATATCATGATCGCTCAGCGTGCGGCTCGTGGGTTGGGTTCGTTGTACGCACATGCCAATGAGATGACAATGGAAGAAGCAGGGGGGATACACTCTGAGTATACTCCCAGAGGATGGATGAAAACAGAAAAAGAATTACTCATATTTGAACAGCATCTATACTTGCGCCAACCCGGGTATGGAACAAGCTACATCACAGGAAAATATCTTATAGAAAATGCCATGGCAGATTTTGCCAGGATCACAGAATCAAATAACGATACATTCGTACTGAAAGATTACTTTGATACCCTGAATGCAATAGGAAATATCCCAATTAGTCTAGGGTATTGGGAATTGACAGGAATCGATCAATCTATCAAAAGTATAATAGATTGATACATGAAATGCAGTGTAGCACAACTCAAGGCAATAAAGGGAGATATATCTCAAAATATAATCAAACACAAAGAATTGATCCAACTGGCTGTGAGTGAACACAGCGACCTTATTGTATTTCCCGAGTTGTCGATTACCGGATATGAACCTACTTATGCAGCGTTACTAGCCACGCATAAGGATGATGATAGATTCGTCGAGTTTCAGGATATCAGCAATAGACATGAAATAATCATCTGTCTGGGCTGCCCCATACGCATCGAAAGAGATGTATATATTGGAATGATCATCTTCCAACCTTTTTCAGATAGACAGATATATACTAAACAATTCCTTCATCAGGATGAATTACCCTATTTTTCCCAGGGTAATAACGCACATTACATATGCAGGCATTCACATACTATAGCACCCGCCATTTGTTATGAATCACTACGTATAGAGCACGTGGATAAGGCTTTTGAAGATGGTGCAGATATTTACATGGTTAGTGTAGCCAAACATCAGATAGGAATTAATCAGGCAAGAAGACATTATGCTAACGTAGCACAACGGTATGCAATGACCGTAATTATGTCTAATTCGGTAGGTTATTGTGACAATTTTGAAAGTGCAGGATGCTCTTCCATTTGGAATTCAGAGGGTAAGTTAATGGGGGAATTAAACAATCATTCAGAAGGTATATTGACGTATGATACACAAACACAGTTTACTAAGGCTCAGGATCTATCATTTTAAAATAGACATATATAATGTCATAGATACCCTGCCAGAGAAGATGATGATACCTAAATCGCTTTATACAACAGATCTAAAAACGAGATCCCAAAAGGTCTCAGCTATGATTTCAATTTGCTTACATAACTTTATGAAATGTTCTTACTTCTACAAAATTAAAGATTGTTGAAACAATGAATCCTGCGTATAGTTTAAATCTCTAGCATAGGATCTTTTTTTTTAGCATACACTATATTAGATTCATGCCATAAAATCATTTTCAATTTATCATATATAATCATACAACACTATGGCTTTTACACTTCCCGATCTTCCATATGCATTTGATGCATTGGTACCACACATCGATGCGAAAACCATGGAAATACACCATGACAAGCATCACGCTGGATACACTAACAAACTTAATGCTGCCATAGAAGGGACAGAACACGAGAGCAAAAGTATAGAAGAATTACTGGCATCACCTGCTTCTACAGGCATACGCAACAATGGTGGAGGATATTATAATCACAAACTTTTTTGGGAAATCATGAGTCCCAATGGAGGAGGTGCCCCTACTGGTGCTGTAGCTGAAGCAATAAATAATGCTTTTGGATCTTATGACGCCTTTAAAGAACAATTTGCCAGCGCTGCTGCCGGAAGATTTGGTTCTGGTTGGGCTTGGTTGATAAAGAAAGCTGACGGAACGCTAGCATTGACTTCTACTCCTAATCAGGATAATCCTCTTATGGATGTAGCTGATGATCATGGCACACCTATTTTGGGATTAGATGTATGGGAACATGCATATTACCTCAATTATCAGAACAGAAGACCCGACTATATTCAAGCTTTTTTCAATGTTATCAATTGGGATAAAGTCAATGAATTATATTCTGCTTAATAGCATAAAAGCAGTTATTCAATCTTGAACAATATCATCAGAAGGGCTTTCATTGAAGAAAGCCCTTTTGTAATTTGGCCTCATGAATCATAAGCAATATGATCCGCATTATCGTGTAAGCCTTATTTTTTTGCTTATCTGTGTGTCTTTGGCGGCCTGCGACCAGCGCAAAGAATTGCCATTGACTCCCCTGCAGTTGCAATTTCAGCAACAAATACAGCTAACATGTGAATCGACGGAGAAGAAATATGAAAAGAGTGCTACGAATCTTAATGATTCAGCAACCTCAACGGAGACACAGGTGTTTGACCTGGATTCTACATCTACCCAAAATGATACATGCATACTTTTTAATGAGTTAAGATATGCAGTGGAAAAAGTATATGACGATCCGAAGCTGAAAGAAATTTTTACTTTTGAAGAAAACGGAGATACAACCATTGCCAGAGTGAAACCTGAAAATGCAACATCTTCTAATTTACAGCTACAAAAAATTTTACAAGATCAAGAAATTATCAGATATATAGAAACAGTACTGGTTCAGGATTCATGGCTCTATCAGACAAACATCCACATGTATGTATATTTTGATTCTATGGGTAATTATGTACATCATATGATAGAATCCAGGATGAGGGTATCGACGATATCAGAATCCTTCAATGCCAATATTGTTGGAAAATTAATCACCAATGACTAACTGGATATGGATATTTCTGGGAGGAGGTTGTGGAAGTTTATGCAGATATGCCATCTCTCTTTGGGTCGGAAATCCAGGTACAAAATTTCCATTTGCTACGCTCTGTGCAAATATTCTCAGCTGCATAATTCTCGCGCTCACTTTCAATTACTTTTCGGAGAAACTCACAATTTCTGAAGCAGTTAAATCCTTTATAGTAATTGGGTTTTGTGGTGGTTTTTCAACTTTTTCCACCTTTAGCAGAGAGTCTGTTATGCTAATCCAAAACGGATATTGGGTCCACGCATTGGCATACATCTTTATTTCTGTAATGATATGCGTAGGACTTATATGGATGATAGAAAAGGTATAAAATTAAGAAGTCTGATCAAGTTATTCACAAACATAATATTTTTCGATTGAAAGATAACTTTGTTCTTACACAAAGGACTTACAATAATTACACATTAAATAATATTTAAAATTCACGAAATTAAATCTCCCAAATAAATAACCGAAATATAAAAACACCAAATCAACTGAAAATCAATAATTTATATTTAGCAATTATATTTACGGGTTTTGAATTATTTTTACATAGCGTTTTATTCTATTACTGTTTTGTGTAATTACTAAAAATAATAACATCTCAAGTTTCCTTATAATACAAAAAACTTAAGTGAAAATTTGGATGTCTGACCACCAGCATCTATCTTAGTATCGTCGAATGAGCCAAACATTTGACTCTTCTTAACAAACCTACCTAATACCCCAAACGCAACGAGCCTCGTCACACCCCAGGCGAGGCTTTTTTTATGAAACAAAAAAAGCGATCATAATACCTGATCGCTTTCCTTATAATTGATTCTCTTTCTTAACTTTCAGCGTACTTCACACTACAACCTATAAATTTAGTTGTGGGTTTCGATATCTCTTTACCATTAATTAACGCTTCTATTGCCTGTTCTACAAAAGGCTCTTCAACACCTGAAGGATCGTTAGGGTTATCATCAATGGCTCCATGATACTTAAGGATAAAAGCATCGCTTTCTTTCTTCACTAAAAATACCTCCGGCGTCCTGGTAGCTCCTAGTGCTCGTGCAATATCCTGGGTCTCGTCGTATACGTAATCAAATGAAAAACCTTTATTCTCAGACCTTTTCTGCATGTTGGCATAAGAATCCCCAGGGGACTTCTTCACATCATTAGGATTTATCGCTATTACTGGATATCCCATTGGTTCAAATTTGTTATGCAGTGCTTCCACTCGATCTTCATATTTCTGAGCCCAAGGACATGTATTACACGTTACTATCAATATGATTCCTTTGGCATCAGTAAAATCTGACATAGACACCATATTGCCATCTACATTTTTTAGAGAAAAATCTTCTACTTGATCTCCAATTTGATATCCTGATTGAGCAGGCAATATACAAATGATGGAGAAAGTGAGTAGTGCTGCGAAAAATGAAATGCGTAATAACATAGTGTGATTTATTTAGAGGTGATACTTGTAAGCATATTGTCAATCCATGACTTTAATTCTGGATATTCGAAAGATTGTTGCTTGAGTACGTATAGATTCTCTGGCTTGTACACTGCTAGTGTTGTGGGAAGTGCTCCAGACCACTCAGGAGATACTTTGTCAATCCATTCATTGTATTTTGGCGCATCCAACAATATGACTTTCTGTCTTGAAAGCTTTTTAGCGACCATGGGTTTAACGGATATGTCCAATTGATCTATGACATCCAGACTAATGAATTCAAATTTTATATTTTTATCCTTATACATACTATCCAACTTTGTAAAATAGGGTAACTCTTTTACACAAGGTCTACACCATGTCGCCCAAAAGTTATATATATACAGTGTATCATCTGTTCGATCTAATCTCTCCTGGAACTTGGGAAAATCAATCACCTCAACACTTTGGCCAAATGATAATGTGGAGAGCATCAAACATATTGATCCTAGCAGTAAAATTTGTTTTTTCATAGTTTTTGAATCGGTTTACGCTTTTGTTTACCTTTGGTTGATGTTAATTTAATCAAAAACTTACAACCAAAATATATAATGAATTTTACCTTACCCAATATTGATGATCAAATGGTTTCATTGACAAACCATCAGGAGGCTCCAGCAGTCATAGTTATCTTTTCTTGTAATCACTGTCCATATGTAATTGCATATGAAGAACGAATTAAACAATTACATGAGAAATATGCGCCTAAAGGAGTTCCAGTTGTCGCTATCAATTCCAATGACCCGATATCTTATCCGCAAGATTCTCTGGAAAATATGAAGGTAAGGGCTAATGCCAAAGGGTTTAAATTTCCCTATTTATTTGATGAAACGCAGGAAGTTGCACACGTGTTTGGTGCAGAGCGTACTCCTCATGCATTTTTAATCAAATATGTAGATGGTGCGTGGAAAACATTTTACAAAGGTGCAATTGACGACAACTGGGAAAAGTCAGAATTGGTCAATGAAAAATACCTACAGGAACAAACAGATCTTCTGTTGCAAACTGGAAATATTGAATACAAGGAGACGCCTGCAGTAGGATGTACTGTAAAGTGGAAGAGGTAACAATCCCGCGTAGTCAAAATCTCCAACCTCCAGCAATTCCTATTGAAAACTTGAATTGAGGATCTCCTTCAGAGAGCTCACGTTCCGTTGGGTCAAGTCTCATTTTGGGATACATATTTGCCATTACGAACCATCTGGCATCTTTTTGTTGGAATCTATAACCTACACCAGCGGCTAAATCTACAAATGTGTCGGGATTATCTTCACTGTAGTCTCTGATAAAAGGAACCAACCCCAATATGAATTGAAAGTAATGTGGAGCATCGGAAGAAATGAATCCTATACCCAGGGGGGCAGCTAGTTTCGTACTACTTATCCCTCCTCCTGCACGTAAGAATAATCTCATGGGGCGCTCACTATCAAACACGTATTCATAATTGAGAGAATAGTCTGGTGCCAGACCTCCCAGTTCTATAAACACTGATTGCTGATAATCCTGTGTAAGGCCAGTGAAATACCAAAAATATAGACAGAGCAAAAGGGAGAGCTTTCGAAATATATCTATCATTGGTAAGAAAATAGTTTCACGATATGAGGAGCCATATGTTGTTGCAACGCCTGCGCTTTTTGTGCAGAGGCTTCCGCAAAATCCCGATCATTATTTGCGTAAATGATCCCTCTACTAGAATTGATCAATATCCCTCCATGGGAGTTGCTAACGTCTCTACACACTGAATCGAGGTCTCCTCCCTGTGCACCTACCCCTGGTACCAATAAAAAGGATGCGGGAGCTAAATCCCGAACCTTTTTCAACTTTTGAGTTTGTGTAGCTCCCACAACAAATCCCAAATTACCGGGCAGTTGTTCCTCCCAACCGAGCGCAGTAGAAATGACCTTTTCAAATAAGGGAGTTTTTTCACCGTGAAACTGAAAATCACTTGCTCCCTTGTTAGAAGTTAATGCTAAAAGGAATACCCATTTATTTTCAAAAGATAGGAATGGAGCCACAGAATCATAACCCATATAAGGTGCTACTGTAACAGCATCAAAGGCAAATGTTTCAAAAAATGTACGAGCATACATTTCCGAAGTATTTCCTATGTCACCCCTTTTAGCATCTGCAATTGTCAATATACCCTCGGGAACCAATGCCAATGTCTCTTCGATAGCCTCCCATCCCTTCACACCCATAGACTCATAAAAAGCTATATTGAGTTTATAAGCTATTGCATACGACTTGGTATACTCAATGATTTGTTTGTTAAAAGCCACTATGGGGTTAGGTTCTTCCAACAGAAAGGGAGGAATCTTATGCATATCAGTATCTAACCCTACACACAAAAAGGAGGATTTATCTTGTATTGCGCGTGTAATTGCTTCAGGACTCATGACTCAAATATCCTGTAATTACCGCATAAGTCCTAATAATCGTGCATTTTCAGAGATCAGGAATGATCCTCTCCCTTATCGAGGAAATCGAGTTGGGAATAATTATCTACGAACTTTGTATCATTAATAAGGATGATGAATGTAGCTATCAAAAAGATCCACATACCAGCCATCCCTGTAATCCCTCCCATATTCATATCGGTATCCCAGGTCATAAAGAAGATTAACGCTCCCAGAATACCCAGGATGCCTCTAAATACACTAGTTGTTCGTACAGACTTTGAATTCAAGCTCATATAAGCAAGCGGAAAGGAAATACTAATACAATAGCCAAAAAGATACAGCGCGTGATACACGGTCTCTCCGCCAGGGAGATTCGAAGCTAATAAGGGAGGTAATGACCATATCGCCCAGATACTGCCTATAATCAGATTACTCCCCAGGAAGCCTTTAGAAGAAAGTTCTTTAATTAGGAATCCTCTCCAGGCCAGTTCCTGGCCCCTGAGTACAAATGCCATTACTGTAGATCCTAATACTACTGATAAGAGGATAAATAGGCCCAGAAACTGCCATTTGGTCAAACTATATGGAACGACAAGTGGAAAAGACAAAAAATCAAATCCCCTTAACACATTAAAATTAATCCAGGTCGGCCCATCTTGGTTTTCATAACTAAAAATGACTTTACCAAATCCTGGTATGTTAAAGATATTTCCCAATACATAAATAATAGCCAGAGTAAAAATTAGTACTACTACAGGTCCCAACCTACTCATCAGCCATTGCTTCCAGCCGATACTCTTTCTCGCGTATCCTATGGTACTCAGACTTTCTCCATGTATAAAAGTATGAGTGGTTATAGCTGCTATTCCAGGACCCCATATGTATGCGAATGCCAGGATTAATTTTACCCAAATAGGTTCTGGGTTGAAAATCTGCATGGAATACCAAGCTCCCCAACTGATTCCAAAACACAACAAGAGGAAAGTGATGATTTTTCCGAAGTTCATGGTTTTTCTGTTTTTGATAGCGTATGATAAACTACAAAAATTAATGGAGACTTCCTGAACAATCTCAAACTATCACAGGGCAAATGCACTAAAATCATTAATAGCTACTAATCAGAAACTTACATTTATCCAATGTATAAAGACTTTAACTGTAACCAATTGATAATGAATTATTCATAAAATTTGGTGCGTTCGCCCTTAATTATCATCCTAGGCTCGTGCATATTTTTATCTATATTTGTCCCCTGTTTATTTAAGTATTTATGATTGCTTATTTGCACGGAAAAGTTGCCGAATTAGAACCTACACACATTATTGTTGATTGTGGAGGAGTGGGATACTTAGCAAAAATCTCCTTACAAACTTATAGTGTTTTAAAAGATCAATCCACTGTAAAAGTGCACACCTATCTCCAGGTTCGTGAGGACGCGCAGGTATTGTATGGCTTTGCCAATAAAAGTGAAATGATATTGTTTGAGCAATTAATCAGCATCAGTGGCGTTGGAGGTAATACAGCGCTCATGATGTTGTCTAGTCTATCAGCAGAGGAAATTATTTATGCCATTCAACATGGAGAAGAACATACCCTTAAAAAAATTAAAGGAATTGGTGCGAAGACAGCTGGAAGAATAGTACTGGAACTCAGAGATAAGCTAAAAGCAGGAACTGTCCCGGCGTTACTGAACGAAAAGTTGTCCTCCTCATCTCACAAAAAGGAAGAAGCCCTTTCTGCACTGCAAACCTTAGGGTTTACTAAACAAACAATGTCTAAAAGGGTAGACGGCATTATCAAGGAAAAAGGAGAGGAAGTCAGTGTCGAAGACATTATCAAAATTGCCCTTAGGAACCTGTGACAAAAATCATTTACAAAAACCTATTTTTCAATTCTGAAAAGGCCGAGTTTCATTTATTTTTGACACAATATCGTCTAAATGATTAATCAAAAAGTCTGTTTTGTAAGATATAAATTAATTTTGCAGTGATATTACAAATTCTGGTGTAATTGTTGATATAAAAGTACAGAGAATAAGTTCTGCCCTTTACATATCGGGTATTATTTATAATTTTACAGCACCAAATTAACCAAAACTACTTATTAGCCTATGTAGCATGCTTACCCGAAACTATAAATAGTATTTAACTAACTACGTTTTGTCAAACATTAGTATTGCGATCCTGGCAACGATGCTAGCGACTATGATTTTCGCTGGCTCGAGCTCAACGACGATAACTGTTTCGGAGAAGGCATCCTACACACAACCTCATGCTTTCACTGATATACCTGCTCTTGGGGACTCTCTAAGTGCATATGGAGATACCCTTATAAAGCCCTTAAGTGATTCTCTTCAGTTTTATACGGTAAATGATACCCCAAAGGTTAATCAAAACCCCAATAAAAGAGTAACCGATGCAACAACACAACCCTTTGTATCTCCTTTGTATCTGAAAAACCCATCCAATTTCAATGTTACCTACGAATTAGACGAAAATGCAAAAGGATATTCTATTTATGAAAGAGTAGGTGACTCCATTAGATTGAGGTATCCTTCCAGAATTGATTTTGACGATTACCTCAATTACAGACAGGATGAGTCGATTCATAATTACTTTAGGGAATTATCTATCAGAAGTAATGAAGAGTTGAATCCGGGTTTACTACCGTCCCTGGATTTGGGTCCACTGGCAGATATTTTTGGAGGAGGACCTATTGAAATTCGCCCCACCGGGTTTGCTACCCTTAGCTTTGGCGTAAATCACCAACGCACCAATAACCCTGCCCTTACACTAAGACAACAAAGAAATACTACGTTTGATTTTGATCAACAGATTGAGTTGGGTGTTCAGGGGCAGATAGGCGAAAGACTGAACCTGAACCTCAATTTTAATACCGGTCAGATGTTTGATTTTCAAAATCAACTCAGGCTCAAGCACGAAGGAACGGAGGATCAGATCGTTCAAAGTGTTGAAGCAGGAAATGTGAGTATGCAATTGGGCAACTCACTGATACAAGGCCGCCAAAATCTGTTTGGGTTAAAAACGCAACTAAAGTTTGGTCCAGTACTCGTAACGTTAGTAGGCTCTAATGAGCGAGGCCAGCGAGAGAGTATCACCGTATCAGGTGGGGGAGCAGTAGAAACACCTTTTGAAAAAGAAGGATCTGACTATGATATGAACCGACATTTCTTCCTTTCCCATTTTTTCAGATCCAGATACGAAACCGCCCTTGAAAATTTACCTATCATCAACTCTACCATCCGCATCAATCGGGTAGAAGTATGGATGGAAAAGAGTGGGGCGACCTATAACACACGTAATGCTATTGGATATATAGACCTGGGAGAGAATACGCAACCTTCTCCTGGAGGTGGTCAGGGCGTAATCTTTAACGATAATCTCATCCAACCCAATGGTAACACACTATTTCCTGATAATGATGCCAATAACCTGTATAATCTAATCGATAATAACCCCAATCTCAGAGTCCAGAAAGATGCACCTAACGAACTTCGAAGTTTAGGATTTGAAAACACCCTGGATTTTGAAATTGCAGGTAATTTACGTCGATTGAATCCCAACGAGTACGAGGTAAACAATCAATTGGGATATATATCCCTGAACCAAGAGGTACCCAGTGATCAAGTCCTCTTCATTGCCTATAACTATACGGTCAACGGTCAAACCTATCAGGTGGGAGAATTCTCAGATGATAGCCCTTCAGATGGATTGAATTCCAATGTCATCTTTTTGAAGATGTTGAAATCTTCGGTACTTCGGGTGCAACATGAGGGGGAGAAATTTCCACTCTACGATCTCATGATGAAAAATATTTATAGGTTAGACGCGTATGGAATTTCTGAGGAGGGCTTTTTTCTGGATGTCAAATATGAATCCGGAACCAGTGCGGGAAGAGTGAATTACTTACCAGAAGGAGCATTAAAAAACAAGCCCTTGATCCAGGTCCTCAATGTAGACCGATTAACCAATAATACGGCACCTGGAGCAGATAACTTTTTTGACTTCATACCCAACAGAACGATTATTGCTGACAAGGGACTTATTATTTTCCCTGTTTTAGAGCCTTTTGGTTCTCATTTAGCGCAACAATTAGGGAATCCCGATGATTCAGCGAGATATGTGTTCCAGGCATTATATGATGATACACAGCAGGGAGCTATACAAAATAGTGCTCAACAGAATAAATATTCTCTGGAAGGGTACTTCCGATCTGCTGGCGGATCTGAAATACCATTAAATGCCTTTAACCTGGCTCCTGGAAGTGTAGTGGTAACGGCAGGTGGACGAAGATTAGTTGAGGGTAGTGATTATCGGGTAGATCAAATGGGGGGAAAACTCATTATTCTTAACGAGTCCGTACTTTCTTCTGGTGCTCCTATAGAAGTATCCTATGAGAATGCGCAACTCTTTACCCAACAAAATAAAACCATGCTGGGGACGAGAGTAGAACTTGATCGTTTTGATAATTTCCGCGTGGGGGCTACGCTACTTAACCTACGAGAGCAACCCTTCAATTTTAAAACTACACTAGGAGATGAACCGATTAATAATACCTTATGGGGGTTGGATATGGGATTCCAACATGAGTCGGACTTCATTACCCGATTGATAGACCGAATCCCATTAATTTCTACCAAAGAAACTTCCACCATTAACTTCAGTGGTGAAGTGGCAAATTTTATCCCCGGTCAGCCTGGTGCAGTAAAAAATGAGGAAGAACGAGGGTTCGTTTACCTCGATGATTTTGAGGCAGCTAAACAAAGTTTTGGTCTGGAGGGCCGTCAGAGATGGCAACTCGCTTCCTTTCCAGAAAACGGCCCCCTCATCAATCCTTCCATGGATCCCATAAATCAAAATCATCCCCAATCTTTGGGATATACGCGTGCAAAGCTATCCTGGTATGTAATTGATCAAACGGTCTATCAAGGCTCATTCGGTATCGAAATTCCTCCTGAAGATTTTGCCAATAACTACACGCGAAGAATTCGTCCTCAGGAATTGTTCCCTACGGCATCCCGAGCTTTTGGCGCAAACTTCCAGAACACGTTTGATATGAGATATATGCCTACGAATCGTGGTCCTTATAATTATCAGACGCAGCAGGAAAAGCTCAACCCCGATGGTACCTTTATCAATCCCAAAGAAAACTGGGGTGGGATCATGCAGGAGGTAAAACTCAATACCAATGACTTTGAAGCAGCCAATGTAGAGTTTATTGAGTTCTGGTTAATGGATCCTTACATGGATAATCCCAACCACCAGGGCGGAAAATTCTACATTAATTTAGGGCTTATCAATGAAGACATCCTTCCTGACCAGAGTCTCAGCCAGGAGAACGGGTTGCCCACTGGCGCTGAAGATGATCCAGGCATAATAGATTCCACAGATTGGGGAATCGTACCGCTGGGTAATACCCCCACGGATTATTTCAGCGCGGAAGATGGAGCCAGAGAGCAACAAGATATTGGATTGGATGGACTGAATGATGAACAGGAGCGTGCTTACTTCAATAGAGAATTTCAATTCATCGATAATCTCAGAGGGTTTCTATCTCCAGAAGCACTGGCACAGGTTGAAGCTGATCCTAGCACAGATAACTTCAGACACTTCAGAGACCCAGATTACGAAGCACAAGAGGCGGGGATTCTCTTGCGTTATCAAGACTTTAATGGAACCGAAGGAAATTCTCCCATAGGAACAGGTACCCAGGGCTTTACTTTACAATCCAATAATATCCCTGACACAGAGGACCTCAATGAAAATGGTAGCTTAAATTTTGCCGAGCAATATTGGCAATACGAAGTCGACCTTCGCCCACAGGCATTGGCACCAGGAACAAATTTTGTCGTAGACAGCATTCGCTCTGTCGTTAACACGGGTGTAGCAGGGCAGGCACAGACTGAAGTAACCTGGTATCAGTTTCGAATACCGATCAATTCAGGTAGCAGGGTCAATAATGTTCCTGACTTTAAGTCTATCAATTTCATGCGTATGTTTTTGACAGACTTTGAAGAAGAAGTGGTACTAAGACTTACTGAGTTTCAATTTGTAGCTACCCAATGGAGAAGATATCTGGACGATCTTCGCGAGCCTCAACAGGCGGTGAATCCCCCGGAGCCCCCATTTGCAGACTTTGAGGTAGGAAGTGTAAGTATAGAGGAAAATTCCGAAAAGCTACCTTTTAATTATCGTGTTCCTCCTGGTATAATCCGACAATCCCTGAATGGGAATACGCAACCAGGGTTCCTCCAGGATGAGCGTTCTTTATTGCTGAAAACCTGTAACCTAGAAGATGGAGATGCCAGAGGGGTGTTCAAAACCGTCAGACAGGATCTGAGACAATACAAGAACATGAAATTATGGGTACATGCTGAAGCGGTAAACGATGCAGGAGTTCCTTCCAACTTTTTCGAAAGAGGAGATGCAACTGTTTTCATTCGATTAGGACTCGATAATGATCTCAACTACTACGAATACGAACTTCCTCTCACCCCTTCTGACCCTTTAGCAGGACCCTCTGATCTCGATAATGTCTGGGCCAATGAAATTGATTTCATCCTCAATGACCTATCATTGGCTAAATCGGTAAGAGACTCTGCAGAATTTGATTTGAATGACCGTTTTGAGTTCCTGGCAAATGACACTACAGGAGCTAAAATATATATTAAGGGTACACCTAAGCTGAGTGATATTCGTAATATCATGATTGGTATACGCAATCCCAGCGATCCAGGTGAGAGACCTATCTGTGTAGAAATGTGGATCAATGAATTGCGATTGACAAACTTTGATACCAAAGGGGGATGGGCTACCAATGCCAATGTCAATATGCGTTTGGCAGATCTGGGTACGATCAGTGCCAATTTCCGTCATAGAACTCAGGGTTTTGGACCTCTGGAACAGCGTATCACCTCTCGACCTTTAGACAATGAGTATCAATACAGTATCAATGCTACCTTAAATTTTGACAAGTTCTTCCCAAAAGACTGGGGACTTCAATTACCCGTTAGTGGTACCTATGGTGAACGTAGATCAAGACCTGTATTTAACCCACAGGAAGCAGACGTAAGATCCGACCTGATCGTGGAGCGATTCAATGAACGGCAAGATCAAGACAGTGTATGGCGTAGTATTGAAGACTATTCTCGATATCGAAGTATTTCCTTCAATAACTGGCGCAAGATAAAGGTAGATCCGCAAGCCAAGCAACACTTTTATGATATAGAAAATTGGGACTTTACCTTTTACTATAATGAACAATTTTCTCGCAATTCCATCATAGCTCGTCAGATTACCAAGCAGCACAGTGGGCAGGTCAATTATCGGTATTCCTTTGTCAATTCAAACTGGCAGCCCTTTAAAAATTCTAAGTTTGCGCTGCTGAGATTGCTGAATATCTCTCCCCTACCCACATCACTGGATATAAGAGTAGGTGGAGACCGATATTTTGAGGAAAGACTTTTACGTCCTAGTGGTGAATTCGGTGGAATTTCAAGCCCAGTGTTCAACAAAAACTTTCTGGTTAACCGACAATATAACCTCGTCTGGAACCTCACTCAAAACTTGCTGGTAAATTTTTCTGCCAATAATCAAGCAAGAGTAGATGAAGTAAGAGGGAGATGGCAGGATGCTACCCAACGCGAACGCGATTCAGTGGGTACTTTATTAGACAATCTCCTTTATATTGGGAAAGATCCGGAGAATGGGCATGACCAGTTCATTAATTTTGGCAGAACCATCAATTATAGCCACAACCTGAGCCTTACTTATCGACTTCCATTCAACGAGTTTGAGTTGCTTAACTGGATCAATGGTAATATCAATTATACCACTACATTCAGATGGGACCAGCCCCCGGAAATCAACAAAGCTTTTGGTGGAACGATATCCAACACGCAACAGATCCAAACGAATGGTAGATTGAATCTCTCGAACCTCTATCGAAAGATCAAACCTTTGGGTAAAATATTAGATGGGAATCCTGCTCAAGCACGTAATAGAAGAAATCCCATTCCTCCCAGACGAAATCAACCCGGACAAGGCCAGGAGGAAGAGGAAAAAGATGAGCCCGAACCTTCACCTTTCGCCAAATTTGCTGGTAATGTAGGTAAGGAAATTCTGAGGATTATCTTTAGTGTAAAAAATGCCGATCTCACTTATAATAGAAATAAAGGGACCGTACTTCCTGGGTATCTTCCTCGTACGGATAATTTTGGACTAGATTTTGGCTATCAAGATACCATTACAGGTACTACATCGCCCATTATCCCACCAACTGTTGGTTTTGTATTTGGAAGTCAAAGCGACATACGGCCTTTGGCCAGAGAGAATTTCTGGATCACCCAGGACCCTACTCTTTCGAACTTATACATGCAGGATTTCACTGAACAAATCAGTGGAAGGGCAACGATAGAACTGTTCAAAGTCCTGCGAATCAACCTCAGTTTCACAAGGGATGAAGCCAGAAACAGTAGCGAGTTTTTCCGTTGGGACCCCTTGCTCAACGATTACGATAGCTTTGATCCGTACCTGACGGGTAATTTCCGGATGTCCTATATTTTTGCGAATACTGCTTTTGAGAAGAACGAAAAGATTTCTCAAATTTTTGAAGAATTTTCTGAAAATAGAGAAATTATCTCTCGACGGTTGGCAGCACAAAATCCCAACGCGGAAGGTCTAGGCAGACAAATTGTTGGAGATTATCGAAATGGTTATACTGGTACTCAACAAGACGTGCTCATCCCAGCCCTTCTCTCTGCATATGGAGTCGGCAATCCCGAAAATATTTCCCTATCTGCGTTTCCCAAAATCCCGCTACCAAACTGGAGCGTTGATTTTAATGGATTGTCGCAGTTACCCTTTATACAGGAATATTTTACATCCGTAACGCTTAGACATACCTATAGAGCTACGTATACAGTAGGTACGTTTAACAATAATATCAATGCTGACCTTGGTCCAGATGGATTCGTTCAGAATACTGATACGTTGAACCAAATTGAAAATATTGAGAATTTTTTCTCAGAAAATAATATCACTGCCGTACAGATCTCGGAACAATTTGCTCCTTTTCTAGGGGTCAATCTGACCATGAAAAATGGTATGACTGCCAGTATCGATTACAAAAGAGGTCGTCAACTCAATTTTAGTACGGGTAGTTTACAGTTATCTGAACTCCGAACGCAAGATTTATCCGTTGCCTGGGGCCTTAGAAGAGATCAATTGAATCTCCAACTGAATCTATTTGGCAATGATATCAACCTGGAAAACAGCGTACATTTTCAGTTTGCACTGACCATGCGAGATACACGTGAACGCAACCGCATACTGAGCCAGGATGGTGAAGAACCTTCTCTACCTGCGGAGTATACACGCGGTACGAGAAACTGGCAAATATCACCTTCTGTGGATTATGTATTGAACCAGAGAATTAATGCCACCCTGTTCTTCGAACAGAGTATTAATGAACCCTGGACTTCCAGTTCGTATAGAGTATCCCGAACGAGAGGCGGATTTAGGTTACAATTTATGTTGGCTAATTAAAAAATTACCCCCAGCAAAATCCATCCTCCAAATCATTTTCGTAGATAAGAAACATGTAATAAATAAGACAAGGTTTTAGACACTTAACATTGCTTTTTTTGGTATGGGGAGGCCTCGCTCGGGGCTTCCTTTTATTTATCAGGGCAAACGCACTAAAATCATTAACAGCTGCTAGTCAGTAACTTAAGTTGATTCAGTATATAAATATGTTAATCATAATTAACTAACAATAGATTATTTATATAATTTGGCGCGTTCGTGCTCTTTATTTATTAACATGATGAAATGATTGTAGAGGAATATGTATTGTGAATCGCGTTCCTCTTTCTTCTCTGGGAAAGACCTCTATCTTTCCGTTCAATAAGTGGATAATCTGACGGGTAATACTCAGACCAATCCCCGATCCACCCTTTCGAGACTTGGTAGTAAAAAAGGGGATGAATATTTTATCTAACATGTGAGGAGGTATACCTGATCCATTATCCGTAATAGTAATTCTTATATCATCTTTTTCTAATTTTCCTTCTAACTTAATCATGCTATCTACATGATCTAAACATGCTTCACGTGCATTTTTCAATAGGTTTAATAGTGCCATTTCCAGCAAATCTCCATCGGTATATAGGGTAATATGATCAGGAACTATTTCAGACTGAAAATCTATGTGTTGAGCCTCCATTTCCTGAGCTAGAAGCTTTTTGATTTGAAGAAAGACATCATGGAGATTCACTTCAGTGATATTGGGTTCAGGCAAATACGTATAATTTTGATAGGCTTCGACAAAATGTACCAATGACTGCCCCCGTTGATCTACTGTATATAGGGAACTTTTAATCTCTTCCAACAGATCTCTATCTATATATGGAGGAGTATCAGAGATTTCTTCGTCCATGATATTACACAGTGATCGAGTGATGGATACCATGGGAGTGACAGAATTGACAATCTCATGTCTGAGTGTAGAAGCAAGTTTTTGCCAGGCTTCCAGTTCATTTTTTTGGAGTTCATGTTCTATATTTTGAACCGAGATCAATGAGTACTCAGTCCCTTGTTGTCTGATAATGATCTTATGTATGATCAATTGTTTCTCTCCAAGAGAGATAAGTGCTCTCTCTCCTGATTGAAGAAGTTGCAGGCGGTACATCCACTCAGGATATATTCTTTCAAGGTTTGAGCGTGCAGGTACAGGTTTAATATTCAGTAAATTGGATAAAGCTGGATTAAAGAAGTGAATATTTCCCGAAGTATCATATACCAATATTCCCGTTTGAACATGTTGCACCAGGGTGTACAAAAACTGTAACCGGGACTCACTTTCTGCACGAGTAACCCGAAATGTATCCAGTACTTGATTCATGGCCTGGTTTAATTCCTGAAAGCTCTTTCCGAGATGTCGGTCTGACGTAAAATTTAATTTAAAATCTGCATATTCAATAGCATCTAATAATCGGATGACTTTTCTGTGGTTTCTTAGTACTAAATAGTACATATTGACCATCAGGGCAATGGTACCAATTAAGAATATCGATGCCCCTATATATCTCTGATAATACAATGCGACAAACGTAAATCCTATGGTACAGAGACTGAGTAATACAATATGTACAAGAATGATCCACAAAAATCTATTCATATTCCATATTTTTCCATACGACGATACAGTGCAGCACGCGTAATTCCCAATTCTTGTGCAGCCTGGCTAATGTTACCCATATGTTTTTTCAACGCTTTGTGGATGAGAAGTATCTCAGCTTGCTCCAGGTTCAAATCTTCCGATACATGATCAGATGGGTTTTCCTGATGCGTGTTCCACAAGTGTTCGACCTTTAGATGATCTGTCTTTGAGAGAATTACTGCACGTTCGATAAAATGTTGTAGTTCCCTCACATTTCCAGGCCAATGATAGCTTTGTAAGCGTTTGATCAGCGTGAGTGATAATGGACGAATATTTCTGTTATACTTTTGATTGTATAGCGCAAGAAAATATTGAGTCAATAATGGGATATCTTCTTTTCTCTCTCTTAAAGGGGGTATATGAAGTTCAATGGTATTGATCCGATACAAAAGATCCTGCCTAAAGCGTTGTTCGCTGACCATGTGATGTAAAGAGGCATTGGTAGCACAAATGAGCCGGATATCTACTTTCTGGGATCGATTGGAGCCTACGGGCGTAATTTGTTGCTGTTGTATGGCTACGAGTAACTTCTTCTGCATAGCCAAAGACAAATTGCCCATTTCATCTAAAAATAGAGTTCCGTGTTCAGCAGCCTTAAATCTACCCACCCGATGCTGTTTGGCATCTGTAAACGCACCTTTAACATGCCCAAATAGCTCACTTTCGAATAGTGTTTCGCTCAGCGCCCCCATATCTACCTGAATAAAGGGTTGATCTTTTCTGGGTGAAGTATGATGAATAGCTTTTGCCACTAATTCTTTCCCCGTACCATTTTCCCCTAGTACCAGAACATTTGCTTCTGTATCTGCGATGCGCTGAATGGTGTCAAATACCTTCAGCATCTCAGGACTTCGAGCCACAATCCCATGAAAACTATCTGTTGCTTCCCTATCGAAATCCAAATCAGCTAGTTCCCCATCAGCATGGTAATTCAGGATCGTGGAAAGCGTTTCTATTAACTTGTCATTGTCCCAAGGCTTAACCACAAAATCAGATGCTCCTCTTTTCATCGCTTCTACGGCAAGATCAATTTCACCATAAGCGGTAATAGGGACTACTTTGACGGTTGGTTGTAAGGTTACAATTTGATCCAACCAATACAATCCTTCCTTTCCTCCACTTGTATCCTCTGTAAAGTTCATATCCAGCAAGATGGCATCGTACTTATGCATTTTTAGTCTTGCAGGGATATTTTCCGGTTTACTCTCCACATCTACCCTATAGGCAAAACGCCTCAACATCAGCTTTGCAGCACTGAGTATATCCTCATCGTCATCTACTACCAGTAAAGAAATATCTTGTCGCATAAGATAAATATACACAACCCTTACAGGATAAGGCAAGTGGGAAGCGTGTTACATATACTGCCATAAAGTTTGCACTGTACGATATCGAACACCCCTGATCGAATGCGGACAGTGAAAAATCTTGTACAGATCAAAAACAGTCATTTAAACCACTTACAAAGGCTTTTTCAAATGGCATATTAGTTGAAATAAAGGAAAAAGAAATTGTAATTTTTTCTCATGCTAAAGAACTATATCACCACTGCTGTCAGAAATTTTATCAAGTTTAAAGGGTATGCCCTAATTAACCTGTTTGGACTCAGTATAGGTATTGCGAGTGCCTGGATCATTTTTCTTTATATCAAGTTTGAATTCTCCTATGATCGTTTTCATCCTCAAGCGGATCATATTTATCATTTAGAGACCAAAATAAAACTTGGGAAAGGAGATCGGTTTCTTACCTTAACCAGTACCCCCCTTGGACTCAACGATGTGATCAAAACCCGACTCCCTGAAATTGAAAGATCATTAGCTACAGTAACGGAGTTCGGCAAAAAGGTGTATCCCAGTTCTGATCCCTCTCTTATCAAAAATGAAAGAAATTTGTATTTTGTTGAGCCTCACTTTTTCGAGGTATTTAATTTTCCCATTCTTGATGGCACCTCAAAAACGCTGGAAGATATATACACGATCATGATTACTGAGACAATGGCTCAGGATTATTTTGGGGGCAAAAATCCCATAGGAGAATCTCTGATGATCCAAGTGCAAGATACAACGCTGAATTTCACTGTTTCAGCTATTCTTAAAGATCCACCAGATAATACTTTTCTTCAATTTCGTGCGATCAGTTCTCTTAACAGTTATCAATCTGTGATTAAAGGGAATCCTTGGGAAGATCACATAGGACGCACATATATTTCTTTACATCCTTCCATTAACAAGGACTCCCTCGATCAAAAATTGGTCGCTTTAGCCAAAGAAGAATCAAGTGCAAATTCTTTATTTCATAGAAATGAAGTCAACTTTGAACTCGTATCCATGGTTCATAAACATCTAGGTACCGGCGCGTTCAAAGGCAATAGCCTGAAAAGTACACTTTACACTTTCGCAGTTGTAGCAATCTTGATCCTTTTACTAGCCTGTATCAATTATATGAATCTCAGCACTGCGAGAGCGACAACTCGAGAGAAAGAGATTGGGATGCGCAAGGTGTTAGGCGCTGGTAGATATCAACTTTCCTGGCAATTTTTCTGTGAGGCGTTGTGTTACAGTATGTTTGCGGCCATACTTGGACTCATAATTGCGGATCTGAGTTTACCCATATTTTTTCGACTGCTTGAAAAAGAGTTTGCCGAATCGCTCTGGAGATGTCCTGAAACATGGTTTAGCATTCTTATATTGGGATTGATTACTGGCATATTATCTGGAAGTTATCCTGCAGTTTATCTTTCTAGTTTGGGAAAGATTTCCCATAAGCTATCACAGAATAAAGAGCGTCAACTATTAAGGAAAGTATTGGTGACCGCTCAGTTTACCATCACTACTGGAATGATTGCAGGTGTATTGATTGTTTCTGCACAGATTGGCTTCATGAGAAATATCAACCTGGGATTCGATACAGAACGAGTCATGTATGTTGATATCAATTCCCTGATTTCTGAAAATAGAGATATCATACTCGAAAAAGAACTGGAAAAACTGCCATTCATAGAGGCTGCAAGTTTATGTTCAGGAAAAATGGACGGCGCCACAGGAGGGAGAACGTTTGAACCTACAGAGGGTGAAGAAGAGATGATAAGGATACTTAATGTGGATGCAGACTTCAATCGCATTATGGGTTTTACGCTGGAGGAAGGTAGATGGTATGAAAAAGAAACAACAGTAGCTAACTCTGGCTTTCTGGTAAATGAGACATTTACAAAACAATTTAACAAGGGCGTGGGAGATCCATTAGAAGACAAGGTCCCTCATAAAAAAATCATCGGAGTGGTGAAGGATTTTTACCTGGGATCGCTAGAATATGCCATTCGACCTGTAGTATTCCAGCATGTAGATAGTTCCTATCGAAGTACATTAGCAGTAAAACTAAGCCAAGGGGATTTATCGTCCCAGATGGAATCTATTCAAGAAGTATGGAAATCACTAAATCCATCAGAACCATTTGAATATTCATTCCTGGACGAACGAATCGAAAAATTATATACTGAAGAAGTTCGATTTGCCAATTTGATGGGAATTTTTACTGGGTTGGCTATTCTTATTTCCTGTCTAGGATTACTGTCGCTGGTAGCTTTTTCCGCAGAGCGACGTACCAAAGAGATTGGCATCCGCAAGATTATGGGTGCAAGTATCAAGGATATTATCATATTGCTCAACCAATCTTTCTTTTTCCTCATCCTTATTGCTGTTGTTATAGCGATCCCGCTTTCCTGGTGGATCAGCCAAAGATGGTTGGAAAATTTTGCCTATCGGATATCTATTCAGCCTCAATACTTTGTGTGGGCCATATTCATGGTGATGACAGTAGCAGGGATTACCGTCAGCTACTTTTCCTTTAGAGCAGCCAGAGGAAATCCAGCTGAAGCGTTGCGGTATGAATGAGGAAATTTAACAGGCTTTACTTAGAGGGATCACCAGAGAATAGCAGTTAAATTCGTTCTACAATTATTATGAATTCTTTTTATCAAGAAGAATTAGATATTGCTGTGGTGTAAATATTGCAATCTCTGACTTTTCATAATCTTTTATATTTCTTGTTATAATGGCCTCTATACCTTTCTCTGCCAGGGCTGTAGCATATTGTATTGCATCCTCAAAGTCATTGAAGTCATTCTTTAAAGCTTGGATGATTTCAACTCTGGTAGTACCTAGAATAAAGGTCATCTCAGTGAGATCTTCAATAATTCTAAGCGTTTTGCGATGGCCTAAATATTTTCTAACGACATAGTAAATATTGTTAATGCTTACTGCAGAAATATAAAATTGAAGTTCGCCCTGTTCGTTCAACTCAAATAATTCACTTGCAGGATTAGCAAAGGGCTCCCTATCAGTGAAAAAGTCGATGATAACATCTGAATCTACAAAAAGTCTAGATGCCATATTTCTTAGATAATTCTTCAGTTAGGATTTCTTTATAATTTATTTCTTTATCTGTCTTAATAATCCCCCTAAGCCTTTGAACTCTTGGTGACAATTTCTCTGCCTCTACTTTTCTCCTATCCTGGGTAATAAGTTTGAAGTAATTTTCTACTAGTCTAGAAATGCTTAATCCTTCTTCTTTAGCATATTTTTTTATAGACTGGATAACTTCTTTTTCTATGGTAAGCGTTAATTTTGTATTCATTTTCTCTCATTTTATCTAATAAAAATACGTGTTGTCTACTGCATAAACAACACGTATTATAAACGATCCTGACATAATGAGGTTTTTTACTTTATATCCAGGACAAACGCACCAAATTTTATAAATAATTCATTGTAGTTAATTATGATTAAAATATTTATATATTGAATCAACTTAAGCTACTGATTAGCAGCTGTTAATGATTTTAGTGCGTTTGCCCTGCTTTATATTAAACCGTACCTTATGCAGTAGCGTCTTCACCATCATATATCAAATTCCCCTCCTCATCCCAACTGGCTAATACATTGCGCTTTTCTTGTGTGATATACTGATCTACATATTTGGGATCGTGTTCAAATCCATGCGCTTTGAGCACTTCATCGGGTACGCCATCCCAGAAATTGGTTACATTTCCAATATATCCTATGTCCTCAATGCCCATTTTTGTTGTATAAAATCCCGTGAGCACCAGATTCCTCAACGTCGAAAACAAGTTAGCCCCTGTTTGGAATTCGGGTTTAGCATCAAAGGGATAGGCAATATCCTCTACGATTTCGATGCGCTGCTCCTCTGTAATATCCTTGAACGCCTGGTCAAATCGGTTGAAGCTTTCTCTATCCATCCAAGCGAGACCTGATCTTACGGGTACTTGATAATCCGTTACCTCTTTTACTATATAATCAATGAACGTATCGACCTCAGCATCTGTAGCCGATCCCGACTTATCGTCTGCAGGAAGGATGATATCAGCTACAATTCCCAATGTAAGCATTTCATGCTCATTGAAGATAGAGGGTTTTGCCTGTATAAGTTGATCTCTGAGTTTTTCTTCTTCTGTACGTCCGTATCCACCTCCTGGCTCCACACTGGAAGCCTCCAGCACGCTTTCAGTTTCAGCTACTTCTGTCTGGCAGGAAGTAACGACAGCACCTGCTGCCAATGAGCTTACTAATAATGTCTTGAGTGATTCTCTTCTATCCATTGTATATTTTTCTTCGGATGTTATATGATAAATTACACGTTACCCTTTTTCATTTCGTCCATCAGATATTCCGATGCGCGCCATGCCAGTGCCATAATCGTCCAGGTAGGGTTCTTGTCTGCCTGAGAGACAAAAGGACCTCCATCCATCACAAACAAATTACTCACTTCGTGTGATTGACAGTATTGGTTCAAGACAGATGTTTTAGGATCATCTCCCATACGCGTAGTTCCGACTTCATGTATGATCCTACCCGGTGCTGCAAGACCGTATTGTCTATCAGGACCCGGAGTTTCTCCAAATGGCGTAGCTCCCAACGTGTCCAATATCTCATCAAATGTCTCCATCATGTGCTTGGCCTGCTTCACTTCATGCTCTGTCCATTTGTAATGAAATCTCAGTACGGGAACGCCCCACTGATCTACGACTTCTGGGTCTAATTCGCAGTAATTATCATATTGAGCTACAGACTCCCCTCGACCCGATACCCCAATCGTAGCGCCAAAAAACCTTCTCATATCTTTCTTCAGTCCTTCTCCATATCCCCCATACTTTCCATTAGCCTGAACTAACTTTTGAAAGTCCTGTATATTAAATCCTGTACCATAGCTCGGCATGCCCAATCCTCCCCACACTTCTATGTGATAACCTCTGGGGAAATCCAGGTTTTTGTTGTCCAGCCACCAGGGAGTATATACGTGCATTCCTCCTACTCCGTCTTCATTATATCGTTCTCTGTCCAGCAATTCAGGGATCACACCTCCTCTAGAAGCACCCGTAGAATCGTGTACATAATGTCCTACTACGTCGCTGGAATTACCCAATCCATTAGGATGAGCTTGAGACTTGGAATTGAGAAGAATACGAGCTGAGCTACAAGCAGAA
The DNA here is from genome assembly GCA_964652565.1 of uncultured Bacteroidia bacterium. Taxonomy (GTDB): domain Bacteria; phylum Bacteroidota; class Bacteroidia; order J057; family J057; genus JBCCTX01. The sequence continues at coordinate 44,974 of CAZZEC010000018.1, forward strand.
GCAGCCAGGATGACAGACTTCCCTTTAATCGTGTATTCCAGGCGGTCCAGTTTGTTGATGTAGGAAACACCCGAAGCCTTCCCTTCCTGATCTGTCTTTACTTCAAATGCCTGCGCATTGAGGTATACATCTACATTTCCCTTTTCAAGGATGGGTTTTACTAATACGGTACTCGAAGAAAAATCCGCATATGCCATACATCCCCTGCTACATTGACGGCAATAAAAGCACACTCCACGATCGTTATTTACCTTTTGCGTCAGCATAGAAAGCCTTGCAGGAATGACAGGGATATTCAATTTTTTTGCCGCGTTCATGTAGTAGAACTCGTGCAATCTGGGCTTTGGCGGAGGTAAAAAATAACCGTCAGGCTCATTATAAATCCCTTCTTTGGTACCAAAGACACCGATTAATTTATCTACCTTATCATAATAAGGCTTTACGTCATCATAGGAAATGGGCCAATTATCCCCAAATCCATCGATGCTCTTGCGCTTAAAATCATTGGGACCAAAACGCAATGAAATCCTTCCCCAGTGATTAGTCCTTCCTCCCAGCATGTGTGAGCGGAACCAATCGAATTCTGTACCCTCAGCTCTTGTGTAAGGTTCTCCTTCAATTTCCCAACCTCCATAAGCAGCATCGAAATCACCAAATGCTCTTGTAAAACCTGCACCTCTACGAGGAGACTCCCAAGGCCAGCGAAGTTGCGTCCTATACTCGCTCTTAGCCGGGTCCCAATTTGGGCCTGCTTCGATCACGGCTACATTCATCCCACCCTCAGCTAATACTTTGGCAGCCATACCTCCACCTGCTCCAGACCCTACTATGACCGCATCGTAAACCTTAGGTTGTGCTTTAATTTGAAATGGCATATAACTCTTGTTGTAGTTTGATTTGAGACATTACTAAATATAACAAATTCTGAATGTTATCACTATTTTCCTCTTACAATATAAGATGGGCACACTCAATTTTCAATTTTTTCTGAAACTTCGAAAATTATTTCCCAATTCCCCGAATAAAACTGAGTAAATCTGACATTTCTTCCGGACTAATTTGTGCTTCTATCCCTGTAGGCATCGCCGAATAGGGCATGGCACGTAAGCTTAAGATATCTTTTCTGGGAACTGTTTGGGTGCTACCATCGGCAAAAACCAGGGTAATGGTAGTTGCCGTTTCTCCCGAGATCAGCCCAGTGAATGTATCTTCAGAGGTGGAGACTTCCCACAATTCATATCCATCTGCAATAGACCGATTGGGTATCAAAATATCTTTGAGAATTGACTCAGGTAATCGGTTCCTTACCGTAGCTAAATCAGGCCCATACATCGTCCCATCCTTTCCTTCATACTGGTGGCATACTGCGCATTGCTGTTGAAATATGTTCTTTCCTGCTTTTATATCCCCTACGATCATTGCCTGATCTTTATATCTCTCAACGACTTCTCCCCGATCCTCAGATTCACTTGCTAGTACCTCGCGAGCCATCTGTTTGACTTCCGGATGATCATTGTTTAATAACCGAACCGTTCTTCGCCATCCTATAGCAGAAGCATCTATTACCCCTTCACTCACAGCTTGCAACAACATTTTCATACGATCTATCGATTGCATGAAGGGCGTTACTGCTTCCTCTCTGGATTCAGGGGTAAGTTCTTCCCAACTTGCCAGCAAAAAATCACACCCCCTGTCTTCACTCACATTTCCTAATCCCTCAATAGCCGCTAGTTGCCAATTTAATGGTGATTGGGGGGATATGGCACCTTTAAATTGCGCTTCATACCTGTCCGGTTCCAAGATGGCGACCAATCTCAAACGATCTGCGTATTCTTCTTCTAACCTTGTCAGGCTTGCTGGATCAGATTTGGGGAAGGATAAATTATCAATGTCAGGTAATGCGACATATCTCCGTGAAATAGCTGTTCGCAGAACCTTTCGGGCGGCATCTCTCAACTCGTCTTCTCCATCCCATCCATAGTCTACCAATGCCTGGGCCACATCTGAAGAAAGAGATAATGACTTTCTACGTTGTCGTATTCCTTCACTCAATCCTTCCAATGCAGCTACGAACTTCCAGTCTTTATCGGATTGAAGGATCAATTGCGCTATGTGTTCTGAATGTTCATTCCATCCTATGGCTGTGGAAAGGGTAGTGAGAAAGGTAGCCTGACCTGGATCTCTACTATCTCCAAATCGCTCCATGGCATACCGCAATAAATCGGATTCCCGCATATCAGTGGAAGTGAAAGCAGCCAGGGTCATCCAGGGATCATCATAATGCTCGAACACAATATCTTGTCTAAGGAGTTGGGTCTCCTCATAGTCTCCAAGTGTCGCTAACAATTGTAATACAACCCCGGGGTCTGCATCCTTACTGAGCTTAGTTAGGGATTCCATAGATGACGTAATCATTTCAGGATACCGCTCCATGATCTGAATGGCATTTTTCCTTACTCCTGGATGCGGATCTTCTAAGGCTTTTTGTAACACCTTGACCTCCGAAGCATCCATTCCTTCCAGTGTCCAAAGTGCATGAACCTTGGCAGTAGGTCGATCTGTGGTCTCAATCAGTTGTATCAATGATGAGCTAGCCTGCGGGGACTTCATATCAACCAGCAACCTTTGCGCATGTTGTCTCCACCAGATGTTGTCGCTTTCTAAATACGCTACCAGTTTTTCCACGGAGGAAGTGTCTATCAGGGGTTGACCAGGAAGAAAATCAGAATCTTTTCCTTTTGGAGTGATTCGATATATCCGTCCCAGATTGGTACCCTCATATAGTTCTCCTGAGTTATTCACCGACTCTGCCATCCACTCGGGATGCTCAATGATTTTTCTATAATAATCCACTACATATATCGCCCCATCAGGTCCCGTGTATAAAAAAACCGGTCTAAACCACGCATCGGTAGATGCCAAAAACTCCCGGTCCTCCCAGACTTTGGAAGCCTTAAACGTACCTCCAGTTTGATAAATACTATCTACCCTAATGAGGTTGTGAACGGGTTCTGCAGTAAAAATCGTTTGATCATATCTAGGGGGAAACATGCCACCTTTATACCAATTGATACCACATGCAGAAGTCATGGTCCCTATATCTGTTAACAACTGATGTTCAGGATTATGCGTAGTTGGATATACTTCTACAGCACGACCGTAATCGGGCATGTACTGCATGGCATTTTCTATCAGAATATCGGGATTTCGCTCGAGATATTGAGCACCAATGACTTCATGGTGCAAGTGGTTGGCATTTGAAGTCTGAAAATAATTTCCCCATGGATCGAACGTATGTCCATATTGCGTCTGACTAGCCATCATAGATAGCTCTCGCGTATCGGGACGAAATCTTACGCTCCGGTCATTGGCATTTGATGGCAACACAGGACTATCTTCTACGCCAGGAAATCGTATTTCTTCCCCTTTATCCCCAAGTAACTCTTCATAATCCACCGTTGTAATATAGTATTCATTGGCTAGGTAGATTCCATTATCTAACCCATATACAGGCGAATTGAGATTATGCTGGGGATTGGATAAGGCAAATCCTGTAAGTATGATTTCTCTATGATCAGCTTTCCTGTCACCATCTGTATCTTCTAAATACCAAACATTGGGTGCATCGGTAACGATCAAGCCATTTTTCCATCGCATGAGCCCTGTAGGAAGCGTAAGCCCATCTGCATAAACCGTGCTTTTGTCTGGAAACCCATCCTCATCCGTATCTTCCAGGAGTTTAATCACCCCTGAACCACTCAGGTCTAAAGGATACCCATGCATTTCCAGCACATATATATTCCCTTGTTCGTCGATTTCCATTGCTACCGGATCTCCAATCAATGGGTCTATGGCAAACAGCTCGATCTGAAATGAATCGGCAAAAGTAAAGGTGGGAATGAGTTGCTCGGCATGTTCTGCTCTATCTGCAGAAGATGAATAAGTAGTATCTGAGTTTCGTCCGCATGCAATCAATGCGAACAGTAGTATAAGTAGTCGGTGTTTCAAAACGTATTTTTTTCAAAAAATACTAAAATTTCTCATTTATTTTATTGATCCCTGCAATTTATCAGGATAAACTCACTAAAATCATTAATAGCTACTAATCAGAAGCATACATTTTATCCAATATATGAATACCTTAACCGTAACCAATTGATAATGAATTATTCATGAAATTTGGTGCATTTGCCCTTTCAATTTGTCATCTAATCATCAGTGTATCTTACTTGTCTAACCTACTGTATCCCATAATCGTATTTATTAATGTGAGAAGGAAAAACAATCATGTAAAAAGGGAATATGCCTATGGTAAACGTGTTATAATAACATAGATTATAGATCATTAAACTATTTTTGATCATCTTTGTCTATTAGGTATTGAATGATCATATATATGGATAACTAAAAAAGAGCATATAAGAAAAACCATCTACCCATTACAGGTATTAACAACATTATGGGAATCATTTGTAAGCAAAGGTTCAATGTCAACATGAAGAGAAGAAAAATCAGGGCATTCATTGTCTATTTTTTCTGCATGCTTCCTTGTTGTATTAAAGCTCAGCTCAATAAGGGTAATAAGTCTTCTCACTTGTGTGCTCCTGGCGTATCAGGCATGGCACCGGGCAAAGGTCTGGAAATATTTCACGAATATTTACCTGGCTATCAACTGGCATCACCTGTGTCCAGCCAATCTGTTCAACCTATACGGGATTATGTAAACTACAGCACGCTATGGGGAGTAAAATTAAAAATTCCCGTATTACTCAAACCGCAGACGAAAATACTGTTAGATACCAAATACAGCAAACAACGCTTCAATTTTCAAAACCAGGAAATACTCGATAATCCTTTTCACGAAGAACTGGGTGCTAAATCCCTTCAAAATTTCCGTTTGGGGGCGATTATTTCTCATTCCATAGATGAATCTCATTATTGGGCAGGTCGAGTAGCTGTGAGTTACAACGGATCGGATTTCGATGAAATCTATCCCGGCGTTGAGTCTACCAACATGAGTGCAATATTTTTATATGGGATAAAAAAACACGCACATAAAGAATGGGGAGTAGGACTTGCACAGGCATTACAGTTTGGTCAATATCGTGCATATCCCGTCTTCATGTACAATCATACCTTCAGCGATAAATGGGGCTTGGAGATGTTGTTGCCTAAAGAGGCATATATACGCCACAATTTCTCAAAAAGCTTGATCTCACGTGCAGGATTATCCCTTGCGGGTAACAACTATAATTTGGTATCTGGGGAAGAAAGTCAGCGCGAATGGATACAGCTTCAACAAAACTTTGTAAGACTGGAATTAGAAGTTGAAAAAAAGGTTGCTCCCATGGTTTGGCTATCATTGCAAACGGGATTCCTGGAACCCGTGAGTTGGAGGTATACCACCATAGATACCGATACCCCATTGGTAGGAAATATGGGAAGAAGTTTTTATACGCGAGCAGCGATTTCATTGAGGTTACCACAATAGAAACACTTCAAATCAAAGAAATAATTATTTCATACATATCCCCAGAGGCAGGGTAGGACTTCAAGCCTACCTCTGGGGATAAGCGACAATAAATTAAAATTAATTCATTTATGGTTCTATCTTTACTTTAGGGGTAGACTTGAAGTCTACCCCTAAAGCATGATCAGCTAATGAATCATATACTTTATGACCATTACCCTCCATAAAAGCCGCTTTCTACCAACATTGCTTGGGCTATGCATATTTTTTTCAGTTGGTTGCAATACCAAAGGGTCTGAAGAAGAGCAACAGACTCATATGGAACAATCTTATCAGATCTTTCCTAAAATTACGCCGGAAACGGTGTTACCCAATTTATCGCTTACTGTGCGAGAGTCTTCGGGGTTGATCTATGTGGATGGTCAGTTGTGGACGTTGAATGATAGTGGGAATGATCCTGAGCTGTATCAGCTCGATACGGCTACAGGAAAGATACTTCGGGTAGTTCCTATTCTGGATGCGATGAATTTTGACTGGGAGGCGCTGACCTTTGATTCGAACTTTATCTATATCGGTGATACAGGAAATAACAGGGGAATGCGAATGAACCTCGCTGTGTACAGGATTCCCAGAGCTATGCTTACGCAGCAGTCCATCCCGCGGATTGAGGCGGAAAAGATTTCTTATCAATATGAAGACCAAAAGGTGTGGTCTACTCTGTTTAAACACAATTTTGATTGTGAGGCGTTTATCACTTCGCCTGATAGTATCTATTTTTTGACAAAAAACAGAGCCGATTTTCATACGAATATCTATGCTATCCCCAACCAGCCTGGACATTGGGAGGCGCAAAAACTAGGAGATTTTAATAGCCATGGACAGATTACAGAGGCTACGCAGTGGGATGACTCTAAGCAAATTGTGCTGTTAGGGTATATCTATTATCCGCAATTGAAAAAGAACAAAAGTTTTATCTGGCTCTTTGAAGCGGATGCCTATCCGCAGTTTTGGAAAAGCCAGGGGAAGCGCTGGAATCTGGAGTTGAATCGACAAACGGAGGCCATCTCTTTTGCAGATTCCAACTCATTCTTCATATCTTCTGAACGGTCTAATTTCCCTAGTGCTAGTGTTTACAAGGTTGTAGTTCCTGCTCAAGATTGAGCTTCCGCCCTATCTTTCAATGCCTTGTTCATCGAAATGAACCCTTGTAAGGTCAAATCTTCTATGGATTTCATCACGGATTTTACGAGAATACCCGAAAAATTTTCTCCATGGATGAAATGGGTATGCCCTTCTTCCGTTTCATTCAACAGAAAATAATGTTCTCCGTCGAATAAGCCTTTAAAAAAAAGACTCCCCAACCATCTAAACTCCTCTTCAGGCTTAACTTCGAGAATTTTGGGGGTAAAGGTCTGTGGCTTTCTTCCAGGAAGATGCATGGTATTCTTCAATTTACCCCCTTTTATGAGTTCTCCTTGTGAAGGATGGATAAAGGGATTCCAATCGTCGTAGGAAGCGGTATCTGTCAGTATGTTCCAAACGGTACTTTTGGGAGCTTCTATGATGATTTCCGTTCTTAATTCTTTGACTCCCATAATTTAAGATTGAGGTTCTTCCGAACCATTGGAGTGTGTGTCAGCAGATTCTGCAATCAGTTCCTCTGATTGATCTTTTGCCAGGTATTCAGGTAACTCCATGCCCGCCATGTTCATTAATTCTTTCAATGGGGGAACAGATTGGTACAGTCCTGAAAGGAACCTGGAGGTAGATGTACCTTCACCATTTTGAGAGCCGCCATCCCATACAGTTATTTTATCAAACTTAATATTTTTAATGGCTTCTACCTGTATTTTAACTAATTCGGGTAATTTGTCAGCGATGAGTAGCAATACGGCATCACGCGTATTCCCATTGGCAGCTTTTACAATTTCATCAAAACCCTGTGCCTGCTTGTTTAGGATTTCGTACAGACCTTCAGCCTCTGCGCGTTTGAGCGCTAATACGGCATCCGCTTCTCCCTGCGCCAATCTTCGATTTCTTTCAGCATCGGCTTCTGCCTCAATTACAACCTGTTGCTTGTCAATTTCAGCTTTGACAATGATATCAGCCTCGCGACTGGCCTTTTCCCGTTGGGCTCTAGCCTCTTCCGCTTCTTTTTCTGCCAGATAGGATTCTTCCAATGCTTTTGCTGCTTGTATCTTTTCAGCAGCAGTGGCCAGACGATTGGCTTCTGCTTCTTTTTCTCTGAGTTCAGCATTGGACTTGGCAATAGATATTCTGGAGAGGTTTTCTCCTTCTATGGACTGGGCATTGGCCTTAGCTTCTCCTACTTTGGCGTGTGCCTCAGATTCTGCCACTTTGATACGTTGATCCTTTTGCGCCATTGCTTCCCCAATAGCCCCATCCCGATTCTTTTCAGCTACTAATTTCTTTGCTTCGTTGATCGCATGTGCGGCGGCCTCTTTTCCTAACGCCTCAATATATCCAGACTCATCGTGAATATCCGTTACGTTGACATTGATGAGATTCAGTCCGATCTTCTTCAGTTCGGAACCTACATTGTTGTATACATTGTGTACGAATTTATCGCGATCGGCATTGATCTCTTCAATATTCATGGTAGCGATGACGAGTCTCATCTGCCCCACAATGATATCGTGTGCAAGATCGCGGATACTATCTAATTTCATCCCGAGGAGACGATTGGCAGCATTTTCCATGATACCGGTCTCATTGGAGATACCTACAGTAAAACGAGAAGGTACATCCATACGGATATTTTGTCTACTCAACGCTCCGGTAAGATTTACCTCTATGGAAATAGGTGTCAAATCCAGATATTCATACGCCTGGATCACTGGCCAAACAAAAGCAGCACCTCCATGAATACACTTGGAAGCTCCCTTTCCCGTTTTTCCATATACAACCAAAATTTTATCTGATGGGCAACGCTTATAACGAGATATTAGGAATATAATCAACATAAGGAATACCCCTATGCCAATGAGTGCTGGTATTAAAAATGTCATAATGGAAGTATTTAAGTGATGTGGTTTGTTATTCTTTCTTTATGCAATTCTACCAATAATAGATTCCCATCCAGTACTTGTACAACTTTTACTTTAGCACCGGTGGGTATCGCTTTGGAAGAATGCGTAACAGCTTCCAATTCCTGATAGGTGTTTCCCAAAACGAGATTGATTTTCCCTGCACCTTCTTTGTTGGGAGGAATACGAAGATACACTTCTGCTATTTCATCCACGGCATTCCATAGATTTGCCCGATGACCTTCATCCTGTAATTTTAGGAATAATTTTAGCAAATAGGCTACTCCTACTAATGCCAATATCCCTGCTACCAATGACCATGCAAAAGCTTCTGTTAAATTACCTCCACTACTCAAAATCACAACCCCTGTCCAGCCAAATAACATTAACCCTGCCAGAATTCCACGTACAGAGATTAGGTCCAAGCCACCACTTTCTTCAAAATGGAAATCTTTGTCTATATCGGTATCCATATCCGCCATACCTATCATGCTCAGTATAAACTGAATAACAAAAAGCGTCGAAGACACAACAGCAATTCCCCAGAAGATCTGTTCTTCACCAGATAGGTGTGTCCACCAAATGTCGATCGTAGACTGTTCCATGCTATGATTATCAAAAATGCAACTCTAAATGCCCTGTATATCTATCATACTATGAAAGCACTTAATAGTTTCAGATAAGTTATACAATTCTTTCTAATAAAAAACATTCTCCTCATTACCAGTACGATCTGACTTGATTTTCGTCCATAATGAGCCATTCTTTCTCTGTGATCAATGTCTTAATCCGAACATAATGCCTTTCAAATATTTCAATAAGGCGATGTTTCGTCATATTTCCAACATCCAGGAAGAGCAATCTTTTGGGGACACCTTTCCGAAAATACAGGTCAATAAAGTCGATATCCCTGGATACGACAATATAATCATGCATTTGTGCCCATGATGCAATGTGATAATCTGTTGTACGGTCTGCGAGAGGTAAATCATTGGCATGAAGGGCTTCGCTTCCGTCCTTTTTTAGCCAATAGACCAATAACAGTGGAAGTTGCTCATCTAACAGCCATTTATGCATGAAAAGAATGTATCTTCTAAAAAGAAAGGTGTGGAGCATATCGGAGTCGAACCGATGACCTCTACAATGCCATTGTAGCGCTCTAGCCAGCTGAGCTAATGCCCCAGGAGAATACAAATATAGTAAATAATTATATTATTTAGACGACGGACGATGGACCACGGACGACGGACGACGGACGACGGACGACGGACGACGGACGACGGACGACGGAC
>CAZZEC010000019.1:0-54452 GCA_964652565.1 uncultured Bacteroidia bacterium
TGTGTGTGGTTGATTTAGGGGTTGATATAAAAATATACGACAAGCATCGTAGCAAATTCTTTTGATATATTTTCTGGATAATGAGGAATTCTTCCGTCAAAATAAATGGAATCACCTTTACATAATTGTACTGATTGTTCTTCAATGTGATAAACTACTTCTCCATCTAGGATATATTTATATTCAAAAGCATCAGTAGTTGTAGGTTCACGTGAGGCACCAGACTTTAAAGATAGTAATACTATCTCAAACCCCAGGCTATTGAGGGTTTGATTATGTATGAGAGAATAGAGAAACCCAGGAGCAGGTTCCTTTTCTATATTTTCATATTTATCTGCCTTTATGAGCGTATATTTTTCTTTTTTTAAAGAATCAATACTATTAAAAAAAGGACCTAATTCTTCATCGAGTGCACTAACTATGGAGACTAATACAGGGAGAGAAGGAATGGTACGACCATTTTCTACTTTGGAGATTAATCCTACACTCACACTTGCTTTATGAGCCACATCACTCAACAGTAGCTCTTTCCTCTTCCGTATCTCCTTCAGTTTTTTGCCCACTCCAATGATAAGATCATCCATAGTGCATGTAATCTGTTAAACAAATCTTTGAATTCATTACAATGGCATTTAACCACCTTTTGTTCAAATTTAGCTGCTAACATGGACTTTTTTTAATTGGCAAATATTAGGATTGCATAAATGAATGATGTGTTTGGGAAAAAAACAAATACATAGTAAAGTGATTTTACTGAGAGTAAAATATGATATAATTAATTTGACTTATAGTAAAACGCAGAAGATAGGAAAAGTTATAACACAGATTTCAATCAAGATTAAACTTCATGGTTATTTAATGTTAGACCATTATGATTTAACAATAGAATCATAGGTCATTCATGCAGTGTAAATATGATATTGGAATATTTGTACTCGTAAAATGTAGGCCGGAGTTGCTGCAACAACCCCGGCTTAAGATGTATTAAATATTACTATTTAACCCAATCCAAACTATGAATTTTTGTCTACAACAACAAAGGCAAAGTATTCAGGCTATGCTAATGAGCTTGTGCTTTGTACTTTTTGCTGGAATCTCTACTGCTTCAGCACAGGGAGTGACTGGTACAGTTATCGATGAACAGGGCTTACCGCTTGTAGGTGCCAGCGTTCTCGTAAAAGGAACTACCGCTGGTAGCCTGTCTGATGGGGAAGGTAAATACAGTATCCCTTCAGCTACAGCACAAGACAGCCTAGTTTTTTCCTACATTGGTTATGAAAAGTTGACAATTGGTATTGACGGAAGAACTACGATCAACGTATCGATGTCTGAAGCGATAACGACTGCTACAGAAGTAGTCATTACAGCATTGGGTATTGAAAGAGAGCAAAAGACACTGGGTTATGCTGCACAGGAAGTACAAGCTGATCTTCTCACTCAGGCAAGAGAACCTAACTTTGTGAATAGTCTGGCCGGGCGTGTTGCAGGTGTAAATATTACACAAGGTGCATCTGGTGTAGGTAGTTCAGCGAGGATCGTTATTCGTGGAGAAACATCTATTGCTGGAAACAATCAACCGTTGTTTGTGGTAGATGGTGTACCTATTAGCAATGAAATTTTCAGTACGCGTTCAGAAGGCAACCTGGAAGTGGACTATGGAAATGGTGCTGCAGAACTCAACCCCGATGATATTGAATCTGTAACAGTACTGAAGGGAGCCAATGCAACCGCTTTGTATGGGTCCCGCGCATTAAATGGCGTGATACTGGTTACGACTAAAACAGGTAAAGGACAAAAAGGCATTGGGATTACCGTAAATTCTTCTACTACTTGGGAAAACCCTTTGAGAATTCCTGAATATCAAAATGAATACGGGCAAGGTGCAAATGGACAATTCGATTTTGTGAATGGTTCTGGTGCAGGTGTCGCAGACGGTGTAGATGAGTCATGGGGACCTAGATTAGATCAGGGAGCACTTATTCGTCAGCATGACTCTCCTACAGCTAATGGATTTCGTGCAGGAGATAGCCACCCTTCCATAGATCGTGGAGAAATCACCCCCACTCCTTGGGTATCAAACCCAGATAATGTAAGAGATTTCTTCGAGACTGGTGTTACTACCGTCAATAATGTTGCTATTGCCGGGAGTAATGATCGCGGAAACTTCAGATTATCTTATACCAACCTGTATAACGAAGGTACTTTGCCCAATACAGACTTAAGGAGACATACGTTAAATTTCAGTTCTTCTTTTCAGCCAGTAGATAAACTGACATTTAATATCAATGCAAACTATGTGGATTCAGATAGCGATAACCGCCCCACGAATAGCTATGGTACAGAAAATGTCATGTATTTATGGGTTTGGTTTGGCCGTCATATCAACATGAATAGCCTAAGAGATTACTGGCAGCCTGGCCTGGAAGGAGTTCAGCAATTCAACTACAACTACAACTGGCATGATAACCCGTATTTCACTCAATTTGAAAATACCAATGGACAGAAAAAAGACCGTTTGTACGGAAATATGTCTGTAACATACGATTTTACTGAAAAATTATCTTTGATGTTGAGAACGGGAACAGACTATTTCAACGATCTGCGAATTGGAAAAAGAGCCTTCTCTACTCAGCGTTTCCCATTTGGACAGTATCGTGAGGATGATATCACCTTTCAAGAAACAAATACGGATTTCTTGTTGACCTATAAAGATCTTTACAGTGGAGACTTCGGTTACTCTGTGTCTGTAGGTGCCAACCGTATGCAACAGGATCGTAGATATACAAGAATAGCAGCCAATGAACTATCTATTCCAGAAGTATATAACTTTGAGAATTCTCGCATTCCGCTCGCACAAACTCAGGAAAACTTTGAAAGACAAATAAACTCAGTGTATGGTACAGCACAATTAAGTTGGAGAAATACTGTGTATCTAGATATCTCTGGGCGTAATGACTGGTCTTCTTCTTTGACTAATCCGGTAGATCCTGATAATTCCAATAACTCTTATTTCTATCCTGCGGCTAATCTCTCATTCATCCTGAATGAAATAGTAGCATTACCATCTTCGGTCAGTTTCTTAAAATTAAGAGGTGGTTATGGGGAAGTAGGTGGAGATACTGATCCATATCGATTGACAAACGTATTTGGATTTCTCACTCCTTGGGGAACGCAGCAACGTGTTACCGAGAATAACTCTTTGGCAAATCCGAACCTAAGACCTGAGCGCGCAAAATCATTCGAAGTAGGTGCTGATGTCCGTTTCTTTAACAACCGTTTAGGAGTAGATATCGCATATTATAATACTATTACAGAAGACCAAATCTTTGCACTTTCTCTCCCGCAGAGTACAGGGTTTTCTAGCCAGGTTGTAAATGCAGGAAAAATTGAAAGTTATGGTATGGAAGTACAATTGAATGCTACTCCTGTACAGACACAAAATTTCAGATGGGATGTTACAGCCAACTGGTCATTTCAGCGTTCTGAAGTGCAAGAGCTTCCAGAAGGTATTGAAACATATACCATTGCTGGAAATTATATGACAATCCTTGCAAGGGAAGGTGGTCGTATGGGTGATATGTACGGAACAGGATTTATTGAACTAGACCAAAATGGAAACAGATTGATCCCTGATCCTGAGACTGGTGAGTTACCTGAAGGAGGTAGGCCATTAATGAATGAAAATGGATTTTGGGAAAGAGACAATAATCTGAGAAAACTGGGTAACTATAATCCAGACTTTTTATTAGGATTGTACAATAGTATTACATTCAAAGGATTTAACCTGGGATTCCTGTTTGATTGGAGACATGGAGGTGAAGTAATGTCTCGTACGCTGTTAATTGGAGGTACTTCCGGAATGATGATAGAAACAGTAGGTGATAACGAATTAGGTAATCCTAAGCGTGATCCTATTACTGATGATGCTACTTCTGGTGGAGTTGCTCCCGATGGTGTGTTTTTTGATGACGATGGAAATCTTGTGGAGAACCTTTCGCTTCCTGTTGGACAACGCAAGCGTTTGTCTGGTCGTGATTTTTACTGGTGGACATTCAATAGAGGAAATGAGGCTATAGGTATGTATGACGCCTCTTACCTTAAACTCCGTGAAGTGAAGTTAGGGTATACGCTTCCTAATACCATTACAAATCGTATTGGCCTTAGAGATGTTCGTATTACTCTGGTAGGACGTAACTTATTTCTGTGGACAGAAAACCCCCACTTTGATCCTGAGACTTTCTCATTTAACAGTAATTCAATAGTTCCCGGAGTAGAAGATATGGCTACTCCATCTTCCAGAAGTTATGGATTTAACATTGGATTCAAGTTTTAAATCACCCTACAAACACAAAAGAATATCATTATGAAATCAATATATAACATCACTTATGCCGTTTTGATCTCCCTCATGGCAATAAGCTGTACCGATGAATTTGATGAAATCAATTCTAACCCTAACAAGCCAGAGAGAGTTTCTGCTGATCTTCTGTTACCAACTATTATTGTTGATCCAGCAACAAGTTTTTTAGGGAATGATGCCTGGAGTAGAGGAAATGTAGCTATGCAAATTGCTGCTGTGAACAATTTTACAACGTTTGACCAAATGGGATGGGGTGGAGGAAATTGGAATGTATTTTATCAGGGAATCAGGGATGCACAAACTATCAGAGATATTGCTATTGAAACTGCTAACCCTGCTTACGAAGGGATTTCTCTGATCATGCAAACCTGGATGGCATCTATTCTTACAGATCAGTATGGAGATGTACCTTATACACAGGCCAATGCTGCAAAGGAAGGGAACTTTGCACCTACTTACGATACTCAGGAATCTATCTATAACAAGATGTTGGCAGATTTAGCTACCGCAGATGGGCTTCTAGCACAAGATGGAGCAATCAGTGGGGATGTGCTATTTAGTGGTGATATCAGCAAGTGGAGAAAGTTTGGTAATTCTTTGAATGTACGTCTATTAATGAGACTGGAAAATAAACTTGGAGGAGATGCTGTCGGTTCTCAAATCCAAAGCATCTTGGATTCCAGGCCCATATTTGAGTCTTTAGAAGACGATGCAACGCTACCATATCTGGCAACTGCTCCTAATCAAAACCCTCGTTTTAGTGGACGTGTAGGAGGATTTGATGAGAAGCGTATGAGTAAAAATGCAGAAGATAGAATGAAGGCAATTAATGACCCCAGAATGTTTGTATATTTCCGTCCTGTAGATAATCCTGATACATTAGCTGCTTATTTCGGAGATAATTTGCCTGTAGCACAAACAAACAGAACCAACTTTAAAGATTTTCTGCTAGGGGTGTATAACAACGATCCTGAAAGCGTAAAACAGTATTACCCAACATTCAAGGGATTACCCAACGGGCTATCTGAAAACAATGCCTTGATATTCAATGGCTCTCGTCAGAATCAGTCTCGTTTGGGGGAAATTATCCGCGAACTTCCTAACGGGGTAGCAATGCATTTTATGACTTATGCAGAATTGTCCTTCATTCTCGCTGAAGCAGCGCAAAAGGGATATATCAATGGAGATGCAGAGGAGTTTTATATGAATGGTATCAATGCAGCTATGGCTATGTATGATGTAACTCCAGCAGATTCTTATTTTACGCAAGAAGGTGTTGCATTGTCTTCTGACCAGGAAACTGCATTGGATCAAATCGCAGTGCAGAAGTGGATGGCGCTATTTTACAATGGAATGGAAGCTTACTTTGACTGGAGAAGAACAGGGCGACCAGCTATCGTACCTGGTCCAGATAATTTAAATGCTAACCGAGTTCCGTTGCGCTTTGTATATCCTGATGCCGAGCAATCAGGTAATAATACAAATTGGAGTGATGCAATAAGTCGTATTGGAGGGGATGATAATATCAACGCAGTGATGTGGTTACTACAGTAAGCTTGCGCTTGTATTTTGTATAAAATGTGGGTTGCGAAAATCGCAACCCATTTTTTTATGGTTACATTTTGCTCAATATGCTTCAAAACGACCTGTAACTTCTATCATTTTCATGGAATCTGCATAACCATCAACAGCGTGGCCTAATATTACATGATCCATTCTACCTATAATCGTGTCTTCATTGGAAACGGTAATTTCTATCGTACCTTCCCGCTGCCAGTATTCTTCCTCATTGTACTTGTAAAACATGAGAAATCCTCCGGGATCTTTTTGTTGTACTACTGGAAATACACCTACATGATTTGCACGGGTTTCTTCGTATGCAAGTTCTAATCTTTGGAATGCTGTACGAGAACCAAATAGGATAATTACATGATTTCCAGCACGATAAAAATCCGAGGAACCCTGCTTATTTACATCTACATCTCCCAAAATAGTATAGGAAAATTCACCTCGGTCTGAAGTATATGCTACAGTAGTAATTTCATCTGAAGAAGTCTCTTTACAAGACAAACAGGTGATTATTATAACGGTTTTGAATAAGTATCGTATATTACATGTATTAAATAATTTCATGAGTTTTTTCTTTAGTCTTAACATAAAGATAAGGGTAGGGGATAAGATTTGTTGTCAATTACATATGAAATCTTTGTTTAGTTATGGCATATTTTACACAAGGCTTTATTGATTTTTTTAATGAGCTCTCTGAAAATAATCATCGAGAATGGTTTCACGCCAATAAGAAACGCTATGAAGAACATGTCAAAAAACCCTTTTACCATTTTATCGCAGATCTTATTGATCATATCCAGGAAGATGATCCCAGGATTATGCTAGAACCTAAACATGCGATTTTCAGGATCAACCGTGATATAAGGTTTTCTAAAGATAAAACCCCCTACAAAACCAATGTTTCGGCAGTCATTTCTCCTGAAGGAAGAAAAGATGTTAATTATCCTGGCTTTTACGTTGATTTTAATACGAAGAAATTATATCTGGGAGGTGGAGCATATAGTGTAACCAAAGAACAACTTCACAATATAAGGTTTGCCATTGCCGCTCAACCCGAAGAATTCCAATCTTTGCTTGAGCAAAAGGCATTTAAGGATAGGTTTGGAAGTATGAAAGGGGAAAAAAATAAGAGACTACCCAAAGAACTTAAGGAGGCAGCGGAAAACCAGCCCCTAATCTTTAATAAGCAGTTTTACTACATGGGGGAACTTGATCATTGGCTCCTTTTAGATGACCAATTAATGGATATTACTATGGAATACTATTTTGCAGCAAAACCCATGAGGGATTTTCTGATTCATCCCATGAAACAAGAATCCTGAGACTATTTGCTATCGATCCTTTAGAGAGCATTAAATATTTAACACAACCCTAACACGAGTAATATTTCATAAGTGTAAATTGAAAAAGTCTCAATAATTTAAACACTTATGATACCTTACCGATTTACCACATTTATCATTCTTACCATTGTCCTGATTGCAGGATGCAAGGAAGAATCTTCGAAAATAGAACATCCTATTTATCAACAAGCTGTTGTAAATAGAATCACGCTACCCAATGGCTGGGCACTGACTCCAATGGGAGATAGCCTTCCACTAGGGGATTTACCCATGAACCTCATTTTTTCTTCCAGTAAAAAGTATGCAGCAATAACAAATAATGGACAAAGTACACATTCGGTCATGTTATTGGATGTTGCATCACAGAAGATATTAGACGATGTGGAGATTTATAGTGGATGGTATGGGCTGGATTTTAATCAAGATGAAACTGCACTGTATGTATCAGGGGGTAACCGAAACCTCATTTGGAAGTTCGATATTGCTGATAATAGATTAGTTAAAAGCGATTCTATAGTGTTATCTGTTCCATGGCCAGAAGATACTGTGTCTGTAGCAGGAATCTGTCTCGATGAACAAAGAAATCGGATATATGCAGTTACTAAAGAGAATAATAGTTTGTATGAAGTTGATCTGGATTCTAAAGAGATCCTGCGACAGATTATTCTTCCCGGAAAGGCATTTTCTTGTATCCTTACGCCTGATTATTCTACACTGTACATTTCTATTTGGGGGAATCAGGAAGTGTTAGCATACAACTTAGACAATGAGGATATCGTTGCGCATATTAAAGTAGGAAGCCACCCCAATGATATGGCTCTCACTGAGGATGGACAATTTCTATTTGTCGCTTGTGCAAATGACAATACCGTATCTGTAATCAACACCGTTGAAAATAAAATGATAGAATCTTTTTCAACGGCATTGTATCCAGATTCTTTGGCGGGTAGTACGACAAATAGTGTTGCGCTTTCAGACAATGATGAGTACCTCTATATCGCTAATGCAGATAATAACTGTTTGGCTGTTTTTGAAGTAGAAGAACCAGGAGAAAGTAAATCCCTTGGATTTATTCCCACAGGGTGGTATCCTACGGTTGTAGAATCCATTGGTGATAAGCTTTGGATTGTAAATGGCAAGGGATTTACATCACTAGCCAATCCAGAAGGTCCTAATCCTTATTTACCACGTACCGACGAGACACAATATATAGGAAGTATGTTTAAGGGAAGTTTGAGTGTAATGGATATTCCTTCAGCTGATACATTGGAGATTTACTCACAATTGGTGTATGACAACACTCCCTATGATAAAGAAAAGATTAACAATATTGGAGAATATGAGAATAATCCCATCCCTACAGAGGTTGGTGATCCTTCTCCTATTAAATATGTATTTTATGTGGTAAAAGAAAACCGAACCTATGATCAGGTATTTGGCGACATGCCCGAAGGTAATGGAGATCCTGATATTTGTCTGTTTCCTGATAGTGTAACACCTAACCATCATGCATTAGTTAGGGACTTTGTCTTGTTAGATAATTTCTATGTCAATGCGGAAGTTAGTGCAGATGGACACAACTGGTCAATGGGTGCATATGCCAATGACTACATAGAAAAGACCTGGCCAACGCTATATGGTGGAAGAGGCGGAACTTATGATTATGAAGGTGGGGTAGAAATTGCCTATCCAGATGCAGGTTTTATGTGGAATGCATGTCAAGAAGCAGGCATATCTTATCGAACATATGGATTATTTGCCAATTATGATAGAACATTATTGCCTGTGCTGGAAGGTCATGCTTCTGCTGTATATCCAGGATATGATTTAGGGATCAAAGATTCATTTAGGGTAGAACAGTGGAAAATGGAATTTGATTCCTTAGTGGATGCAGGAGCTGTACCTCGTTTTAACACGATAAGGTTTGGAAATGATCATACTGCAGGGGCCAGAATTGGTTTTCCAACACCTTCTGCTATGGTAGCTGACAATGACCTGGCTGTTGGGAAACTGGTAGAATACATCTCGCACAGTCCCATATGGGAGGAATCTGCAATTTTTATCCTCCAGGACGATGCACAGAACGGTCCAGATCATGTAGATGCACACCGGTCAGTAGGGATGGTTATTAGCCCATATACCAAACGAAATGCAGTAATTAGTGAGATGTATTCCACATGCTCTATGTTGCGAACTATGCAACTGATATTAGGTATACCACCGCTGAGTCAGTATGATGCTACTGCAGTACCTATGCATGCATGTTTTACTAATGAGATAGATACAACTCCATATACCCATATACCAGCTACATATGATTTGAACGAGATGAATACTGAGCGGAATGAATTATCAGATTTGTCTGAAACTTTCAACCTGGATACCTACGATGCTGCTCCAGATGTACCTTTTGGGAGGGTAGTGTGGAAAACAGTACGTGGAATGGATAGTGAAATGCCCGCACCTCGTAGAAGTGCATTTGTTCGGGTAGTTTTTGAAGAAGAAGAAGAAGGGGAAAGGTAGTATTTTGGACCACGGACCACGGACCACGGACGATAGAAATAATTTCAACTGAACAATATTTGTCGGATGGGCAAACACCCATCCGACAAATGTTAATACATATATCCAGCTTTTTTTAACGCATCTATATTATCAAAGGGATTGGGAGGGTTGAGATATTGTTCTAAAAAATGATATATTTTTAATCTTACCTCGCGTGCAAAGTTTGTATCCATTCTATCAAATGTATGTCCGCCAGGTATTTCTTCATAAACTTCATGTTCGAAGTCTTTATCTGCAGCTTGCAGTGATTTAATTAAATGTTGTACTTCTAATACATTTACATCACTGTCATTTGTATTGGTATGAATGAGTAGGGGAGTTTGTAATTTATCTGCTTGCCATGCGGGAGAGCGACGCTTATATTCCTCAGTATCCTGATACGCTGTTTTTCCAATATGATAATCAACCGAATATAGTTCTCTATAGCCTTGTGTTTTGTATCCCATTCTGGCAATCAGGTCGCTAACTGGTACACCTGCATACCCCACTTTATATCCTTCGGGGTGATTAAACAAATTCATCAATGTAATCAATCCTCCATGGCTCCAGCCCATAATTCCCACACGATCTTCGTCAACGATTTCATAGCTTTCCACCATATAATCCCTACATGCTTTCACATCTTCTACCTCCAATCCCCCATAATCAATCGCTCGATAGTATCCGCTTCCATATCCGGTGCTTCCTCGATATTCAGGAGCAACTACAATATATTGTTGGGCCAGGAGCTCTCGAATGATATGTACATAAAATGTGTTAAAGTTGCTGTGAACACCTCCGTGAGGGAGTACCATGAGTGGGTATTGTCTATTGGCATCTATATCTTTAGGTATGAATATATAAGTTTGTATTCGATAGGGATTTTGATAATAAAGTGGATTACCATTCCCTTCCGTTGCACGGAATTTCTGATCGCCTAAAGGTGGTCCTGTCAATCGGACTTTGTCTACATAAGCGACGTCGCCCACTTTGTGATACCACATAATATCATCCACTCCCTTTTCTATACGGTCAAATTCATGCCGCATATTAGAGATCTGTCTTCTTAGTGCTTTGATTTCTTCCAATAGTTCTTCATTGCTTTGAGCGGTTACTTGTATACATCCAAATAACAATACTCCAAGCAGGAGTTTGATAGTAAAGTTCATAGGTTACGGTGTTTTGTAGTGAATTAAATAAGATACTGTATTTATTAGATTTAGGCTAACTCAGTATTCTTACCTAAATAGTAAAAATTAACTGTTTGTTTACATATAAACTATGGCTAATAAGTAATTTTAAAAAAAATGCTTACGTATTCTCTTGTAAGAATATTCCTAAAGCTGATTAACTCTTTTTCAGGATACTATTTGACTACCTTTGAATTCTTCCACTTTTCAGCTTAGACCCAAATTTAATTGCCTATTCTAATATTACCAGCATGCACTACCAGCGAAGAACTTTTTTAAAGCACTTATCACTTACTTTAGGATCGACTGTACTTTCCTGGAAAAGTAGTCTCACATCACCTCTTTCAACCATGAACAAATTGAAAATTGGGATCATTGCTGATGCGCATAAAGATATTATGTATGATGCAGACAGCAGACTAGAGGCTTTCATGAAAGCTTGTGAAGAAAAATCCCCAAACTTTATCATACAAATAGGTGATTTTTGCTTCCCCATTAAGGAAAATAAAAGTTTTTTCCGGCTTTGGGAGCAGTATGAGGGTCCTAGACATCACGTGCTAGGAAATCACGATATGGATGTATCCTCAAAAGCAGAAACGCTTGATTATTGGGAAATGCCTTCCAACTATTATAGCTTTGATCAGGGAGGATATCATTTTATCGTACTGGATGCGAATTACCTCTATCAGGATGGGAAATATACAGATTATGAAAAGGGTAATTTCTATGTAGATAGCTCTCTTCGTACGTTTATCCATCCAGAACAGATAGAATGGCTGGAGGAAGATTTAACTCAAACTGATAAATTAACCTTTGTTTTCTCTCATCAAGGATTAGCCAATGATTTTGCCGGAGTAAAAAATCGATTGAAAATTCAGGAGACCTTAGAAGCTGAGAACCGACGTGTAGGTTTTCAAAAAGTAATCGCTTGTTTTAATGGACATAATCACATTGATTTCCATCGTACAATCAATGACATACATTATATCAATATTAATAGCCTTTCATATAAGTGGGTAGGGGATAAATATGAAAATAAATCTCGCTATGAGTCCCAGGTTTATGATCAATACCCTTCTATGGCATATATAGTTCCCTACAAAGATCCTTTATTTGCTTTTATTACCATAGATCCCAAAGGCATCCTGACGATTGAAGGTGCACAGAGCACATGGATTTCTCCTTCTCCAGAAGAATTAGGCATACCAGAAACTGTTTTGGGAAATAAGCCTTTTCCTTATATTTCAGATCGTGAGATTTCCTTTGATATACCTTAATAAAAATACATATGAAATATTCTCATATACTTAGTGTCGTCATATGGATGGTGTCAACCATGTGTTTACATGCACAGACATCTTCAGAATTACGCATGAATCAAATACAAGTATTAGCTTCCCACAATAGCTATAAGAAACCTATAGATCCAGTGTTAATGGCATTTCTTTCACAGCAGGATTCCGCTAGATTTTTAGGGTTGGATTATTCACATTTACCGCTAAATGAACAGCTAGATTTAGGCATAAGAAAACTGGAACTCGATATCTTCCACGATCCACAAGGGGGAAGGTTTGCCAATCCACTGGGGATAACCCTGTTTAAGGAACAAAATCTTCCTGTTACTCCCTATGATCCAGATGGAAAGATGAATCAGTCAGGATTCAAAGTCATGCACGTACAAGACATTGACTTTAGAAGCCACTGTTACTTATTAACTGATTGCTTGCAGGAAATAGTTGATTGGTCAAATGCACATCCCAATCATTTACCTATCGCTATTTCTTATAATGCTAAATCAGGGCGCATAGAACAGCCAGGATTCACGCAACCGCTTCCATTTACTTCGCAGGCCTTTGATTCTCTGGATCAGGAGTTTTTATCTGTAATACCTCGAGATAAACTCATTACTCCAGATGACGTCAGAGGAAAATATCGCAAACTTGAAAAAGCTGTCTTAAAAGAAGGTTGGCCTTTGCTGGAAGAAGCTCGGGGAAAGATTTTAATGGTGTTGGATGAGAAGGGAGAAAAAATGGAAGCTTATGCTAAAGGACACCCTTCATTAAAAGGCCGTGTCATGTTCATTTTAGCTGAGCCAGGGACTCCTGAAGCAGCATTTTTGATCATAAATAATCCGATTAAAGAAGGAGATAGGATCAGAGATTTGGTTAAAAAGGGCTATATGGTTCGTACAAGAGCAGATGCGGGTACAAAAGAGGCACGAGAGGGAGACTACACGCGATTGGATGCAGCCTTGGCTTCAGGGGCTCAGTATATCAGTACAGATTATTATGTGCCAGACGAACGATTTGATACAAATTTCCAGGTTACCCTGCCCAATGGACAAGTAGCAAGATGTAATCCGGTATTTGAAGTAGGTAACTGTAGAGTAATAACTTGGGAATAATTCGTAGCCATCAACAATTGACATACAATGAATACTTTGAAGTATTTCCTGAGCATAGGTATGATATGTGTATTTGTATCTGCCTATTCCCAGGAATTATTAATGGATCAGTGGTACTGGCCCAATTATCAGCTATTGGGTAATGCTGCTAACAATTTAAGTCCTTCAATTAAAGAGCCCCAAACTCCCTTCAGTACTTTCGAAATGGATACAGACCCATTGCTATTTTTGGGACATGCCCCTACTGCTCGTATAAGAGATCTGGTACCATCTACACAATTACCACTTGAGGATTTCACAGTAGAAATGTGGATAGTAGACCATGTTAATCAACCGATTGGGTCAATCATAACTGCAAAGAGTAGATTCAAAGGAGATCCTCCCGCCTGGGTATTGGGATACTATCATCGAAAAGTATACTTCCAACTGGATGTAGATGTAATGGAAGACCCAACAGATGATGGAGACCAACCCTGGAAGATAGAAGTATCAGATTGGAGAGGGTATAAGAGATACTTTGGACATCTTGTGGCTTCTTATGATGGAGAAATGGCAAGACTGTATATCAATGGGGAATTGAAGGCAGAACAACCCATGAAAGGATTGATTGCATATCCCAATAGCACAGAATTGGAGGTAGCTGCATATTTGGAAAACGAGCCCTACATGGATATGGGAAATCATATCCTTAATACAAGGCTATGGAATACAGCACTAAATGAAGAACAGATTCTGGAAAGATATTCGAAACTGACTCAAATTACAGAAGCAGGGGAGAAATATACTGGCCACTTGCATTTCAATGCAGGACCCTATTTACATATGGCTACCCAAAGATCCATCAATGTAATATGGGAAACTAATAGACCATCACGGGCGGTAATAGCATATGGGAAAACATTACCCCTCGAACATACTATCGCAATAGATGAAATGAATACCATCCATGAAATTACACTGGATAGTTTGGACCCTGCTACTCCCTACTATTATGAAATAACAGCCACAAGTATAGAGGAAGAATCCGAATATTCTATTGGATCGGGAACGCTTACCTTTTCCACTGCAGTTAATGAAGACGATGCCTACAGTTTTGTGGCTTTTGGAGATACAGAAGCCAGGCCCCACATTAATGATCGAATGAGTAAATGGATCTGGGAGGAACGCCCCAATTTTGTGATAAACCTGGGCGACCTGACCGATGGAGGGCAAGAAAACCATAAGTTTCAATGGAATTATGAATATTTTCTGGGTATGACCCAGCTAAATAGTCGCATACCAGTATTTCCTGTAGCCGGAAACGGAGAAAGCGACCTGTTTTGGTATAAGAAATATCATAAACTACCAAATAGTGAGGCCTATTATACATTTAGGTATGGGAATGCGGAGTTTTTTATGTTGAATTCTAATGAGAAGGATCAGTTAAAACCCGGAGGAGCGCAATATGAATGGTTGGAGGAACAGCTCAAACATTCGACGGCAACGTGGAAATTTGCTTGTCATCATCATGCGGCATTTTCTTCTGATGAAAACGATTATGGAAATACCTGGGAAGGCAAAGCGTCTGACCTCGGCGATCTGAAAGTGAGAGAACTGGTTCAGTTATATGAAAAATATGGGGTAGACATCGTATTTTATGGTCATTTACATGAATACGAACGAACCTGGCCGCTGAAAGAAATGGATGTATCTCCTGAACATGGAGTGGTATATCTGGTTGCTGGTGGTGCAGGGGGAAATTTGGAGGATTTTGCCCCTACGAGATCCTTCTTTACTACAAAATTGTACCGTGGTCATCACTATTGTAAAATTGACATTTTCAAGAATCAGCTCTATTTTAAGATGTATGACATGAATGGAGCGATGAAGGATTATATGGAGATACGCAAATAAGATCTTCCTATAGATTTGGTGTGTTCGCCCTTTACTAACCCTTTAGGATGATTAATTTCAGATAAAATTTTTGTAAATTAATAGTCATCTAAAAGTTGCGTATGTCTTATCAACCCACAACACGTCTGATTAATGTTGAAGAATACCACAAGATGGGTGAGCATGGAATATTGACAGAATCAGATCGGGTAGAGTTGATTCAAGGTCAAATCATCCATATGAGCCCCATAGGAAGTAAACATGCTGCTTGTGTTGACAAAATTCTTGCCTTATTACTGACTAAGGTTAGTTCTGAACAACTTATACTCCGAATACAGAGCCCAATAAGCCTTGACAAATTATCAGAACCAGAACCTGATATAACCATTCTAAAGCCTTCTCCCAATTTCTATGCAGAAAAACATCCAGGTCCCAAAGACATTCTCTTGATTATAGAAGTATCAGATACCTCATATGCGTATGATAGAGAGATCAAGCATGCATTATATGCTTTTGCAGGTATTCCTGCGTATTGTATCATCAATATCGATAAAAAAGAGATTGAAGTATTTCATCAACCTGCTGAGAATCTGTACAAAAAACTGGAAATTTACCTTCCTGGTGATCAGGTAGAATTCAAAACTATAAATCTGTCTGTTTCGGCAATTGATATATTGATCTAATTACCATCCCATAGTCCCTGGAGCCCCTTTAAACGGACCCACAATACTTTTTGTTATCCATCCACCGTAAAAATCACCTTCCTGCGATTGAACTAGTTCATCATTGACATAACATGCATCCATTTTAGAAGGATAAAAGGCAATATAGTCCTTGACAACCTCATATTGCTTACTGGGTTTGGGGTAATACCAACACGCATTGTTTTCTTGCTTTTCTCCTACCTGAATGTGATAATAGCTAGCCATTCCTTTCCATTCACAAAAAGAATTTCTCCCCCCTTGAGATAAATATTCCATTTTAACATCTGAAGGAGGAATATAAAATACGGGAGGATGACTAGTCTCAAGTATACGATAGGTTTGGTTAGAGTCAGCCAGGATTTCTCCTCCAAATATCACTCGAATATGTCCATTGAATTTTTCAATTGCAGGAGGCCGAGGATAATCCCATACAGATTCCTGGCCTGGTTTTGGTTTTATTTTCTTCATATAATATCTAACAAGTGAATGAGGCACGTGTTTGGTTAGAAGCTATAAATTCTTTACTTCTTCATCTTGAAAACTGCTAAGGGTAAAATCAGGTGCATTCATACCCAAAAGTTCATCCACGTAGGAATCATTTCAGGCCTGTTCAGCTACTCCATTTTTGAAACCTTGAAGGACTTTTTTTGCCTGTTGGGTATATCCAGGGATTACAAGTACATGAATCAAAAAAAGAGGCATATTAATATTCATTGTTCATATTATTTTTACTGACACATTAATATTAATAGTAAATAACAAGATAATAAAATAATGAAAATGAGATTTTTATTCCTCAAAGTACTACAAATTTTCGCTCTGCCTGGAGACTAAGAAGAATATTAGAAAGATGGAGAAATTACCGAAGATGAAGAGAAAGAATTAGCGAATTTAATTCTTTTACTTAAAGAGCCTGTAGCTCAGACCACAGTTCCCTGTAGGCCTGAGCTGGCTCCGAATTCCGTGAATACGCCATTAACGGTGCTCGATAGATTCCCATCTGCTCTACCAATGAGGAATTTGGAATAGTGGTATGGAGCAGTTGTGGGAAAGAATGGGAAAGATTAAAAATCGTTTGCTTATGCAATTTCTTTCTCCTGTCAACCATTGAAAAAAACGGTACTACTTTATCCGGATCAAAGTCATGATTCTTCATATATTTCATCACCTGCTGATACGTCCGCTCGGAGAGCGTAGTAGGTACAGTAGGTATCAAAATATAATCTACGATCTTAAATATATGTTCTGTCAACAAATTGAGTGCCGGAGGGCAATCAATAAACAGATAGTTATATTCAGTACAAAGTTTAGCAATCATCTGATCAAACCGCTTACGAGATTTTTTCAAATCGTCCAGGAATAAATCCAGTTTGCGATTAGATAAATCAGCCGGTAGTACATCCAGTCTATTGTAATGCGTACGCTTGATAAACTGATGTATACTGACATGTTTATTAAACAATTGCTCTGTTCCACCTTTAATCTTTGACTTTAATTGGAGGTAATATGTTGCTGCGCCTTGTGGGTCTAAATCCCATAATAATGTCACATTTCCTTCAACAGCAGACTGGTAGGCTAGATTAACACATGATGCAGTCTTGCCTACGCCTCCTTTCATGTTATAAAGAGCAAAGGTTTTCAAATTTTCTCTACTTTTGTTATAATATCACACACGTAATTAGCCTTAGCATAAAGTGAATGTAAAATTATTATTATTTATATATTAAGTAAATATTAATTTTAATAAAATCTTACAAATATTTGTGCCTTTTGGACTTTTGATTTTATGAATAGATTCATGATGTCTTAATCTTCGCATCACAAAACACTAATATTTAGAAGATACTTTTGAGCTGTTATAAACCCTTCTCACTCATGAAAATATTTTCTTTCAACCATATACTTTGGGTATCGATCCTCTTTTTTGTTATAGCCTGTAATAATGATAATCAACAAAGTTCATGGATTGTTCAGGCGCCTGCAGGTAGTAAATATGCGGTGATTGATGAGGCTGGTACGTCCATTATACCCAATGGTAGATTGCTTACTCCCAGGGGAAAGACGCTTCGCATAGCTCCTCACCCGTATGGTCTGACCCTTAGTCCAGATGGGAATATCGCTATTACTGCAAATTCAGGAAATCGTCCTTTTTCTTTGTCTATCGTGTATAATGTGTTGGAAGATAATCCAGAGATCAAACAGATCCCAGAAGGCTCATCCAATAATGAAGATTTGTTGGGAGCAGTGTTTATGGGGCTTGCTGTATCGCCTGACAATCAAACTGTATATGCTGCCGGAGGACAAGAAAATAAAATCTATCAATTTGACCTACTTACAGGAGAAAAGATCAGGGAAATAGATTGTGCCTATCAAGAGGATGGTCGGACGTATAGCGATGGATATATAGGAGATTTAATACTTAATCAATCGGGAGATCGGTTATATGTAGTTGATCAAATCGGTTTTAGAATGATGATTATCGATACTAAAACCGGGGAAATCTTACATCAGGTACCTACAGGAAGATATCCCTTTGGTATTACATTGTCTCCTGATGAATCCAGCGTATATGTAGCTAATGTTGGTGTATTCGAATACGAGCCTATATTTAATTGGAATGACCCCGATTTAAAAGAAAAAGCACTTGATTTTCCGGCTTTTGGTTACAATACAGAAGAAATGCGGGAAGGAATAGAATCGGATTCGGTATCGATTCCAGGCTTGGGTGATCCTAACGCACCGGAATCTTTCTCTGTTTGGGCGATAGACATTAGTGAACAGCCTCAGGTAACAGCCAAGATTAAAACCGGTATTTTAGTAGGGCAGGAAGTAGAAGGTATACCCGCTGTGGGTGGAGCTAGCCCTAATTCACTGGTTGCTACGGATGAGTTTGTATTTGTCAGTAATGGTAATAATGATTGTATTTCAGTCATAGATATTAACCAGGATACAGTTGTCAATAACCTATATCTTTCACCAGATGAGCGCCTGAAACATTATAGAGGATTGATTCCCTTTGGGCTTGCATTATCTCCAGATCAGCAAAGGCTATACGTAGCTGAGTCTGGGATCAATGCTATAGGAGTGATAGATATTCCCTCTATGCAAGTGATAGGGCATATACCCGTGGGATGGTTCCCTTCAAAATTGCACGTGCATCCAGATGGCAAGCATCTTATCGTAGCCAATGCCAAAGGATATGGAAGCGGCCCCAATGGAGGGCCGGATTTCGAAATGGGTCCTGAGGGAAGTTATGTGGGCAATTTGATGAAGGGTTCTATTTCTATCCTGGAGATCCCCTCGGATGAGGAATTGAAAGCAACTACGCAGCGAGTCATGGACAATAATTTCGCATTTAGTTCTAGTACTCAAGCGATGTTTGATGATAGAAGAACGAATCCCATACCGCTATTTCCAGGTTCAAAAGCTACACCTATACACCATATAGTATTTATTTCCAAAGAAAACAGGACATATGATGAAGTATTTGGACAGTTGGAAAAGGGTAGGGGAGCGCCTTCATTAGCGAGATATGGAAGAAATCAGTCATTTGCAAATCGGGCAGGAACGGATTCCGTTGCGAATTGTGATGTGATGGTCAACCATCTGGCGCTTGCTCGTCGCTTTTCCATTGCAGATAATTTCTATGTCGATGCAGATCATTCCGCAGATGGACACCGATGGCTAGTTAATACTTATCCCAATGAATGGGTAGAAACCTCTGTATCTGCCGCCTATGGTGGTAAAAGAAGGATGTTAAGAGAATCAGATGCTCCAGGAAATTATGCATTTGTCGGTTCTACCGGAGCGATATATCCGGAGGATTACAATGAGCACGGTTCCATCTGGGATCACTTTGATAGACATAATATAAGTTTCTTCAATTTTGGTTTTGGTACAGAGTTGGCCGGAAATATCAATGATAGCACAATGAAGTATACTGGTGTGAAGTATGTAGTCAATTTCCCAGTCCCAGGCCCACTATTCGATAAATCCTCCAGGGTATATCCCACTTACAACATGGCTATTCCAGACCAATTTCGAGCGGATCAATTTATCAATGAGTTTGAAGATAAATTTATGGGTGAAGGAAACACTATGCCGCAAGTACTTACGGTACTTCTTCCCAATGATCATGGCGCTGGTGATAGACCTCATGTAGGTTATCCTTTTAAGGAAAGTTATATGATGGATAATGATTTGGCATTGGGAAGAATCGTAGAGTTTTTATCCCACACTGAATACTGGAAGAATATGGCAATAGTAGTTACTATGGATGATGCACAGGATGGACGTGACCATATTGACGCACACCGTAGTGTACTGATGGTCATTTCTCCCTGGGCGAAAAAAGATCATATTAGTCATATTCATTACAGCTTTGGGAGTATTTTTAAAACTTTCTGGAATATTCTGGGCACACCCTATCTTAATCAGTATGATGCTGGTGCAACTGATATGTCGGATATGTTTACGGATGAGCCTGATTATACCCCCTATTTGGCATATCCAGTAGATGAACGAGCTTTTGATCCACAGAAAGTTTTGGACCCTTTTGATGAAGATTTTGACTGGGAAGCAGTATTGGAATCTCCTGACCTGGATGATCCTGAATATTTGCGTAAAGAGGTGGAGGAGGCAGATCAACAGTATCAGAGAAATCAACCCTGATTTACATGTAAACGGCTCTATTCATTTCTCAGATGTTCAATAGGATTTAGTTTTCGTAATTCTATTTGATGTTGATTAATGAATCAAATCCATGAACACCTGATTAAGTAACACAGAATCTGATTGATCCCCATTTTTTCTACTCAATTAAATCCATATACATAAGGTTGCATACCTTCTTCTTCATAGTCTGGCCATCTGGGGATTATTACCCAGAAAATATGATCGGAAAGCGTTGGGAGTTGTAGTTGAAATAGCCAATACGATTCTAGCGTTTCACCGTCTTCTGGAGGGTATATGTTTTCCAGATCATCTGGCCCTACAGTAAATACTTCTTCAGGAATCAGGTAAAGGACTCCTTGGTTGAGATATTCGCGAATTTTCTCTGAAATTGCAGATCGGTAGGCTTGTATAGAATCAAATGACTCTGGATCATAATCGTCAAAGTGGACTTCTGATACTAACTGGAATGGAGATTCAGAGGTAGTATAATCCTGTAGAATCGTATTCAGGGTCTGTCTAAGTACAGATTTGATTCCTCTCCAATTGGGACCAAAAGCATCTCTTTGCTGGTCGAATATATCTAGGTCTATATGCCATTTAAGCTCAGGTATATGAAATTCATCCATAAATATACCCTCTACCTGCTCGTCCTCTGGCCTGGTATCGACAATATATACATCATTCCAGGTATCATCTCTGCCATCCGTCTGTCGGTTTTTACTCAATAATACCCTCCAATCAGGTTTATGGGGTATTGTCAACAAAAAATACCAGAATTCATCAAAGTACAACCGGTTATACTCAGTCAAAAATTGATTGAACTCCTCGGGATAGGCTTCAGGGACCAATGAAATAGTGGCTTTTTCTAAATAACTTTGAACTTTTGGTCTATAGTCATTGAACGACCTGAACCATTCTTCCATTAAGACATGATCATACAGGGAAATGCTACTTTCTCCATTGTATACCCCACTTCGCAACACCAGATACATAGCTGCTATCCATCCCTGTTCATTTTTATATTCAATTTCTTGTCTTTTGGCTTCTTCTATATCAAAATCCCAATCCATACGGGGATATTTTAACAGCGTTCGAATGGTATATTTTACCGTTTCTTTATCGGTGTATTGCTGTGAGAAAAATGAAGTACTATACCCAAAAGCAGTGGTAGTGTCACGTCTGATAAATGACAGGAATTTGTGATGAGGTATTTCGGGAATTTCCAGGGCAAATATCCAACTTTGACTTACATTTCTAATAGTGAGAAACTTGGGAGTCTCAAAAGCCAAATTTGTATCAGGATCATTTTGATCAAAATCCAAGGGGTACAGATATAAAGTTCCCAGATCTATCAATTCGAGTATATCCTGGTTGATGCTAAGAAACTGAAACAGATTTAGGTACCCTCTTCCAGTATAAGCAAAAGCCTGAATGGCTCCTTTTAATACTTTTTCAAAGGATAATTGAGGGAATAATTGTTCTTGTCGGTTGACTTCTTTGGCATCTATGTCCCACTGAATATTTTTTAATCCAAATTCTCCCAGCAATACATTTTTGATTCGGGTATCAAGTGAAGTTACGGGGAGTTCCTCGCCATTTAGCCATACTTTGGCCTCATCCGATAACTCATATTGATCTTGTATATATAGCAGAGTCCGTTGTTCTGTTTCCGTAATTCTGCGCCCATCTTTGGCCAGTTCATACAGGGTTTGGATAGCCTCTAATGAAAGGGGGGCTCCAGAAGAATTTGTCTTGTATTCTTCTGCATTATCTAATAGAGATCGCTCATATCGAACACCTTGTATGACACGGTAATAGCTCATGGGAAGATTGGGTTAGGGGTTTATGTATGTCTAAATGTATACAATAATTGGGAGTTTAATTCAGAAATATTGCGCGAGTGGTTAGTAACGGTAACCTAAAATATGATCGAAAGATATGGTCAGGCATTATCCTTCACAACAAATGAAGAAAAAAATTACACATGGCATAGAATCGATAATTTGATTGATAACAACAGATGGGGGCAATATGGATCAAAAGGAAATATTAGTAATGCTCAGATTTCAGCTAAAGTTCTTATCGAATATTGATTTTTTCTTTAGTTAAATCCATAATTATACGGAGATTCTTCTCCCTGACGATCTACGATCGTCCAGAATTGATGGTCATCAGTAACGATGCCCAGGTAAAATATCCAATACTTCTCACTAGCTTCGCGATTGTCAGGATAGTTGAAATCTCTATCATCTTCTGGTATTTCTTCCCAAATAGGGATGAGCATGAGATAGCCTTGATTCATCCGTTTGATTAATTCTGGCCTAATGATTTGATCGAAATCTTCATAGTCTTCAAATTGTTCTGGATAAGTTTCCAGGACATCCATGATCACAGCCCTGGGACTATTGCGATCACTTTCATCATTGAGAATGGTATATATGGCAAGGTCTAGTGCTTCAGTAAACGAAATTTCTGAAGGATATCGCTCATTCATCTCTTCAATCAATTCTCTACTCGCTCTAATTTCCATTTCTTGCAAACCATATGTATCGAGGATGTTGATGATTTCTTCATCCATGATTTCCTCTCTACCTACGACGCCAGACTGCTCATAAATCCAGTTTCTGGCTTCAGGAGTCCAGGAATACGTATCCAATAAATATTTTAGCGTGTCTCGCTCCGTCTGTGTAATGGTGCCACCGTCACTCACTTCGGCAAATAGAGATTGTGCCTCTTCTAATGTGATTTGTACATGGTTCTTAATGAGTTGATCCGCTAAGCTCAATAAATCTCGATCAAATCGTTGTCCCTTGATGTATTTATAATAATTCATGACTGAAGAAATTATGGAATTAAGAGTATGGGTTGATTCTGATCAAATATCAACTTTTTCTTAAAAACTATCCCAATCAATCTAATTACAATCCTCTCAATGCGGTCCAGCAATATAACCATTCGTCAATTTCACAATATATCAATACAACAATGCTCCACTTTCTTAACATTTATTTCATATTACCTCTACCTAATGATAATATAAAACCTTGACATTACAGCCGAGAAGAAAATATTGATCCAGATATATGAAACATCTTTACCTATTACCGATTATTTGTTTGACTTTTCAGGTTTCAGTTACTAATGCACAACAAGCTGATTCAGCCGTTTCAGATTCGTTTTATCTCTCCAAAGAAGTAGTGATTACTGCTAAGCGATATGAGATTGACCCTATCAATTTACCAGAGGCTACTTCTGTCTTTAATCAAGGATTATTCATTGAAAACAACCCACGATCTATTCCTGAAGCAATGATAGGAATGACGGGCGTATGGATGCAGAAAACCAATCATGGTGGAGGCTCTCCTTTTGTCAGAGGCCTAACGGGAAACCAGACGCTATTACTGATCGATGGCATCCGATTAAATAATTCTACCTATCGATATGGTCCCAATCAATATCTCAACACAGTAGACCCATTGAGTATACAGCGCATAGAAGTAGTACGAGGTTCCGGATCAGTTCAATATGGAACCGATGCGTTAGGTGGGGCTGTGCAGTTACTATCAAAATCACCAGCGTTTAGTACATCTGGAGTACAAGTTGGAGGTAACTTGTATGGCAAATACATGACAGATGATGGCTTCGAAGAAGCTATGGAGTTGAGTGGTAGGGCAGAAGTGGAGATCAGTGGAGAGAAAGTGGCAATCTTAGGGGGAATGAGTTATAAGGATTTTGGAGATTTGGTAGTTGGAGGGGATTCCCTACAATCGCCTTCTTCGTATGACGAAGTAGATGGAGATGTGAAAATACTATTCAAAGCCAGCGATAGTGATGTAGTTACCCTTGCATACCAACATGTAAATCAGACAGATGTTACTCGGTATGATCAAGTAGCTCAGCGAGGGAGAAGATTCTTCTTCTTCGATCCTCAGCGAAGACAATTAGGTTACGCTCGCTGGGAGCATCAGGGGAATAACAAATGGTTGTCCAATATCCAGGCTACTGTTTCTTATCAGCAGTCTATTGAAGGGAGACGACAATCCAGGGTAGGATCTACAATCATTGAGCATGAAAGAGATGAGGTGGATACCTGGGGAGCAACGGTGCAAATACAATCTCAACCAGCTTCGTACTGGACAATCGTTTCAGGAGTGGAATGGTATTTTGACGAAGTAGGGAGTACGGCTTTTGATCTGGATGAAACAAATAATTCACGTACAGATGTCAGAGGACTATATGCGGATGGCGCTACAGCAAGCAATTTGGCGATATTTACCCTACACAATGTAGAACTAGAAAATTGGATTTTTACAGGGGGGCTACGCTTAAATGGGGTTACGATTAAAGCTGAAGATGAAATATTTGGAGACCTGGACGTTAGTCCAGTTGCACTGGTAGGTAATGTCGCAGCTATGTATAAAATTCAACCTGAGCAACGGATTATTGTCTCATTTAATACTGGCTTCCGGACGCCCAATATTAATGATATGAGTAGTTTTGGATTTTTTGATAGTGGTATAGAAGTTCCCAATGATGACTTAGATCCGGAGCGGTCGCAAACCATAGAAGTGGGGTATAAGGCAAGATGGAAGAATGTTCGCACAGAGTTAGCAGTATACAATACGAGTTTATCCAATCTGATTGTTCGTAGACCTGCAACCTTTCAAGGGAGCAATACCTTCGAGGGAGAACCAGTATTTCAAAAGACTAATCAAGATAAGGCAACTATCCGTGGATTTGAATGGGAACTCATAGGAGAGATGGGAGATATTGAATTATTTACAGGCCTGGCATATACCTGGGGAGAGGATGATGATGGAAACCCTTTGCGTAGAATACCTCCTTTTAATGGGAGAGTAGGTGCAAGATATCGACATTTAGATGGTTTACGAGCCAAAGCAGAGTGGTTATTTGCTGCCAGACAGGATAGATTGTCAGGGGGAGATATAAGCGATCACCGTATTCCCGATGGAGGTACAGATGGATGGAATGTGATAAACATTACTACAGGATACCAATTTAAGGGAATCTATGCAGGGCTTGGACTTCAAAATTTGACAGATGAACTGTACCGTTTACATGGATCGGGAGTGGATGGCTATGGACGGAGTTTATGGTTAACATTGCGGGTTGGAATGTAATTTTTAAAAGATTACAACCTTTTACTTATAAGATACATCTTATAGGTTAAGTTAATCAAACCATAAAAACGAATTGAATGAAAAAGCAATCTTTATTTATCTTCATATTCTTGCTCGTATTTTCCACAGGACCTACACTTCAGGCACAGAAGAGGAATGTGAAGGGTAGTGGTGATGTTAAAACAGAACAGCGATCGGTGTCGGCGTTTAATAAGATTAAAGCTAGTGGGATGTTTAGCATTTATCTTACTCAAGGGAATAATGAGTCTTTGGAAGTAGAAGCTGACGATAACTTATTAACATTTATTGAAACAGAAGTAAGGAATAATACCCTATATATTTCTTTTAACAATAGGATGGATTTGAAAAAATGGGAGAAGATGAATATCTACCTTGAGGCGAAGGCAATAGAAGAAATTCAGCTTTCAGGTATGTGTAATTTAGAAGGGCAGGGTACGCTGGAGTCAGAAAATCTTGTGTTAAGTCACTCAGGAATGGGTACATCAAGCCTGGAAGTGATCGGAAAAACTTTAGAGATCAGAAATAGTGGGATGGGTGAAGTTGAATTGAGGGGTAGTATCGGTGAGCTTGATATTCATAATGCCGGAATGGGAAAAGTAAATACGGAAGAATTGTCAGCTCAATATGTAAAAGTGAATAATTGCGGGATGGGAAATGCTCAAGTGTACGCTAGTGAAGAATTGAGTATTAGTAATAGCGGGATGGGTAAAGTAAAATATTCAGGCAATGGAAGCGTAACCCATCTGTCTTCAAGTGGTATGGCTTCAGTAAAAAAGAAAAACTAGTATTTGACATTCCAGTATTGTGATCAAGGGATTGCAATCACCTAGGCTAAGTTGCCATATGGCTCGGAGCACATGATCATCCATAGGGTAGGACGAACAGTTCTCCGAGCCATATTCATGTACCGGTTTCAATCATCCTTACATACCGTCAGGCATGGTGTAGTAAAAGCGTTCGTTTATGATTTGATCTCCCAGCCATTTCTGAACGCCTACTTCTTCCATTTTGATACGGTTTCCATCCTGAAAAGTGATATCGACCCAGGATTCAACCATTGTTACCCCATTTTCTTCATCAGAAGTAATAGCACCTACTCCTCCTCCATGCATTTCCTTTATCATACCATACCATTGTTGAACAGCTTTTTTCTGGGCATCTTTTCCATTTCTGGGAGCCTCCTTACCGTCAATGACAATTACCTTGTCATGGTAAAATTTTTCAAGAGCTTCCATAGATTTACCCTCGCCAATCATGGCGTACATTTCCTTGATTTTGTCTAAATAACTCATGGTTTCAAAGATTGTGAAGTTACTTGATATTGATTAATAATTAAACATACACGGGATTATGTATAGTGTTACGTAATTTAATATCTTAATTTGGAAATATACAAAGTTATGTTAACCAATTATTGATATTAAATAGTATTATAAAGTATCTAATACCTAGATACTGTGAATGATGATGGTAATCAATTTTTTAGTAGCGCGTGCTTAGTAATTTCAATAGCAAATTACATAAAAAATCTAAATAAAAAAGAATTTTTGCTAAAAAAAGTAGAATTTTTTGTTTCTCTTACCAAGAATTTGAGTTGAGTTATTCTATATCGTTGATCAGCAGACCAATTATGGATATTGAACCAATTGTTATGTGTGAGACCATACCCGAGGCGTGTATATTTAAATAATATTAGTTAGTTAGTTTAAGGTCTTAATTAATTATTGCATATCATTACGCTCTTCTTCTTTTATCCTGAAAAGCATCTTATACAATACCGGTACAAACAAAAGAGTGATAACTGTGGCAAACAAAAGTCCTATCATAATGGCGACCGCCATGGGTTCCCACATCAATCCTCCTCCAAGGTAGAGTGGGAGAAGACCTAGGGAAGTAGTAAAAGTTGTTAAAAGAATAGGTCTGAATCGCTGCTTGGCTGCTTCAACAATTGCATCATAAGGATTTCGTTGATTTTCATCTTCTTCTATCTTGATTCTATCTATCAATACGATCGCATTATTGATAACAATCCCAGCTAGAGAGATCATTCCCAGAAAAGCAAAGAACCCAAAGTATGACTGAAATATAAGTAAACCTAAAATTACCCCAATTAATCCTAAGGGTATAGTACTAATAACAATAGCAGTTTTTCTAATAGAGTTGAATTGAGTAATCAATAATAAGAGAATAATAAATGCTGCTAGGGGAAGTTGTTCTATTACTGCTCCCATTGCATCACCACTATTTTCAGATTCTCCTCCAAGCTCATAGGTATATCCCCCCTTCCAGTTCGTAGCATCTTTTTCAATGTTAGGTAGGAGTAGGTTGGTAATTTCTGATGCAGTGTATCCGGCTTGTGCATCACAACTAACCGTAATGGTGCGAAACAAGTTTCTGCGAAGGATTTTGGCAAACTGCCATTGGGTATTGATATTTGCTACCTGAACCAGGGGAACATTTCTGCCCGTGTTTTGAGCAAAAATATTAATTCCTTTTAACTGATTCACATCTATATCCTGACTCCCCTGACTTCGCATCATGATAGGAATATTTTCTTCTCCATCTCTGAAAGAACCCGAATTATATCCTGAAAGCGAAGTGCGTAATGAAATTGCTATATCCTGATTGGTCAGCCCTGCCCGGTTGGCTTTATCCTGGTCAATATCAATGATAAATTTTTTGATTTTAGGCCCCCAATTATCCTTGATATTCTGAGTGAAGGGTATATCATTCATACGTTGTTTGATCTGTTCAGAAATCCTGAATAATTCTGCTGGAGATTCTCCAGAGATACGTATTTCCACATCTGGTCCACCACCACCACCACTAGACAATGCTCCTATTGAGAACTCAGCATCCGGAAACTTCTGATAACAATACGTATTGAGCTTGTCAACTACGAATTGGTTTGCCTCGTAACTACTGGTATTTAGTAGCATATGAGCGTAACCAGAATTTGCTTCTCCTTGTCTATACCCAAGATCATATGAAAAGGGACCTTTGCTAATAAAAGCCGCCCAGTCCTCTACTCCTTCACTTCGAGACTCATTGGTTTGTAATTCTGTTTGGAGATATTGCTCAATTTCATTTACCACCTCATTTGTACGCTCTATTTTGGTGCCCAGCGGTAAATTCATATCCAGGGTAACCAGATTCCGATCACTATCTGGCATAAAAATGAAGGGTAGTTGCGGGAACAACATCAACGAGCCAAAAAATATAATGACGATAGTAATAAGAAATATGATTGGACGAGCCAACACCCTGACAAGTAATCTTTCATAGTAAACAGACAGTCGATCAAATATAGTTGACGTGGAGGTATCGGTATCAGTATCTGAGGTCTTAACCTGGCTATGAAAAAAGATTACTCCCAGCATGGTGATCATTCCCATGGATAATATCCAGGAAGATAATAAAGCAATGGTGATTACACTGAATATAGGTCCTACAATTTCACCCATGACATCCTCCGCGAGAAAGAAAGCTAAAAATGCAGCAGAGGTTGTTAATGATGAAATCAATAAGGGAATAGCCAATTCTTTACTGGATTCTATTGCTGAGATTCGAGCGGATTTTCCTTCTTCCATTTTCACAATTATGGATTCTGAGACCACAATAGCGTTATCTACTAACATCCCTAGTGCCATGATGAGCGCAGCTAAAGTAACCTGATTTAATCCTATGTTGAATAAGTTCATTAGCATGAGGGTCATCACCATTGTCATGGGTATGAGACTCGCAACAACAAGGCCTGTGCGCAGTCCTAGAAAAACCAGCATTACTGCAAGTACAATGACAATCGCCTGAATAACATTATTGAGGAAATCCGAGATCTTATTATTGACATAGTAATCCTGTTTGGCTGTGCGAATGAGTTGTACTCCTATAGGTAGTTCTTGGTTGTATTCAATTAATTTTTGATCAATAATTTCTCCTAATCGAATGAGATTCGCCCCTTCTTTAAGCGCAATGGATATTGCTAAACTCGGGGATCCATTAATCCTTACCAGGTTATCTGGAGGGTTTTTATAGTCTCTTATAATTCGGGTGATATCCCCTAATTCTACAGTTTCTCCATTCTGACCCACCGGGATCAAAGTCTTTTCCAGATCTTCAATGTCTTCAAAATTTCCTGTGGGTTCCAGCACGATTCTTTTGTCTTCTAAGCTTACTTCCCCCCCAGGAAATACGATATTGGTAGCAGAAATAATATTTTGCAACTGGGCTGAAGTAAGTCCTACATCAGCCAATCGTGCATTATCAAATTCTACATAAATTTGTTCTTCCTGTATTCCACTTATTTCTACCCTTGATGCATCATCCAGTTTGATCAGGTCATCTCTTATGTCTTCTGCATAATTTTTTAATTCAAAAAAGGAAAATCCATCTCCTTCTATACCCAGCATGATACCATAAACCACTCCTAGGCCGTCATCATCCACATTAGGTTCTTGAGACCCATCAGGCAAATCATCCTTAATGTCCTCTATTTTCCTTCTCAACTTATCCCAGATGGCTTGTAAGTCCTGTTCTTGAATGTCAGGAGTAACTTCAACTGTCACTACAGATAGGCCCGTACGAGACTCGCTGGTAACACTCTTTAGCTCAGGTAACTCCTGGGCGACTTTTTCTATTTTATCTGTAATTAACTCTTCTACTCTTTCTGGAGAAGCTCCTGGAAATCTAGTAATCACATTGCATACACGTATGGTGTAAGGGGGCATGGAGTCTCTGGAAAGTTGATTATAGCTCATCAATCCGTAGAGAAGTATGATCAATAATATAACTATGGTAACCCTATTATTGTCAAGTGCGATCTGGGTAATGTTCATATTCAGGTTGATTGAGGGTGAGGTAGTTGCTTACTCCATTAATGTTACTTTCATCCCATCCAATAAGGTCTTGAGACCGGCAGTTGCTACAATCTGGCCTTCTTCTAAGCCATCTTTGACCTCAAATCCTGCAGTTAATATTTCTCCTACTTCTATGATCTGTTTTCGTGCGACATATTGACTATCTACTTGTTCAAGCAGAAAAACAAAGTTGCCATCGGGACCTTGACCAACAGCTTTCACCGGGGCTATCAGGTATTGGATACCTGTATCTACTTCCTGAAAATTGAACGTAACTTCGGTAGCCATTCCAGGTCGAATTACTTCACTGGGATTATCTATCACTACAGTTACAGGATAGGTAGTAGCACCTCCAGCAGCAAACCCTACCTCATCTATTGTGCCCTTAAATGTCTTATCAGGTATAGTGGTAAAGCGTATATCTGCTTTCTGCCCTTTTTTGATACGGTAAATAAAAGACTCGGGAATGCCCAAACTTACCTCAGGTTGCCGATCTGAACTAAGTGTAGCTACCGGATTTCCTATGCCAGTGA
Organism: uncultured Bacteroidia bacterium; assembly: GCA_964652565.1. Classification (GTDB taxonomy): domain Bacteria; phylum Bacteroidota; class Bacteroidia; order J057; family J057; genus JBCCTX01. The sequence continues at coordinate 31,212 of CAZZEC010000019.1, forward strand.
TCTCATTTTCCTCTGCGAATACAGCTGTAATTACACCGTTGAAAGGGGCTAAAATGGTAGCATATTCTACTTGCTTTTTGGCGGCATCTACCTGTTTTTGGGCAGTATTGACCTGAGCTTCAGCAGCATCATATTGAGCTTGTGTAGCTTCATAATTGGTTTTTGCTTGCTCATAATCACTCAGTGGTAAACTGTTATTCTCATACAATTTCTCCACTCTTTCATAATTTGATTTACTGGAGACCAGTTGTGAACGGGCACTGGTAATTTGAGTCTGTGCACTTTTAAGTTGAGCTTGTGCTTGTTCGAGACCTATATCGTAGTCTGTGGCATCTAACTGGGCAATCATTTGTCCTCTTGATACACGGTCCCCAACTTTAACAGGTATCTGTGCTATGATACCTGAAACCTTAAAGCTCAATTGAGATTCTTGACTGGATTTGGCAATACCCGAAAATGTTTGAGTTTCAGCACTACCTGTTTGTATTATCTTGCCATACCTCACAGGACGCGGCGATTTCTGAGGACCCGTAGCATTGTTACCTCCGCATCCAAATATGATGAAGCAGGATATTACATAGGATAAAATAGGTGGAATGAATGGTTTCATAAGTAATATCAAATCATTTACTGGTATTCATATATATGATAAGCTTTTCAAAAAAGGCATCTCGTTCACCTTCTGAAGAAAGGAAGTAATAGTTCCCTATAGAGCGTTCAACATTCAAAAAGTCAATAACAAACTGGTAGATAGCATTTTGAGCTGATAGTGCAGTGGCAATTGCCACATTCTGCGCATCGATGAGGTTGGTTACATTTACTATTCCCTGAGAATAGGAATCCTGTACGATGTCAAAATTCTTTTTGGCAGCATCAGCGGCTTTACGAGATAATTCTACCTCAACAAACGTAGCACTGGCATTTTCCAAGGAAGCTCTAACCCTCACATCCAATTGTCTTCTTAAGTTCATGCGTTGATCTCCCAGTTGGTCAATAGCAATTTTTGTGCGTTGAAGATCAAGGTTACGGGTCCCCCCCTGGAAAATAGGATATTGTAAACCGATTCCGATATTCCAGGTAGGTTGATCAATAGGGCTGGGAAATTGAGGATTTTCTGATACCTCCCACCGATTGACTACATCAGTTAAAGAACCATTTAAAGCTATGCTTGGAAGATAGAATCTTCTACTCAAAGATTTTCTCAATCTTTCTTGAGCCGCCAGGCTAAAGTTTATTTGTTTAAGTTCAGGGAGATTATTAATTGCCTCTTCTACCAGGAAGTCGGAAAATCGCTTTAGATCGCGATAGTTCTGTATCAATGAAAGTATTCGTTGATCAGTTACATAGAGCATCTGTTGTTGAAGAGTGATATCCTCTACATTGAAAGCTTCATCAATAGGTCGATTAAGTAATTGATTTAACTGAAACTGAGCCTGTTTGAATTGGGCTTGTGCCCTTCTTAACTCTATGTTTCGCTGAGCAAGTTCAGAGGTCCACCTATTGATATCAGTTGCCCCAGTATATCCCACAGCCTCTTTTGCTTGTGCAATGTCATAGTTTTCTTTAGTAACTTGTACGTTTTCAATATTAATTTCTACAAGTGTATTAGCCTGCAATAAATTGAGATAAGCTGTGGCTAAGTCTAATATCACATCCAATTGTACCTGCCTAAATCCTTCTTCCTGTCCTTTTTGAAGCAGTTTTTGAGATTGAATATTAGCAATAGCTGGTTCTGAAAAAATAATTTGAGAAACAGTACCACCCACAGAAAGTGTATATCTGCCCTGTTGCCCAAATGAATTTTCTGCTGTGCGCTTATCCAGAATGCTATAAGTAGCATTGCCTTCGACTTGCGGAAGATAGTTTGCTCGGGCTAGTTGCATATCTTTTTGTGCCAATATTGGATCGCGCTGACTGATCAATATATCGAGATTTTGTTTGAGTCCTTCTGCTAATACGCCTTGTAATGTATGCCTTGTACCAGTATTTTCTTCTCCAAAATTGACGACGATGGCTTCGGAAATAATGTCAAAATTGGGATGTATATTAGAAACATTTGCAGTTGCAGCATTAATGAGTAGCGTTTCATTATATGTAGGAATAGCGACGGGAAGATCAGCAGCAGGAGTCCCTTCAAGAATCTTCAATATGTTAATAGCTATTCTTCTGGGCATAGATTGGAGGTTTTTTCCAGCTTCGTAACCCATGAGTACTCCTTGTTCAACATATTCCTCTCCTAATAATGCTGCGGTTGCTATTCCGCTCTGATTGATTTTTTCCATTAATTCGGGAAATATCTCCATCTCGGCATCATTAAAAATAGGGAAAAAATAAATGGCATCTATTTCTTCAGGGATGGACAGAAAGATCTCTTCTGCGGTACCTTTTGCAGGTACATAATGCGATTCTGCTCCCAACCCCTGGGCAATATTTCCAATAAAATCCCGAACAAAAGATAACTCATCTATTAATTCATCCGCCCCCATGAAAGCGAGATGTCGATAGGGGTAAATTTCTTTGAGCTTAATAAGATCTCGTTGTATATTAAAGGGAGATTGTAGATAGGTAAAGTTAGGCACACCTGAAGTTCCCTCATCTGTCAAGGGAATCTTCTGAAGTTCGTTATCGAGAATGATACCTGCTATTGCAGGTTTGGAATAGTTTTTTTGTGTAGCAAGGATACCTGAACTCATTGCACCTATAGCTACTATGATATCAACCTCAGGATCAGCAAAAATCGCTTCAAATGTTTCATTGAGTACTTTTATATCGTAGTTGCAATAAGTGGCTTGCATGTCCACTTCAAAACGATTGTTTAGCAGTGTAAGGATTTCTTCACGCACAACATCTTCGAATTCATTCGCGTCTAAAGAAGGAATATTACTTTCGGAAACAATATGTATAGTCACCTTAGGTAGAGGTTGAGAATAGAGTAGAATAGAAGTGAAAAATAGGATTAACGTGAGTGGTACTTTCCTGATAAGTAAAACTAACATATTGGGATGGGATTGTTAAGTTGAGCTTAAAGATAAGATTAAATGGTAATATTTTCGGGGTTTAAATGAGAGGGAAATCATTTGTGCCGTAAAATAAGAAGTCATATGGTTTGCTTGCTGATTTCGTAAAAAAGCATTAAAAAATCCACATTGAAAAAATAAAGACTGACTAAATAGATGTAAAGCATGATTGTTAAGTAATTGCAAAATAACATAGGGCTTTTCTATTTTATGCTCAACAAATGTTGAAAAGTTGATCAGTCATGGTTGTTATTTCTAATTCTGCTCAATTGAGTAGGTGTAACTCCAATAATAGATGCTACCAATCGAAGGGGAAATCTGTGTATTAAATTGGGATACCTATTAACGATAAACTGATACCTGCTTTTGGCAGTACCGCTGAGGAATTGAATGTAGTTTTCTCCTATTTCAAGTGCTTTATCTATTACATATTTGCGAAATAAAATATTGACCGTAAGGTTTTTATCTAGTAGATTTTGTACTTCGTGAACAGGAGCGACAAGTAATGACAAATCTTCAATACATTGGATACCCATAGGAGTTTCTCGATTAGATCTGATGCTGATTACATCCGTAATAAACGAGTTTTCCTGGATGAGTTTGATCGTAATCTCCTCGCCATTTTCAGGATATAGAACCAATCTTGCAGATCCTTCTACTATAAACCCTAAATATTGAGAGACAGAGAATCGTTCTTTAAAAAATGTACCTTTTTTACAGGTATCACAATAAAAAATATCGAGGATAGCTTGTAGTTCCGTTTCATTAGGTTGCTCAACATGTTCCCTTATGAAATTTTCTAAATGGTCTTTCATATTTTGTGGCCTTTACACATCAACTAATATACAAAACAAAATAGAACTAGCCTTTTGTCAATTCCTTTTCGATGAAATGATGCGTAGATCGCTTCTTTTTCCAATAAAAATAAAGGATGGATAAGGTAATGCCTATTGCACCTATAACAGCCAGGACATAACTTATGTTGGTAAAAAAGCTGAGCCAACTAAGGTTTGGTGCCCCAAAGTTCTTGTATATTAGGATGCCTACACTTCCCATGTATCCAAATGCATCTGCCACATAGATGAGAAATCCAACGTTTGCAACTTGTCGAAAAGTTGCAATTAATCGGTCGAAAAGAATACTATTGAAAGGAATATAGGCTAAATATGTTCCCAGTCCGGTAAGAATGATCCACGTATAATCTCCCAGCATTCCCTGTTGATGAAACCATGTTCCTACTCCTGCCATAATCACCCCCACACCAATGGCAATATGATTGACCAATAATGCACGAAAATTATCCTTCACTAGAACGATAAGCATTAATGCTACTAATACTAAGATGGATACGGGGGTTTCTGTAGAGGAAAAGTTGACATCATTATTGATACCTCGTAAATCGGCCCATATGTCAGCCAGAAAATTATCTCGGAAATCTCGATACGCAGTGAGGATGGTATAAACAAGCACGAGTAATATAATTCCTGTAGCAAATTTCATGAAGTATTGCTTGCGTTCCCGACCACTCATGGGTTCTCTTTTGGTTCTCAGTGCCTCGTCTTCTGCGGTAGGAGCAGGAATCTGATTGATTAGCCATGTAAATGCTAACAAGGGGAGTGCAAATATAGCTCCCACGCCAAAAGGCATCCAATATTCCGACATGCCCTGACCCATGAGAAACTGACCGATATCCTTAACTAATCCCGAAGCAAATACAAAACTTGCGCAAAGTCCTAATCCCATGACTTCTGTACTATTGCGACCTTCCAGATAGGCAAATACCAATCCCCAAATCATGCCGAGCGGTAGTCCATTGAAAAACAGAAAAATAGCATTGTATGGAGTTGGAACAAGGGCGAAACCTAGTAATGCTGCCCAGGCTATCGCTATCAGAATCAAAATCGTAATGGCTCTCTTTTTGCTATCCATTTCTGAGACTACTTTAATCCCAATAAATTTGGAAAGCATATACCCTAACACCTGGATAATGACTAATGCCGATTTATAGTCCAAACCCCATATCATCGGACCTTCTGCAAACGTAGCCGCAGTGAATGGTTTTCTGAATGCATACATACACATATATGTGCAAAAGGCAGTAATGGTGGCGAAGACAGTAAAGGTAGTGGGAGTGGATCGGTTTAACCAGGAAGTAACAGTAGAAGACATATTGGAATTAAATTTATGGCTAAAAGTAAAGAATAATGTGGGAATGCCGCTGTTTATTTTGCATTTTAGCTATAAATTCTACGCATGATGAATAAGATATATACCACAGATGTAGCTATTGTAGGAGGGGGCATAGTGGGGTTAGCCATGGCTTATACAGCTGCAAAAGATGGACGGAAAGTGACATTGTTTGAGAAAAACGAAAGGGCAGTAGGTGCTACAATACGAAATTTTGGTATGATATGGCCCATAGGGCAACCTCAAGGCAAACTACTGGATCGAGCACTCAGAAGTAGAATATTGTGGAAAGAAATTGCCGATCAGGCAGGAATATGGTACACTGAAAATGGATCACTGTCTTTGGCGTATCGGGAAGATGAATGGAGCGTGTTAGAAGAATTTATGGATACTACTCGTAGTGCTCCCTATCAGTGTCAATTAATCACTCCTGAACAAGTCTCAGAAATTTCTCCATGTGCAAAAGTTGACAATCTTATAGGTGCGTTATGGAGTAAGACAGAAATGATCGTCGACCCAAGAGAAGTTCCTGCTAAGTTTACGAACTGGTTACAGGAAGCGTATGAAGTAGATGTGCGATTTGGTACAGTGGTGTCCCATATAGATCAAGGTGAGATGGTTGTTCATGGTGGGGAGAAATGGCAGTTTAACCAGGCATATATCTGTTGTGGTGCTGATCTGGAATTATTGTTTCCAGAACACTTCAGGAACACATCTATTACCAAGTGTAAACTTCAGATGTTGCGCACTGAACCACAACCAGATCTTTGGCGTATGGGGCCATCTATTTCAGGTGGACTTACGTTGACGCATTATGCTGCCTTTCAGCATTGTTTATCTCTGGCTGACTTGAAAGATAGGATAGATCGCGAAAGCCCCTGGTTTTCTAAATGGGGGATTCACGTGATGATGTCTCAAAATGGAAAAGGAGAATTAATCATTGGAGATTCCCACGAATATGGATGGGTTCACGATCCATTCCTAAGAGAGGAAATCAATCGATATATTATGGAGTATCTTGCAGTAATGGTGGAGGTTCCCAGTTTCAACATATCTGAAAGATGGCATGGAATATATGCCAAACTTCCCGGTAAGACAGAATTAGTATTTCATCCTGATGAGGACGTGACGGTTATCACTGGATTAAGTGGGGCAGGAATGACGCTTTCGCTGGGATTGGCTGAAGAAGTGTATTTTAAAACTATTGAGGAAAATGTGAAAGTTTGATACATCAGAAGGTATTTTCATTTAATTTTGGTTTTGGAGTGGTTGAAAGAAATCTATGGAAAAAACAACATTAGAGTTATTTTCTGGGAAAAAGCTAGAAGTTACGTTGCTCAGATTATGTCATGAGTTGATTGAAAATTATGATGTTTTTGCAAATACAGTCATTTTGGGTATACAGCCACGCGGAGTGTATTTATCACGCAGAATACACAAGTTGTTAAAGGAATTGTTGCCGGATTTTCACATACCCTATGGTGAGTTGGATGTGACATTTTTCAGAGATGATTTTCGAAGAAGAGATACCCCTATAAATCCCAATCAAACGCATATAGATTTTCTGATAGAGAACAAAAAGGTAATTCTCATTGATGATGTGTTGTTTACGGGACGAACGGTACGTGCTGCTTTGGATGCCATGCTCGCCTATGGCAGACCCCAATCTGTGGAGCTATTGGTATTAGTAGATCGCAAACGGACCAGGGAGTTACCCATAGAGCCTGGGTATGTCGGTGTAAAAGTTGATACCATCGAGACAGAACGCGTTATTGTTCGATTAACAGAAGGTGGAGAATTAGAGGATTCCATTTATTTGATAAATAAGGGTTAAATGATAAGCACAAGGCATCTGCTAGGTATTAAGTATATATCTTCTGACGATATTCAGCTCATTATGAGCACGGCGAATAATTTCAAGGAAGTAATCAATCGTCAGATCAAGAAAGTACCTACCCTCAGAGACATTACGATCGCTAATTTGTTTTTTGAAAACTCAACACGGACACGTATTTCATTTGAGTTAGCTGAAAAACGACTTTCTGCTGATGTCGTGAATTTCTCTGCATCGAGTAGCAGTGTCAAAAAAGGGGAAACACTCCTGGATACGGTAAAAAATATCCTTGCCATGAAAGTGGATATGATTGTAATGCGTCATCCACATCCAGGCGCACCTGTTTATCTTAGTAACCATATTCCTGCACAAATCATCAATGCAGGTGATGGAACGCATGAACATCCTACACAAGCACTGCTGGATTGTTATTCCTTAAAAGAAAAGTTTGGATCACTGGCTGGATTGCGAGTCGCAATCATCGGAGATATCATGCATAGCAGGGTGGCCCTTTCGAATATATTAGCACTAAATAAGCTAGGTGCTCAAGTCAAAGTATGTGGTCCACCAACGTTAATACCCAAGCATATTGCGGCTTTGGATGTAGAGGTAGACTACGACTTTCAGGCAGTACTACGATGGGCTGATGCCGTAAATATGCTACGTATTCAACTAGAAAGACAGGATATAAAATATTTCCCTTCGCTTAGAGAGTATGCAATGATGTATGGATTGAACAAGAAGCGATTACAGCAATTGGATAAGGAATTGGTGATTCTTCATCCCGGTCCTATCAATCGTGGAGTGGAAATAGATAGTGAGATAGCTGATTCAGAACAGGCAATCATTTTAGATCAGGTAGAAAATGGAGTAGCCGTTAGGATGGCAGTTTTGTATTTACTAGCGGGTGTAAAATCCTGATTCTTTACAACCATTTGTTGAATTACAAGTACTTTTACATATCTGAATATATCTTGAATTTCCGTTTATGAAAAGCAGTGATAAATTTACAGATAGTTAATATAGAAGATAAATTCAATAGGATAAAAGGTGAAGAAGCTACATGTAATGGTATTAAAATCCTATGCGAAGCCTTTTTTGATGAGCTTCTCCATAGTGATGTTTATTCTGGTAGTGCAATTTGTTTCTGTTTATATGGATAAAATTGCTGGCAAAGGCATTGGTGGAGATGTGATTTTTAAGTTGTTTTTCTTCGCAGCGGGAAAAATGACCATAACGGCATTACCCGTTGGAGTTCTCGCAGGAGCTTTGATCACTTTTGGTAATCTGGGCGAGAACTATGAATTAGCAGCGATAAAATCATCGGGAATAAGTTTGTTTCGTTTGATGAAACCCGTAATCATTTTCTCTCTATTACTCATGAGCTTTTCTTTCTATGCATCTTTTTATCTGATTCCCGAAGCCAACCTTAAGTTCTTTAGTCTGCTGTATGATGTCACCAGAAAGAAGCCGGATGTAGCCTTACAGCCTGGTCATTTCTATTCAGATATAGATGGTTTTGTCATCCGGGTTTCAGATAAGGATAATAAAAGTGGGACATTGTTTGATGTATTGATCTATGATCATACAGATAACAGGGGTAATACAGATATCATTCTGGCAGATTCAGCACGCACGAAAACATTGGGTGGAGGCATGGCAATGAAAATGACCTTATATCACGGTTCCAGACATGAAGAATATCCACCTGAAGCGGGTAGTCCCAATACATTGCCCTACGGTCGAACCTATTTCGATTCACTGTACTACACATTTAATTTGAGCGGATTCCAACTTGATCGTACAGATGAAAAGCAATTTAAACATGAGATCATCATGCCGCTAGAGGATCTGAGGGTGGCCATTGATAGTCTTAAAATACGTCGGCAGGTGCAGCTCAAGAAATACATTACTCAGTTTTCCAGAAATAATATGATAGATACCTTATTTACTCAGTACAGATCTGATACAATTGATTTTAAGTCATATATTACTCCGTATGATTTTGAAGGAAATAATCCATTGTACTGTTTGGGAAATGAAGATCGCCTGTACGAATATATTGACCAGGCTGTTGTAGATATTAGGGGGCTAAAGAGTTATTTGGATTTTGTGAAAAATGAATCTAAAGAAGCGAAAAAGACGTTGAGAAAGTTCCAATACGAATATTACAATAGATTTGCTATGCCCATTAATGTGGTATTATTCATGTTGATAGGTGTTTCTTTAGGTGCAATCATCAGAAAAGGAGGACTTGGCGCTCCTTCCATTGTTTCTGTTATATTATTTATGATTTTCTATGTGTTGATAACTCAAGGGAAAAAAATGTCAAAGCAAGGAGTAATAGAGCCTATATATGGCGCATGGCTTCCAGTAATGGTTTTCCTTCCACTAGCTATCCTGGTAACTTATCAGGCAACTACAGATTCAAAGATTTTGGATGAAAGTGTGTGGGGAATGGTCAGAGACCGAATACAGTTAGGTTTTTTTGCTTTGAAAGAGAAATTGGGCCAACACAAAGCTACCTGAATTCTAAAAGGGATATCCTATCCCCAGGTTGTACTGTGTTCTTCCCCCACCAAGATCTTTGGGGAATTCTTGTATAATCCACCCAGCGTCTGGAGCAAATATTTGCTGACCTATATCCAATCGAAGGATAAGAAACGAGAAGTCAAACCTAAACCCTATTCCTGCATCCCAACCCATCTTAAGATTATCTCTTGTCAGTACACTACTACTGTTATCACTAGCATTTTCCTGGCTGGTAGATATTTCTCTGTTAAACCATACATTGCCTGCATCAGTAAAAAGTGCCATCTCCAGGTAGGAAATAACATCAAAGCGAAGTTCGGCATTGAGTTCCAGAATTAATTCACCACCTGGAGCCAGCAAACTACTGGCACTGGCCAATCCAAATACATTTTGAATTTCTGGTAGGGTTAGCGTGCCAGGTCCTAATGTATTAGAGCGCCACCCTCTCATTGAGTTGGCTCCCCCACTGAAAAATCTATGCTCATATGGAACATGTCTATAAACGTTCCCAGTAGTGTCATCTCCAGTAGTACGATATGCCTTACTGGCTCCAATAAGGCCTCTTAGAATAATTTCGCTGCGATTATTTAAAGGAATGAAACGCTTGTATTCAAATGATCCTTTTACATATTGACCGTAGAACAGGTTGTCGTTGATCTGATTGTCCCCTCTTTTGCTATCTCGTAAAACGAATCTGTCTAATAAATAAGGAAGATTTCCTCCTATCTCAGTACTAAATTGATAATAATTAGTAGGATATAACCTGGATCGACCAAAGGTTGAATAAGTAAAAGTATAATTAGTCCTGGAGCTAAATCTGGACTGATAATCTCTTTGTATGGCCAAGGGTAGTGTATTCACTCGCTGCTGAAAATCTTCTGAACGGATTCTTATATCAATAAAGTTTATAGCAATTGGGGTAAAAACACTTGATATAAGCTTATTTCGGTTAGGCCTAATATGTTGCCATCTGTAAGCGAGATCTAAACCGGTAATTAATCGATTAAATTCACGTCTACTTTCTCTGTTGATTGTCCCGGTAAAGATAGTTTGTGGGCTGAGTCGCTCAAGGGCGAGATTATTTTTTTGCCCTATAGGTAGTAAAAACTGAGGAATATTTAATTTTACACTACTGCCTATTTCATAGAAAAAATTTTGAAAATTACTTCTATCTTCTTCACTTGCATATAACCCTATATCACCCCCAAAGGTGAATTCTAGTAGTTCAGATCGCTTAAAAGCATTTTTATTACTGATACTTAAAGTAACACCTAATACTGGTAAATTTGAGGAGGTTGTGTAATCAAAATCCGTAAAAGTTTCAGTACCGACCTTTAGTTGGTACCTCAAAGAAGTCTGAAGATTGATAACCACATCGAGAATACCCTCGGATTCATCAGGATCATAATTGATAGATGCGATTTGGAACATTCCGAGTTCCAGCAGTCTTTGTTGTGTCAGACGTGCTTTTGATTGATCGAATAACTCTCCTTCTTTCAGATAGATTCTTCTGGCTATGAAGTTATAATTTACTTCCCTTGCTACTGTATGGGTTGCCTCAAAGGTCATCTTAACAGTATCTGCCAGCTTTTTTTGTGAAAGCTTGTAAAATTCTCTTTCAGAAGGGGTAAGGAGTTCAGCTCGATATAACTGAGTAAATATATCATCCAGATTAGTACCATCTTTTGCTGATCGTATATTTACTTTTATTTCACCAATTCTAAATTTTGGAGGCATCTCTAAAAATTCCACGATAACTTTCAAAGGCTGATATTTGGGTTTGTAAGGACCGGGAAGCATGTAAGTAGTGTCTACCAGGAACTGTATCATGCCCTGAGAAAAAGTGAAATATCCTGCATTTTTTAACGCATTTGTGGCTCTTAAGCGTTCTTGCTCAAGTAATTTATGTTGATATGTGAAAGGCTGTTTTCCATATTGTTTGATGAGTGATGAAGACGTATCATAGGCTTGGATAAAATCCTCCCATAAAGCAGGGCTATACATTATACTGGTATCTCCTAACTGATATCTGACATCAAAAATAACCGCAGGTAGTGATTCTTGAACAACAAATTTCACGTTGGCTTTTTGACTTTCAAACCAATTTTTGATTGTATCAATTTCGTAGTTAATCTTAGGATGAAAATATCCTTGACTAAAGCAAACATTAAATAAGTTAATACTATCACTTTGTATCTTAGAGAGATTTACAAGCTCAGGCGTTTCTCCGATCTGCTCGGTTAGCCATCGAGTGGTTTTTTGATAGGCTTGATGAATTCTGGTTGATTTTAATAAAAAATTCTTCACCTGGGAGGAATCATTTTCCAGGGTCTTACCGAGATTATACAGATGCAGATAGGTTTTGGGAATCAGTAATCTACGGTTGGGTTTAAGTTGGATAGACTTACTGAGCAGATTTTTATTAATCGATCCTTCGTGTTTGATTTTTACGGAACTTTTGAGCAAATATTCATCTTGTTGAAGATGTCTGGTAGCATTACATCCTGTTGAAAGGAGTATTGTGGTAATAACCCCCCATAAGCCCACATATTTTCGTAAACTTGTATTCATGCAACCCTTGTCTAAAGCGAAATTACGACTTTTTCGTTCCCTTTCACTTAAAAAGCAACGATATAAGCATTTGTTGTGTATCGTCGAAGGCATTAAGCTTGTTCAAGAAGCATACCATGCTGATTGGGAAGTGATAGCAGTTATCATTCGTGAAGATACATTAGACAAATTTGAATCTATATTTAATTTGTTTGATTCTCAGATACATTATGTTGCTAATCAAAATGACTTTTACCAGATTAGTACTTTAGAAAATCCAGAAGGAATATGTGCCGTAGTTAGAATACCTGAACATTCGTCGATGTTACAATCTTCTGTTCCATGGAGTGGTTTAGAGGGGCCTGGATTTATCCTGGATAGAATTCAGGACCCAGGCAACATGGGTACTATTTTGCGTATTTCTCATTGGTTTGGATGGGAGAGCATAATCTGTTTAGGAGGATCGGTGGATGTGCTGAATCCCAAAGTTGTTCGAAGCTCTATGGGTGCAATTTTTCACGTAAATGTGTATTACTGTAAATCTGAGCAGGAGTTATTTCAGGCATTACCGGGTCAGGTATGGGCAGCAGATTTGGATGGTATATCATTGCGAGAGATATCATTTGGTAAATATGACTTTGTCGTACTGGGTAATGAGGCGAATGGGCTTTCAGAGGATGTAACTGCATCACCTGTACTCAAAAAAATTCATATACCTGGTATGCAAAAAGCAGAATCCCTAAATGTTTCTGTAGCAGCGGGTATTATTGCTTACGAAATATTTATGCAAAACAATTAGTATGAACCAATTTTTGAATGCGATAGTAATCTTATTCATAAGTATCTGGGTGGGATGCAAGCAAGAACCCACTGGTGGGAATGAAAGTACAACTAAAGATACTATTATATCAGCTTCTCAGTATATGCCAGATTCTATCCCTTTGACATACCTATTAGGTCGATTTGAACCTTCTGAGGATACCAATTTTGTACAGATAGCGAACCAGTATGCAAAAGGATCAGCTATAGGTACATATTTACAAAGAGAAACATATCAGGCATTTATAAGTCTTCATGAGGCTGCTGCTAAGGATGGGATAGCTATTCATATCATTTCAGCTACGCGCAATTTTGAAAGACAAAAGGGTATTTGGGAGGCAAAATGGAATGGGAATCGTTTAGTAGAGGGGATGAATCTATCTCAGGAAGTAATCGATCCGCAACAAAGGGCACTGAAAATACTAAGATATAGTTCAATGCCTGGGACTTCTCGCCATCACTGGGGAACAGATATAGACATTAATAGCTTCTCTAATGAATATTTTGAGCAAGGTGAAGGTAAGGATGTGTACGTTTGGATGATCCAACATGCAAAGGATTTTGGCTTTTGTCAACCTTATACGGATAAATCAATCAATTTGCGAACAGGGTACGAAGAGGAAAAGTGGCATTGGTCTTATATGCCTTTAGCTAAAAACTACACAAAAGCATACGAAGCATATGTTTCCCCTACAGATATCAAAGGTTTTGATGGTTCAGAATTAGCAGATACATTGAATGTCATTCAACTATATGTTTTGGGTATCAGCCCTAAATGTATGATTGATTAACATAAAGTTACAAAGTAGTATCAATAATACACAACAGTTGTCTGAGGGTGAGCTGATTTGTAATCATTGATTTCCTTACTACTAATTCTCGTATTATAGCATGTCAATGATTCCATTGAAAAAAGATTATTTAACGGTTTGAGTTTTTTGACTCTGGTATTAGAACAATCCAGGATTCTTAAATTAATAAGCGAAGCTATAGGTTTTAGATCTTTGATCTGCGTACCAGAACAAATCAATGATTCTAATGACAACAAATTGGACAATGGATCAAGTCCGTCAATAGGTGTATTTGCAATATCCAGGTATTTCAGTTCTTGCAACTTACTAATAGGCCCTAAACTCCTTAATGGGCTTGCTGCGCAAGTCAATTTTTCTAACTGAGTCAGTTCACTAATAGGACCTAGATCAAAAATCTGAGTACGCGAGATTTGCAAATTCTTGAGTCTTTTAAGGCGTGTTATGGGCTGAAGATTAGTAATCGTAGTATTACCCTCAATGTTGAGCGTAACGAGATATTCAATCTTGTGAAGCTGAAGAGAAGAAGGAGCTTCATCCATGGATACGTGTTGTCGAAAAATAGTTTTCCATTCATCTGGAATCTGCACCCACCAGTTCAGAAGCTCATCAGAGTGGTAAATGATGATAGTTTCAGGTTTATTATCCAGAAACGCCATCACTTGCGGTTGAGTTACTGGGGTAGATTCACAAAAAATAACTTCTATTCTAGGGAGTTTTACCAGGGCGATGATGTCAGAAGCAGGAGTATTACTACAGTCTACTTTGACAAGTCTGGGTAATTCACTAATGGGCTCTAGTGAATTTACCTGCGTACCAGAGCAATCAATTTCAAATAGCTGATTTTGATTTCGCAGCGGTTCTAGTGAATTGACATTTGTATTGCTAAAGGTTAACGTTCTGAGTTCTAATAAAGAACTTAATGGAGTCAGCGATTGAACAGGTGTAGCATCACATTGGAGAATCTGAAGATTGCGAAGCATGCTTACAGGTTGTAGGTCACTGATCGACTTGTTGCCCCTAATATCTAGTTCAGTTTGGTTGGCAATCGCCTGTAATTCCGCTTTAGAAGGAGAGGATGATATACTAAGTTCGCCTTTCAAAATATTTTTCCAGGCTTCAGACATATTCATCCACCAACCTCTAAGATCATCTGAATTATAGATAACCAAAGTTTTGGGATGCAATCTCATGTATTCAGAAGCCATTTTTTCAGTAATCTGAGTTTGATCACAATAAATGCTGGCTAGATTGGGAAGTCCTGAAAGTGGTTGAAGGCTATTGATCTCTGTGTTTTCACAAAATAACTGCGTTAGTGATACAGCCCCTTCTAAGGGTGTCAACGTGTTTATATCTGTGTAATTGCAAATGAGACTTTCCAGTTCTGGGAGCGTACCCAAAGGAGAAAGCGTCGTAATGGGGGTATTGGAACAATTTATTCTTCGAATATTTTTCAGCGATTCCAAAGGTGCCAGACTACTTACTGAAGTTTGCTGTATATCGAGATCAGTCAATGCAAGATTTTCAGTGATAGAAGCAAGACTGCTTACAGGCGTAAATGCACAATTCAGGATTTCTAATTTAGGAAGATATTGTAAGGGAGAGATATTTTCCACAAAGGTATGTGAGATATTAATATCAGTTATTTCAGGAAGAAATTGCAGAGATTCTATATTTTCTATTTTGGTATGACTACAATCTATTGATTGAAGAAGGGAAAGACTTTTGAGTGAGGCAATCGACGTAATGGGATTACCCGATATATTTAGTCTTCTCAATCGAGTCATTTTATTAATAGGAGAGACATCTGTCAGTCCCATTTCCTTCAAATCTAATTCACGCAGGTCTAGGATTTGCTTAAGATCAGAAAACATCTGAGTAGTATTGAGAATTACCGTATCATAACTTTGGATGTAAAAGGTGCTGTCATAAATGGGGTACATCTCACTACTAATAATCTCACTGACTGAGTAAGTTGTTATATGATGAATAGTATCAGTTTCTGGCACATAGAGTGTATCTCCTAATTGAAGTGAAGTATTCATCAACAATGCCTCTCGCATGGTAAGCGAATCGGCAATAATAATTTCTTCCGCAAAGAGTAGTTTCCAATCTATGGGAAGGTTATTCCACCACCCAGTTATTCCAGCTAATTCATTGAGCTTAGTAGTATAAATACTTACGATTTTTAATTCTCTCGTATTTTCATCAAGGTTTACTTCCACAAACCTCGGTTGCGTATTGCTGATAGCTTCATTTTCTACGGTTGTACCCTCAATGCTACGGGACATTTTAACCAGAAAGAAATGTTCATCATAATCGTTAATACTATGGGAAATTTCTTCAAGGTTGAATTTGAACTTCACATCTTTAAAAAAGAAGTCAATATCTTTTAGATAGGATTGAACATCCTTATTGGTAACCGTAGAACGGTTGGGTGCGAGATCGTCTTCGATTTGAACCTGACCATCTCTAAAGATTTTTTGGTAACTGGTATTAATGATGGTATTCTTTTCTCTCGCAGTAGTCAGAGAATTCCCCAATGTGTTGAAGGAAAACTCCATGAAGGAGATAAGCTGCCTGACTTCTTGTTTGTAAGAAGCTATTTCCTCTGAAGTAAGCCGTTCCTGGCCTGAAAGAGGATACATACTCAGTAATACTGTGCAAGCAAATAAACTAAGACAACGCCTAATAAGACTATTCATGATAGATATACTTCAGGAGTATATTTTTTTGTTCTTCAGGGATATTGATCAATTGCGAAATAAGCCAACCCTTATTTGGGCCACTTCGCTGTATTTCAGACAATTCAAAATACCAATTCTCAATTTGAAGAAAGTGAAACTTCACTTTTTTTATCGTTTCAAATTTAAGGTTTCCCTTTTTAATCTCGTAAAGAAAAAGCGTTAAATGATCTGGCTGATATTCTCTGGACGTGTAAAGTTCGACATTTTGTTGGTCTTTAAAAACTTTGCGAAGTGTCATAAAGTCGAGTTCATGACTGAGCGGGTGAATAAACGGAGGTATGCCATTCACGGAGTCTGCGTGCTGAAACATAAGTTTAAATGGTTCGAAGAACACTTGAGTAAAAACCCATTTATAACCTACGGGCTCTTTTTGCAATTTCAGGAATAAGGTTGCATCTCTTCTTCTACCATTGAACAAAAAGTTTGCTTTTACTTCTGCAAACCATTCATCCCCATAAAAATCAAGGTATTCGGGATCATAAGGGGTAGTGACTTCTTTTATGAACTTAGCTTTGAGTTCTTCATTCAAATAGGGATTATTGAGATCAAACAGAACAGGTAAATAATTTTTCCTTTGCTGAGGATCTCTATATTGGCGGTCTCTTGGATAATATCTTTCCCCCTTGGGACTTTCTTCGCAATTAAATCGCCTAAAAAACTGATTGACCTGCTTGGTTTGAGCATACAATACTGACTCATCGCCCAGATATTCATCTACAATCTGAGATAGTCCTATATTTGATGTAGTGATCCCCCAAAAAAGCAGCGCAAGAAGATAAATCCTATTCCACATATTGTGAACTATAATAAGAATATGCCCAGATCCCTAAAAATTCGAATGTGAGCTGTTGACCAAGGTTGAAACCAAAATGTTTAGCCTGGAGTATTAAGCTCCAGGCTATGCAATCTGTACGGCTAGGGGAGTGTTTCCGTTACACGAATATCGCCTAACATGACATCCCAAAAATCAATTATGCGGCCATTGATTTGTGTTTGTTTCTGTTCGACGTACACAGTAATATCTTTTTTAGTGGTATCTTTATATTCTAGTCCATCATCTCCTGTGCCTTCAAATCGTTGAAATATCGTAATGACCCCTACATACCTTCCATCAGGTTGCAGTACGAGATCACTGATATACTCTATGTTATACCATTGTATTTTTACCTGATTATAATTTAGTGCCATCAATCTTTCAAAGTATCTTCGTACTTCGAAATACAGAATCTCAGGTCTACTTATTGAAGAAACCCCGATTTCACTTCCTTCCGCAAATAATTCTACCGCCCGATCTATTACTCGGTTCGCCTCTGAAAAGGGAGTTTCTTTATTACCTACAATTGCAATATATTTTCCCAAATCTCTTACTTTTTCAAGAGCCAGTGAATCTATAGCACGTTTTCTATCCGGACTTATTTCATCTTGAGCATAAGAGGCCTGAGTCCCAAACAAAATGAGCAAAAATGTAAATATTGAGAGTATTTTATACATAGTCAAAGAATTGTTGATTGATTATGAGATTGAACATGGAATATGTAGCAAGGGGATACATTAGTATCTTCGAGATAACTCGAGTTCAGTAATTTTTCCATTTGCATCATATTCCACATTAGACACAACATCCATACTGCGTTGAGTATCTTTGAGATAGTTTAAATAATTTATAATACTTGTGGGTTCGTCATAGTCTTTGATTCCACCACTTTCGTTGATTACAATCAGTACAGGTGTATTGTCTGAAGCAAAATACTTTAGCATTTCATTTATTTGTTGATTGGCATAATCCACATCGCTAGTACTTGCGAGATTTTGAAACTCAGCATTGAGTTGAGAGGTGCTGATGCCCTGTGATGCCGGTTCCTGGACAGGAGGCTGATTAGCTTGCGTCTCTAGAGCAATTCTTTCTTCTCGCAACTTACTTTCTACCTGACTGATCAATAACCGTATTTCTCCATCATCAAGATTCATATTTTTTACATAATTCAGATCCTCTTCCTTTTCATTAAGTTCTGCCATGGTAGTAGCCGCAGGGCTATTCAGAAGATTTTCTAAAATGACTTTTGCTTCGGCAATTTTTGCTTCCTTCTCTCTCTGTGCAGCCTCTAAAGCTTGTTGCTCTGCAAGCTTCTTTTTTGACTTACATCCCGTAGTAAATACCGGAGCTGCCAACAATATAATCAAGAGCAGTCGCATACTGGTATTGAGCATGGTGTGAGCTTTCATATGAATCTTTTTAATAATTAACATTTTTTGTTTTTGAATATTAAATGTAAAGCTATGAAAAACATCCTTTTATAGGAAGTAAGAGTAAGCGATTTTCAATTCCAGGTTAGTGACTTGCGGTTTTTCCAGTATTGTTGGGCATCTTCCTGAATTGATAGTTCCCAATCAGTATATGCTTTATCTCGTGTAATTTGTAATGCTGATAAATTAGATATTAACTGATCTGTGGTTGCTGCACCACTCAATACAATGTGTGCCCAGGGTTTTTCAAGGGCCGCTGCAATGGCCCAGCTATCAATTGTCACGCCTATATTAGTCGTATGATGTTTAAGTATGCTATATTGTTTGGCAAAGTTAGGATGGTTGTTTTTATCAGTCAATCTTCCATTGGCCAGGACTTCTTTGAGAATAATTCCCATGCCTTCCTCTGCAGCTTGAGACAGTCGATGACCACTAGATGGTTCTAGTAAATTCCACGTCGCTTGTACACAATCAAATAATCTTTCCCCGTCAACATATATATCCATAGCCTTTGCTAATACTTCACTTTGATTGGGTCCGCTAAGTGATAAACCTATTTTCATGCCGTCTGCCTTAATATTTACTAATCTTTGTAATACTTCTGTGTTATCGAGTACTCCACTTTCAAATGTCGCTGAATGAATTTGATATAATTTTAAATAGATACCTAATCTGGAACTACTTTCTGGCCATTGCTTGTCGAATAACTCCGGAGTATGAGATTTTACTTCATGTACTTCCGCATCTACTTTCCAGTCTGCCGTGTAAGTATATCCCCATTTAGATCCTACAACGATTTCTTCCTCCCTAAGATTGTGATGATGGAGCCATGAAGAGAGAAATGTTTCTGCTTTGCCATAAGATTGCGCTGTATCATAGTAGCTTATTCCCTTTGACCAGGCGAGATCCAATATGCTATGAGTTCTTTGTTCCATGGCTCCTATTGAATATTGAAAGTTCAAATCTTCCCCATGTCCCAAATTGATATAGCCAGGTCTGCCAAGCGCTGCTAACCCTAATCCTATTTTGGAAACTATCAACCCTGTATTACCAAAAGGTACATAATTCATGCGTCGATGTATTGTTTTACGAGTTCTTCTATTGGATGACTAATAAATTTTCCCGATTGGAGCCCTTTTTGCTGTAAGCTTATTTTCAATATATGATGAAAATAGAAAGCTACGGAACCTACAAAATCTATAGGATAACGATCAAAATCTTTAAATCTACATATAGTACTAGATAAAAATAGCTCAAATCTATCTAACACTAATTGTTCTACTTCCTGATGATGCAACATAGAAGGTAGTTTTTGAGTGATTACTCCCAATTCACTTTGCGGTCTGGAACTAAGATATACTTCGCCCCTCAAGGTTTCTGGATCTTTTCCCAGTAATTCTATCCATTCTTGATGGACCTTGGTAGAAAAGTCTTGTTGGAGTAGTGCTTTTAATACGGATTTTCCGAGATCCATCCCTGATCCTTCATCGCCCAGTAAATACCCGTGTCCTCCTCTTCTTTCAACAATGACTTGATTTTCATATCTACTGGCATTGGAACCCGTACCGAGTATTCCTATAATCCCAGACGATCTTCTGGCTGCATGCACTGCAGCCAGAAGATCGTCTTCTATAACAACCATTGTCGATGGAGTAAAACTGCGCAAAATTGAGAATAGCAATTGACGCTGTGCAGGATCTCTGAGCCCTGCTCCATAGAAATATATTTGATCGGCTTTGTATGAATGTAAGTGTTCCGTGAAAATTTGTGCAAGGTGATGCCTGAATTGTTCAGGAGTAAAAGTGGTAGGATTTAATCCTATGGACCTAAAGGAATGAACAAGCTGTCTTTGGCTACACACTCTCCATTCAGTTTTCGTAGAACCGCTTTCTGCAATTACTATAACAGGCATAAATTATGATTCACCTTGAATGCGCAATTGTAAATCTGCCAATATAGTCATGTATTGTGAATATGCCATATAGGGAGAGCTATATTCAGAATGAATAGTGTTCATGTGAGAAAAGAAATCACTCTGTTGAAGCAGTGCCCAATGATGTTGTAGACTCTCAGAATTCGATCCATTAGCACACACATTTCCCAGCTGATATAGCTTTTCCAGTGCATCAATTTGCATGGGATTTTGGTTAAAAGAGGAAGTATCTCTTGATTCCCACTGCCAGGAAGTAGTTTGGTATACATCATACACCCCTACTGAGCGGTATTTGTCAATTGCCTCAGAAGGAGTTAGGAAAGACATTCGAGGAAACTGAAGAACGGCTTCAGGCAGGTGGTTAAAAAAAGCCATAATCCCATTTTCCTTGTGTAGAAAAATGTTGTAGTCTATAGATATAGTAACGATATCTCCTTGAGTAGCATGCAACCAACTGGCATAAGTATGAGCCGTTAAAGGGAAGTTATCCCAGTTATTATCGTTGAATCTAAATGAAAGATCTTCTGATAACTGACTGTTTCTTAGTAGAAGAGAGGTGCCTTGTACATCAGATGGGGAGTATAAATAGTTGGTAGATCTAGTGCCAAGTAATGGAGTTACGCCTTCACATAGCACTCCCTTATACTGGTTAATATTAGCGTAGTAGCCAAGAAAATTGTTGTAAATCAAATGTGTATTAGATAGTACTGAGCTTTGTGCACCAAAGTGAACCTGTAGGGCACGTTTGTGCTTAATGAGTTCCTTGCTGAATTGATTTCTATCATAGAGAAAGCTCAAACTGTGGTAATAAGGAGTATTGAGCCATTCTACACAACCCGTCTGTGTGAGTGCAAGTAAGGAAGATAGCCCTTCAGGGGCATAGGATGCTAATAAATCCAGCGATATGCCACTGATGCTAAAGGAAATTTTAAACGAATCATTATATCGACGGATAAGGTCCATCATTAAGCGATTGGCAGGTGTAAGCACATGATTGGCATAGTCCTTTACCAGTTGCTTGTTGGCACTGTGGTCAAAATAATAATGTTCCTTACCCAGATCGAATATATCGTAGGGTTTCAGTTTTTGAGGTATATGTATATGAAAATGAAGGCAGATTGAAGGCATACGAACGTCATATCGGATTTAGTTCATAGCGAAATTGTACTTTTTTCATCGATAATACAAGATATCCATCTTTGAAAAATAAAGGAAATTTGAATGTGATTTATTTAAGTGCTAACAAAAAAATAGGGAAAATTAAAAATGTAAAAGCGTATGAATTACTCGATATATTTTTATAACTTTTTGGTGAAAAAAAAGTGAATAAGTAATTTATTACGCTTCATGTCTTTAATATTCATGTGTGTGAAAAGGGGTAGTCAATACACTTATCAACTATTGAAATAAAAAATAATTACACGCTTAATCTGAAAATATGATGATGTTATTATTCATTATGCTTTTATAGGTATATGAGTGGATTTTTAACGTAATCTAGTAAATAATTCTTACGCTTTTTTGTGGAGATTTTGCCCTGGTTAGATTGTGGGAAAAGTTTTCAATAATAAATTTTGAAAATTAAATATATAATTGTTAAAATTGAAAAGTTCGTCATTCAAAAAAGTAAAGTTGATTTGAAGGAAAACTGTGTATGAAATAAACAAAATTTCGTAATAAAATGGTTCAGAATAATTACAATATACACCCGGAAGAAATACTTGCGTTAAAGAAATTGAAATTCATACAATTACAAACGCTAACTGCTATTGAGAGCGTATTATATGCTTTTGCTGATACAGATGAGGAGGAATTAACAGAGTCTCAACAAAAAGCTCTGGAAAGATTATATGAGGCATATGCAAAGAATATAGAAGCTTAATGTCTTTGGGTTGCATATATATGATTTTGTACTTTATTGTTATTTTCAAGCTCATTATGAAATACTTATCGAATCTTGTATCGCTGAGCTAGTCGGGCCTTGTCCTTTTCAATAGGCACCTTCCATTGTAGGTAGAATTTATGTGCAGCTTCCATCCCTACATATCTCCAATGCCAGGGTTCTTTTTGGATATGAGAATGATGACGGTAATAATAGGTAGGAATCCATCCTTGAGGTATTCCATATTCTAACAACCAAAAAAATGAAACAGAATGAGAAGTTACTTGATGAAAGTCTACCGCGGTTCCAATTTGATGTTCAGAATATCCAGCAGGCTCTGCACAATGGGAGCCCTTAGTTCTATAGAAGTAATCTTGTAATTTATGACTTCTATATGCACTTATCACCAAAAGATTTATATCATATGAATTGGCTAAGCTTGTTAACCTTTTCAGGGGACCGATCACTTCCTTATAAAGGAAAAGGGATGACTTTGATGCACTTGGAGGAATTGATTGAAGAGGTATTGAAGGGAGTACAGTCGTATATTGATAAGTCTTGCCAACAGGTAGTCCTATAAAGTCTGAGATGTATTCCTGTGGGCAAGTTACAATTGAAAAAGTAGGATATATAGTAGGTTAAACGCATCAAAATTATCATGTATCGATTCAAGCCATTCTATGCACA
>CAZZEC010000020.1:0-54364 GCA_964652565.1 uncultured Bacteroidia bacterium
GCATCGGATTGCATTTCGTTGAGATCATTTTCTCCGAACTGATCCAGGTGATGAGAGGCAAATTCCAACCAGCCCGGAAAAGGATAACTCCCGATTACAGTGGTTCTTACAGGAGGAATCATCATATGGCTAGCGTTCTCTAATTTTTATATTTCTAAAGGAAACCTGGTCGCCATGGTCTTGTAGTGCAATATGTCCACTTTTTGATTTGCCATAACCAGGCATATCGACAAATTTGGTCTCTTTAACCATGTTCTCCCACTCTTCGGTCCATAACTCATATTCAACTACTTTTTGACCGTTTAGCCAATGTTCAACAAGACCGTTGTCTACTATGATAGTTGCTGTGTTAAATTCTCCGGCGGGTTTAGCAGCCTCGACCATAGGGGGGTGCAGGGCATAATTAGCTCCGGATTTTTGATTTTCTTTGAGTTCTGCAGGATAATTTTCATCATCAATGATCTGATATTCAGGTCCCGTTTCAAAGGTCGAGCCATATTCATCAGCTTCTTCTACTAAATAAATGACCCCACTATTCCCCTCTGGAGCAATTTTCCACTCAAAAGATAGTTCAAAATTTTCATACGCAGCGTTTGTTACTATATCTCCGCTCCCTCCTTGCGTCATTAGTACTCCTTCCACTACTTCCCAACCTTCTACTGTTTCTTTTTTATAATTGTGCCATCCAGAAGTGGTTTGGCCATCAAACAATAGGATCCATCCTTCATCAGCTTCTTCTTTGGAAAGGGTATTTATGTCAGAAGAAACACCTGCAACGGTCTCTACTTCTGCTTCATCCTGCTGTTCCTCATTCTGAGCCGTAGGTTGGCAGGCATAGAATGTAATTA
This sequence comes from uncultured Bacteroidia bacterium, assembly GCA_964652565.1. Classification (GTDB taxonomy): domain Bacteria; phylum Bacteroidota; class Bacteroidia; order J057; family J057; genus JBCCTX01. Next base: position 849 of record CAZZEC010000020.1, read on the forward strand.
ATACTGAAAAGATTATTGATAAATATTTCATAAATGTCATAATTAATCGCGATGATCCTAAGCTATAGAAAAAAACCTAATAAATCCATTTTCAAGTTAAATATTCAGGGCAAACGCACCAAGTTTTATAACTAATTCATTGTTAGTTAATTATGATTAAAATATGTATATATTGAATCAACTTAAGCTGCTGACTAGCAGCTGTTAATGATTTTAGTACGTTTGCCCTGTTAATTATTCCCTTTATTGCCAACTTGTTGAAATAGTTTGGCCATCCGATGCGCATGCTCATCATAAGCACTCTCAAAGAGTTCCTTGGCTTTTTCACTTCCAACGATACTGGCAGCAGTAAGTACTTTGGGAGGTTTTCCCATGTTAGTAAGTCTGGCTGCCACTTCCGCTTTAATACAATTGATAATTGCTGCACCTCCGACGGTAGACCCTGGTGATACAGGAGTATCCAGTGTGGGAATGTATACCATAGAGTCGCCTACTGGAGCGCCAGTATCCAGTACGAGATCTGAAAAATCACTGAGTTTTTTTCCATCTTCTCTTTTACTGGAGCTTTTGATCGAATGTTGTAAAGAGATTAGACCCACTACCTTGATTCCTGCTTTTTGAAAGCCCTCAGCCATTTCCACCGGAACAATATTCGTCCCACTGGAGGAAATGACCAGCGCACAATCTGACGCTTCCAAATCAAAGTTGCGAAGTATGCGATCAGCGAAACCACTGACATTTTCCAAAAACATCGCTTGACGCTGCCCATTGGCGCCAGTTACGAGGTTGTGAAATGTAAGAGACAATTCCACTATAGGGTTAAATCCGGGAAAAGATCCATATCTGGGCCACATTTCTTCTACCATGATACGGCTGTGTCCGGAGCCAAATACATGAACCATTCTGCCTTGGGAAATGGTTTGACTGAACCATTCTGCTGCTGTTGCAATGGATTCTTTTTGTTGTTCAATGGTATCTACAATACGCCTACAGCTAGAGAGATAATCTTGAGTCGGAGTCATTTATACAGATTGTTTTTGATGTGTTTGTAACGCATAAGCTGCAGCCCCTACAGCTCCGGCATATTCATTGAAACGCGCCTTGCGAATTTCAACTTGCTGTCCGGTAGGACGCCATTCAAATATATCCATAAATGTTTGTACGGGTTCAAATAAATCCTTTCCTGCCTGACTGATCCCTCCTCCCAATAAAATACATTCTGGAGAAAGTAGATTACTGATAGAAGCCAGGCAAACTGCCAGGGCCTTGACGGATTTCATCCAGGCATATACTGCGACAGGTTCTCCATTGCGATATCCTTCGACCAATGCTCTGGTATGTGAATATTTACCATAGGTCCTTTGCGGAACCGTAAGGTTGCCTATAGCCAACTCTATACTTCCTGGCATATGGGTATCATCCGTCCAGCTATTGGCAGCATCTACACTCATATGTCCTACATGACCTGCCTTTTGAAAAAATCCCTGGTAGAGTTCCCCGTCAATTAAGACACCTCCTCCTACACCCGTACCCAACGTAAGTAAAACCAGGTTTTTGTACCCAACTCCTGCTCCAAAAGCGCTTTCTGCAATCAATGCTGCAACACCATCATTGAGTACGGGAAGACGGTCTACCCCTACATGTTCTGCCCAGACAAAGTGTTCCAATCCCTCCAGACGACCAGGCATGGATACAATATGTGTATTATCTTGATCAGGTACCCCTGGTGCTGCAAGCCCAACAATGTGTACCTTTTGATGAATCTTTTCTTGTAGTTGATGAATTCCAGATTGAATGGCTGATTTCCATGGCGACGCATCGTCCTTGTCATCTGTAGGAACTTTCAATGATTGGACAATTTCCCCATTTTCTTTAATAAGGACAATTTTAATATTTGTTCCTCCAAGATCAATTCCAATGGCATATACAGTTTGTTGCATAAAAGTGTATTAAAAAAGTGTTGAAATTGATGTATTGCTGAATTGATAAATTGTTGGATTTCATTCATTAAGCGGTTGTAATATAAGGTGAATTGTTGGATTGCTATATTTATGTATTGTTAAATTGAGATATTGTTACATTGCTAAACTGATTTCAGTGGTCAGTGGTCTAACCATCGTCCGTCGTCCGTCGTCAGTGGTCTAACAATCGTCTATCGTCCGTCGTCTGTGGTCATTCATACTGCCCCTCACTGAGGTGCCAGCCACCATCGACAGCTATTACCTGTCCTGTTGTAAATGCTGAAAGATCTGACATAAAATAGCAAGCGAGGCCATCGAGGTCTTGAGGCTGCCCGATGCGACCACTATCCAAGGGTTGTTTGGTTTTTACAAAGTCCATAATTGTAGTATCCCTTGCAGCGCGTTGAGACATAGGAGTCTCAATGAGTCCGGGGGCTAATACATTTATCCTTATATTATAAGCGGTGTAGTAAGAAGCCAAAGCTTGCGAAAAACCTATCACGGCAGATTTAGATGTGGCATATGCATGGGTAGTAAAATATCTTGGCGAAGGAGAATAGCCTAAGACTGATCCAACATTCAATATGCTGCCTGAACTATTTTGTTCAATGAATGCTCGTATAGCTGCACGATTGGATAACATCATGGATGTAATATTTAAATCCAGGGTTGCTCTCCATCCTTCCAGGGTCATTTCGTGTAAAGGGCCATCGCCCTTTTTTCGGCCGCTACCACCAGCCACATGATATAGTCCATGAATATTACCATAGTTCTTTTTACATAGTTCAATTGCTTCCTGGGCAGTACGTTCTTCCCGGGCATCCCTGGTAATAGCTATTCCTTGATCTCCCAATGTTTGTGAGGCATATTTAGTTGTATCCTCATCTTTTCCCACAACGACTACTTTTGCTCCATGCTCGACAAATGCTTGTGCCGCAGACCACCCTATGCCTGTGGTCCCTCCTATAATGACAATGTGTTTTTCGGCTAACATGAAATACTATGATTGCTTTTATTTTGATGAAAATGATTGCTACATCAATAGCAAATACAACTTTACTATATCTTAACCAGAGGGATATTTACGACTAGCCAAGGAGGGACAATGTAAAGAATAGTCAGAATAATCACCTATTAAAAGCAAACATATTTACTACAGGGCAAACGCACTAAAATCATTAGCAGCTGCTAGTCAGCAGCTTAATTTGTTTCAATATATACATATTTTAATCATAATTAACTAACAATGAATTATTTATAAAATTTGGTGCGTTTGCTCTGTATTTACTACTAATTTTCAGATAAAATCTTCATAATCATTTGAGAAGTTTCATGTCCCGAATTTTGATTCTGCCCTGTAACAAAGCGCTTTTCTTCGTCTACTACCGTTAGGGTAGCAAAAAAATCCATTTTTTTATGGTTGCTTTGGAAGTTGGCTCCGGCTTTTTTTAATTCAGTTTCCGGGTGTTTGGGGGTAAACGCAATCCCCAATTGATCCAATTGTTTTTGAGTGACCCCCGTCATGGTTCGATCGTCTACCAAATAATTTCCGGTACTGTCCTTCGCTTCGGTAAACGCCAGGGCACCGTGGCAAACACTACCAAAAATTACATCTGAGTTGTAATACGCTTCCGATATTTTCTCAGCTAAAATTTCCGACTGAGCCATGTCGTAAGCAGCTCCCCAACCTCCGGCAAAGAAAACGACATCGTATTGCTTAAAATCGACTTCTTCGATCGGAATAGAGTTTTGTACCTTGTCTTGAAAAATTTCGTCTTTTAAATACCTCTTATCAGCATCTTCTTTAATGAAGTATAAGAAAGAGCTGGGGTCGATAGGTATTTCTCCACCCTTAATGCTTGCAACATCTACATGCATTTCTGCATCCAGAAATTCATAGTAGGGTACAGTCATTTCAGACCCAAATACACCGGTTGCCTTACCTGCTGTTTCTCCTGGTTTATTTAGCACCCCATGACTGGTTGTTACAATAAGCGCCTTCTTTCCATTGAGTTCGTATTTCTTACCATCATAATCTGGATGGAACCCAAATGACTTCAGAATAGAAGGAAGTGAAATGGCTACAACAATAAGTATTACAATAATGCTTGTTAAGATGTACATAAATAAGGGCTTTATATTCATCACATTTGAATTAAGTAGGTGAGGGGACAATACATTAGATTTAAACATGCTCCTTGCAGCGATGGATTGTGAGGATAGAGTAGGGGGATGATCATAGAACTAAGACAACAATATGTATTTGTCTTCTTCTTTTATTAACCGCTCTCCACCGACACAAACAGCCCTGCAGAGGGGAAATTAAAGAATATATATAATTATGTCCAATTACATAGTTTTCAGAGGTAGACTTTAAGTCTACCCCTGAAGTCTGAGTAATCAATATCCAGCACTGATTAGTCCATTAATAATAGTTTCAATGTCCCAAAATTCCATGTATCGTCGATAATATTCAGGAAGTAGATGCCTGGTTGTAAATCTTGCTTTTCTACAACGAGGGATTCACCTCTTACATTTGGGTATCTTCTTACCACCTGCCCCGTTGCATTTAGTAATTTAGCCTGAAAAGTTTTATTGTCTATGTTATTCCAGGTAACTAAAGCCTCGTTTTGGAAAGGATTGGGTGCTACCTTAAAATTATGGGTGGCTAATAAATCTTTAGTAGAAACTATTGCTGTTTCTTGCTTCAAATATCGCGTTGAACCCAAGTTTGGATTGATCAACTGTAATACGTCATTTCCATCATCATCTTGAATGATTTCTCTGGTGATATTTAGAACTACTTGATTGGTATCGGTAATTCTTGGTGTAAGTATAAAGACATTCTCCTCAAAGCTACCAGTAAAATGGACGGGTTGACCACTGGAATTTACATCGTTGATGCCATTAAACATCGTACTGTCGGCTTCAAATACTTCATGTAGCACCCCTCCACTTGCAATGAGAATTCGGTTGCCGCATTGTTCGATGCGTTCACTACGGGGATTAGGCTGAGCAGCGATTTCTACTCCATCAATTGTAACCATGGTTTCCACCCAGTCACCGCTTAGATCTGGAACACCATCTGCAATCGGTGTAGTACAGTCTGCATAATAAGGCTCCGGGTATTCTTCTCCATATGAAAAGGGTACAATGGGTGTGTTTACTCTGGGTATTTCCGTTGCTGAACCTGAATATCGTTGATTGATATCAAAGCTTGCCTTTGAAATGAGATAGTTTACGGGATTGTCCTGGTAAGCAAGGAAATTGAAATACGCATAATTGAAAAAATAATCCTCCCCTACTTTTACTACGGTAGTTGGGAAAAGATCACCCGTTGCATATGTGTCTCCCACTGGAACGGCAGAATTCCAATCATCACTGCTCATAAACTTGGTAATAAAAGGAACGACTGGATCACTATCATCCGGATTCGCAGCCTCATTAGCAGCATTACTGATAACTACCAGTTCATCATCATCCAAAAACATGCCATCACCACTACGCAAAAAGCCATCAGGTAAACTTACCTCAGTAATTTCAGATGGATCGTCAATCATTATTTTATAAATCTTGTCATTAAGAGAATGAACGACGAGCAGATAGCCATCTTCGTGGTATTCAATGCCGTTAAAACCATTTTGTGTAACTGGATTTGGCGGAGTGAAACTATTATCCTGGAAAAAAATGGATGCTTCCCCATCCACATCCACTTTATAAATGATGCCTCTGTCAGAATTGGTCACATACGCATTGCCTTCATTGTCTACTGCCACGTCATTCACAAAATTCAATGGTAATCCTGGTCCTGTGGGGAGTGAAGCCAAATCTACAGAATCAATCAATGCACCATCTTCCAAATTGAAGCGGAACAGCCAGGCAACGGTGGGATCTTGTATATTGGCACCTACTGCTAATAAACGATTATTAAGTGTATCTATTTGCAAACCAAAAGTTCCATTTCCATTGAATATACCTTGAGGGACTAAATTGGAAAAGGAACCATCCGTGCGAATCAGACTGATTGCTCCAGCTACTGCTGATGAGACGAGAAAGGCTTCTCTGCTAGGATCGTATTCGATGCCTTCAGGAAGGAGTGGCAACATAAGTGTATTATAAGACACAAAATTGATGGAATCTGTCTCTGGCCTTACATCGAAAGTAACGCGCATCGGGTCATCTAGTGCGATAATGACAGGCTCCAAATCACGTGGACCAGGTTGTGTGTAGGTCTCTCCTTCAAATGGCGTAGTTCCGGGTCCGCCCGGGTTGTAAAACGGAGAATAGCCGCCTTCTAAACTGGGGATTTCAAGAAATAAAATATTCCTGGCTGCCGCAGTATCTCCCACCAGGATAATGTCTATGTAATTATCCCGATCTTCTGTGTAACAATCGCCGTACTCGACACTGTCTCCTTCTACTAATCCTAAATCAGAAAGTCCTATGACTCTTAAGGTACCTCCCAGTACCTGATAATCCACACTATCTTGTTCTATCAATACTGTGTCGCCATTTTCTCCCAGTACATGGATTCTAAAGAACTTTTCATAGTCTGTAGGTAATACGGGTCGAACTCCGTCTGGCGAAAAACCGCCTGTAGTTAACATACGTAGTCTGAAATCACCGCCTCCGTACAGGTCAAATTCAGAGTTGGGGGGCAATAAATCACCTAGGATGTTAGTAATAGTATTGGTTACGCCTTCCCCATCATTACGGTCGCCTACATAATTCAACTTTGCCCCAACCAATCTCGGACCATTGTTTTCATCATAAGGGCTGGAGTCCGTTTCCCAGGTTAGTCCTACTGCGTTGAACAACTGACCATCCGGACCTACCAACGTTAAAGGCGTATCATCTGCTACAATCTCCAACTTTACAGGAAATCGCGCATCAGGATCACTACTCGGCAACTTGTTCCCCCAGTCATTCCACACCACGACACAATTCCGTTCATTATTCTCCCAATTGGGTTGTGAACTGGCAGCCAGCGGTCTCAAGATTTCTCCGGTATTCAAAGTGAATTGGAAATCGGTCAGATCAATGGTATTAGTCAGTACGGGCCAACTAAACACAATAGGTAACCCGTCTAGACCGATAGATCCATCTCTCAGCTCTCCATAAGGTGTTTGTAAAACATACACAAGCGCTAATTGTTGTTGAGTTGCTGTACTCGTAAAGAATCCTGTATTAGTCGTATCACAATCAATGTCAGACAACCATGCGCCGCCAGCTTGTCGTACGATTTCTTCTGTGAGCGTAGCTACAGGAACTCCACCAATATCAGCAAAGCCCAATCCTGCAGAAAGGATTTTCGGTTCCTCAGACCAGTAGTCTGCCTCTATCAGTTCCCCGTCAAAAAACGTAGCTAAAGGCCCTGCGGGATAGGTGACAGTCGTATCCTGACCCAAGGCAGGGTAAAGGGTACTCAATAATATCACTAATGATAAGAAGTGAATGTTATTCATGTTTTATAGTTTTTGTTATTGTAGAAATAAATGGTAAGCATGGTCAAGAACTGTGTCCTATCATAAACATTATTCCTTTTTCCATTCCAGCGTCTTACTCATCACACCGGCCTTGACTGATACAAGCAATTGGTCCCCTTTTTCTTCCAAAACAGCATCAAACCACTTGTTTTTTTTGGGGCTGTACAATTTTCCTTTCCATTTTCCCCCCACAGACTTGATTTCTTTGAGCAATTGGTTTCCTATTTTGGCTTCTTCATTGTCAGAAGAAATGATTTTACCACTGTAAAGGCCATCTGTTTCTGAGATTTCAACTTGAGTATTATCTTGTCCAGTGTTCCAGATGCCTGCTATTGACTGCTGTGCATTCATGCTTAAGGCAGAGAAAAAAATACAAAGTGCAAATAGGATCTTCATTGTAAGGTATTTTTGTGTTTTAAATAATATTTGTGTTCCAAAAAAAGCGTCCATTACCCCTGCGTCATAAACTCTCTCAGATTTGCTCTTCGTTCTTTTGCGCGTTCTTTATACACCTTGTATTGGTCTGTGCTTAATACACTTTTCACTCGGCTATCTCTCCCTTTGATGAGTGCTTTGAGGATTTTTTTGTTGGTGTTCTCAGAAAAATTCGTTGCTCTAAGGGCGACTAATCCTATAAAAAAGTCTCCAAGAATTTCTTTACAAGCGACTTTATCCCTTTCTGACAGGTTTAGCTCATAGAGAAAGTTATTTACATTTTCTATCACTTGTTCTTTTTGCTCATCTGATAAAATGGTTTGAGCAGTAATGGAATGGAACATTCCCATGCATAGAAAAACCATTACGACTAGACATTTCAAAATTTTCATTTTAAGAATTAGTTATTGTGAATTAATAAAATCTATATCCAAGAGATAATCCCAGATTGAAGGACTGGATTCTGGGTTGGTAATCGCTCGTAATCCTAACATTATCTGTTGTTGTGGTCACATCATTAATCTGAACAATTCCCCCGCTAAATGTAAATGTCGGTTGCAGGGAAAGGTGTTTCCCTATATCGGTTTGAAATCCGATTCCAACTTCATATCCTACCCCAACCCCTGTTTTGGAGCTTCTTTCAAAGTTGTTATTAATAGTTGCATTAGGAGCGTTCACCATTATTCCAGGGTTAGTAGCCCATAGGGGGCCTACACCGAAACGAGGAAAAAAATTAAACCTGGAACTAATTTTCACTCTATAAGCAATCCCAACCAGAAAATAATACGTTTGCCAATCTTCCGTACTCCCTGTAAATTCAGCTCCAGGGTTTTCGGTATTAAACCTGTCGATGATGTCTTCAATCTCAGTCTCAAAAACCTGATATCTAAAACCAGCTGTAAAAATCATCCCTTTTTTCAAGGGAATTCCTCCATATACGTCAATTTTTTGGCCATTTTTTGCAAAACCTGCATCGGGATTATTGATATCCGTATCTTTAAAATCTCCAATAGAATAACTTGTCCCGTAAGATAACCCGAGATAAAATTTGGGATATTGCTTTTCTTCTACTTGAGCAGAAAGTGTCTGACATGCTATGAGCAATACCAGGTAAGGAAAAAGTATGGGGATTCGTTTTGCTAGTTTCATAGTTGAATAAATTTGAGTAAATAAGAAAAGGGACTACTCTATCGCTTCGTTATTCATTTTTTTGACCACAGTTTTGGCGTATTTGTCGTACATTTTATCATTTTTGGGTTAAAAAATACTTTTGTCAATTTTTCCCATCCACAATAAAGACATCTCCATCATTTGCAAGATGAATGGGGCCTTCATATGCTTTCAATTCATCCATATATAATTTCTTGATCATCCTGTTATCAGGGGCCGGTGCCAAATGGTTCAAGACCAGTTCTTTAACATTTGCATGTTGAGCTAATTCAGCAACTTCTTTCGTGTCGGTGTGGTAGTCCTGAATGTCATAAATAATGGTAGCATTTCTATCCATTCCCGCTTTTCTTAACTCTTCTTCGAGTATCTGTTGGAAAGACATCAACATCACTTCGTGAACCAGTAAGTCACTATTCTTTGCCATCTCACTTAATAGTTCGTTCTTTTTAGTATCTCCACTGATCACAATTTTCTTACCCTGATATTCGATTTTGTAGCCAACTGCAGGTTCGATGGGTTCATGTGTTACATCGAATGCAGTAATCTTGATGCCATCCTTATCATAAATTGTTTGATAGGAATCTTGCCCGATGTTAAATTCATGGACAACTCCATCAGCATAGGCCGTATCCATCACCTCAATTCCATGATGTGCCAAACGATATGAATTGTCTATTTCCAGAAATCCATCTACGGAACTCATCAACTGATTTAGACCTTGAGGTCCATAAATATTCAAATCGTGGGTTCTGCCACGCTGCCATGTACGGCTGATCATATTAGGCAAGTCCATAATGTGATCCGAGTGATAATGTGTCAGGAATATACCATCTAACTCATCCAGGGGAAGTCCCATGTTTTCAGATTTCTGTACTACTCCTGCACCTACGTCAAACATGAAAAAATAACCATTTACAAAAACGGCAGTTCCTGTTTGAGCACGCTTTCCGGGAATCGGGGAGGCTGTTCCTACCGTAACCACTACAATATTTTCTTTGTCATGGATATACTCAGGTGGGCCATTGGTCTTTATTTGCTTCTCGATTGCCGTAGTAACTAAATTATCTGAGTTACAACCAATTGCTGATGCAAATAATATAATAACTAAATAGTGAATTATTTTTTTGTTCATGTTATGCGTTTATTGAAATTATGACAATCGGCATTCTACCATCTGCTTAGTACATTAATTTCGGATTCAGGATGTAAGTCATCTCGGGGACCAAATTCATGTGAAAAAACGATAGGCATATCGTCTTTACCTGGAGCTTTCCTCCATAATAACTTTGCGTTAGGAGTTATTGTATTGTCTAAGCCAACGAAAGTGGAGGGCATTGTTGCTTTTCCTGTTTTGTCGATGGGAGGTATATCTTCTGATAAGATATAATCAGGGACTTTTTGGCAACCAATGAACAATGCTAAAAAAGGGAAGAATGTTGGGAGGAGTTTTTGCGCCATTATTTTTGATTAGGTTTTTCATGAGTAAAAGTATGTTAAACCTAAAAGAAATGACGTTAACAAAAGATAAGAAACGAGAATGAATTAATTTTTTTTTGAAGAGATTCGGTTTCTAATTCTACTTAAAGAGACTGGAGTGATACCCAACACATGTGCAATATATTTGTCTGGTGCCCGGTTTATAACATTTGGATAATCTTTTGCATATTTTTGATAGCGTTCTTCTGGAGATAGGAATACAAATGAATCAACTCGTTGGAATGCTTGCCTCATGACTTTTTTGCCAAGATACATTCTATTGAATTCCAATAATCTGGGATTCTTAGAAGCTGCGTCGAAAAAATTATCGTAATCAATGGAATAAACTTTTGTATACTCCAATGCCTGATAGCAAAATTTTGAAGGCTCATCGAAAAAGATAGCATGCACATTGCCGAAAAAATGATATTCAGGATAGAGTTGAAAAGTTATTTCTTCAGCATTTTCATTAGTTAAGTAGCTACGAATCAATCCTTTCCTAATAAAAAAGACATCTTTGTTAGTCGCCTCCCTTTGGATTAATATTTCATCTTTTTCAAAACATTTAACAGTGAGATGTCTAAATAATGCTAGCAAGTTTTTCAAGCCCATGATTCCTTAAATATACGTACCGTATAACAGCCATACAAACATTTTGTTTCGAGAAATGGAAGCTAATAATCCCATTTAACATTCGATATCCCAAAAGTCAGTTCGTATTGACTTTTGTCCAGAATATTAACTCAGTTGTTTAACATATTACAAATTTAAATCAAATATAGGCTAGGTTATCGAGTCTATGATACATAAATTCGACATCTGATAAGCCAAACTTTCATTGTATGAATCAGCAAATTTATGGACTCGTACTCTCTGGTGGAGGAGTCCGAGGCGCTGCCCACCTAGGGTTGATCAAAGCACTTGAAGAACAAGGTATTTCTCCTTCTTACATTTCTGGATCAAGTATGGGAGCTATCGCAGGAGCGTTTTATGCGGCAGGATATACTTATAATGATACCCTTGAGTTTCTGAACCAGACAGATATGTTTTCATACCAGCATTTTACACTTAGTAAACCTGGTTTGATCGATACAGATTCGTTTTACGGTACTTTTAAGGAATATTTTCCCGAAGACAACTTCGAAGCATTGAAAACGAAGTTATTTATCTGCGCTACAGACATGGTTAAAGGGAAAAGCGAATATTTTAATCAAGGGCCGCTCATTCGTGCAATATTCGCTTCTGCAGCATTTCCGGGGATGCTTTCTCCTGTTGTCATTGATGACAATATGTACGCTGATGGTGGAATTGCCAATAACTTTCCAGTGGAGCCTTTGCTAGAACACTGTGATAAGATCATTGGAAGCTACGTCAACCCATTGAAGGAAGTAAGTGCTGGAGAACTGGATTCTGCTACAGCCATTCTGGAAAGATCATACGATATTGTCAGAAATAGTATAACCGAACAAAAATTTCCTCATTGTGACCTACTCATTGTACCACCAACACTGGAAAAATATGGTACGTTCAGTATGAGCCAAATAGATGAAGTTTTTGAGATTGGGTATGAAGCAACTAAGGAAGCATTGAAAGAATACAATAAATAAGGCTTGTCCAATTACACTACTAATTAATTTTTTCTGTTTTGCCAAGAACTTAACCCCAAAACATCCTTTCTTACTTCCTGCTGCCATTTTTTCCCGTGAAGCTGGTCGAGATATTCAAATACGATAAATGCATAAGCTTCCGCTATGTCCTTTTGGGGTCCTACACATCCATATTCAAAAAATTGAATTCCATATTGTGCTTCAAATTCTTCATCGTCATCAAAAACTATGGCTGCTTCACCACTTTGTAATAGGAAAAATAAATGCCCTTGTCTTAAATCGTATTGTGCCAGACTTCGGGCTTCTTTTTTCGTATTGACAAACAGCAGCTTTTCGGCCCCGGGTTCTTCATATGACTTGGCGATGAGAGTCGTTGAATCTTGAGCGATACTTACGTGAGTATAGACAAAGAAAATGATAGTAAAAATAAAGTGTGCCTGAATCATGATCACGTTGTTTCTTCTTTATCTGACGTATCAATCGGACAATATGCTGTATGGTACGATGAATAATGATGAATTAGCCTGTGGTGATCCTTTCGGAGATAGTCCCCGTTTCTTTATGCTTCAAGATAACTTTGGTCCTTCCATCTGGTAATTTTTCTTCTTTGATCAGAAGATGATGATTATCGTAGGCTACTTCGTGCTTTTTGGCCTGTGTTTCTTCTTCCCCTCTCCATATATCGAGTATCACAGGTTCCCATTTTTTGGAAGTTACAGATTTATAACAAGCATCCATGATGGCATTTACGATGTATCCATCGTAGAAGGTTTCCAAAGGAGCTTTTCCTTGATCCATGGAATCAAACATATCGGTAAACATATGAACATATCCCAAGGCATGCGCTTCATCACCTACAGGAAATAGCCAACCCGTATCTGCTTCGGCTTTTTCTGCTACATAGCCACCTTGACCCACATCTGTGAACATTTCAAATCCTGTGCGTAAAAAATGATCCAACCTGATGGTTCCTTCTACTCCTGCCACTTCATCTCTGAGGTCCATTCCTCCTCTATATGTCCAGCTAACTTCAAACTGACTGATTGCCCCAGTGGCATATTTTACCAACCCTATGGCATGATCTTCCGCATCGATAGGCTTTACCTGGGTATCAGCCCAACACATTACTTCAACGGGTTTGATATGTTTACCAATAAAATTTCTTCCTATTTCAATGCAATGACATCCCATGTCAATGATAGCGCCACCTCCAGATCTCTCTGCATTCCAAAACCAATCACTATGAGGGCCTGGGTGTGCTTCTCGCGATCGCGTCCAAAGTACATCGCCGATGGCCCCTGCTTGTACAGCTCTCGCAGCTTTTAACGTTTTAGGACAGTAAACCAGATCTTCCAGGTATCCTCCAAACACTCCCGCTTTTTCAATTGCCTCCATCATTTGAAGCGCCTCTTGTGCCGTTCTGCCCAGAGGTTTGGTACATAGGACGTGTTTCCCTGCCTCTGCTGCCAATAGTGTGGCTTCCAAATGTAGATCATTGGGTAAGCCTATCACCACCGTATCTGTATCAGGGTCTTCGATCGCTTGCTTCATGTCTGTATATCCTTTAGGGATATTCCATTGGCTAGTAAATGCTTTCATTCGTTCCTCCGAACGAGAATACACTGCATGTACCTTATCTGTACGACGTTGATCGTGCAGGGTCATAGTATAAAAATTTCCAATGAAGCCTGTCCCTAATAATGTTATCTTATGTGCGTGCTGGGTCATATAGATGAAGATATCCAATTTGTGAGAAAATGAAAATGCTACTATTAAAATTTCATTATTTTAGTAGCTGTTTCTTTATACTAACATACATCACAGTAAATCTATTCAACTTTTATGCAAGCATTTCAGGAGATTTTAAATATTATTAATGGATATCTCGGGGGGCATCCATGGTTTGTATTCTTACTATTAGGGGTAGGAGTTTTCTTTACAATATACCTCGGCTTTCCACAAATCAGATATTTCGGGCACGCCTGGAAAGTAGTTACAGGTAAATTTGACAGAAAAGGTGATGTTGGGGATACCTCTCACTTTCAGGCACTTACTACAGCTCTTTCGGGTACAGTGGGAACGGGAAATATCGGAGGGGTGGCTTTTGCCATATTTTTAGGAGGACCTGCGGCATTGTTCTGGATGCTTGTAACAGCATTTCTGGGGATGACTACAAAATTTGTAGAAGTTACCTTATCTCATAAATATAGGGAACAAGCTGAAGACGGGTCTATCGCAGGTGGTCCCATGTATTATATGAAAAATAAACTTCAATTGAAGTGGATGGCTGCCATTTTTGCAGGTGCAACAGTTCTTTCTTCATTTGGTACGGGGAACTTACCTCAAATTAATAATATTGCAGCCTCTGTTAAGGCTACATTTGGTATTAGTGAGATAATCACTGGTGCAATCTTAGCCATATTTTTAGGACTTGTTATTGTGGGAGGGATCAAGCGAATCGCAAGTGTCACATCCAGACTCGTTCCCTCTATGGCAATATTGTATTTTATTGGAGCGATCAGTGTGATCATCTATAATTTTGAGAATATAGGTCCATCGATAGCAGCCATTTTGGGAGATATTTTTACCGGAAGTGCCGCTACAGGAGGATTTCTCGGTGCTTCGATCGCTTTTGCTTTCAATAGAGGAGTTAATCGCGGATTATTTTCCAATGAAGCAGGACAGGGGTCAGCCCCTATAGCACACGCTGCTGCTAGAGCGCATGAGCCTGTTTCTGAGGGAGTTGTGTCAATATTAGAGCCATTTATCGATACGATTATTATTTGTACCCTGACGGGATTGACGATATTATCCTCAGGGGTATGGACAGAAAAGCATGAAAACGATTTTGCTTATGCAGAATTAGAAGTGTTGGCAGATGTATATACCGATCAAAATGAGCTTCATAGACAAGCTGTTGGAGATCATATCATGGATCGGGAACTACTTCCTGTATTCAATGGAGAATTGACGGTCAATGAAGGTAAAATAGCAGAAGATGTAACCATTATACATGCTCGTTCTATAGCAGAAGATGTTGTAGTATTTGCAGACAATCAGCTTTATACAGGTACTATTGCTGTATCGAATGGGAAAGTTGATGAAGATGGGGTGGTGCTTAGAGGTAGGTCTTTGGTACATAGTGCGCCTTTAACCACAATCGCTTTTAATAAAGGATTTTTTGGTGATTGGGGGCAGTATATCGTGAGTATAGGATTATTGCTATTTGCCTTTTCTACGGCGATATCATGGTCCTATTATGGGGATCGAGCCATGACGTATTTGTTTGGATCGAAATCCGTGATATTCTACAGGATTGTATATGTGTTGGGATTTTTTCTTGCGGCTTTTACAGATACTGCGATCATTTGGACCTTGTCCGAGATTGCCATCGTATTGATGACAGTACCTAATTTGATTGGAATACTTTTATTGAGCAAGGATATGAAAAAGACTGTGGCTGATTATTGGGAAGGGTTTAATATGGAATGGAAGAATAAATAGTAAGTTTCAAATGAGAAAAGTCATCTTAGTATATAAAGATTATCAATGTAAGTAGTACTTTGATAATATTAGATTAATCTGAATTTAATAAACATCCTAGTTATGAATGCAAAAATAGAGGACATCATGGTATCAAATGTCGTCACTACCATGAAACACAAATCTGTAGGGCATGTGCGCGATATCATGCGTAGTCATCATATACAATGTGTACCCATTGTGGGTCCGGATGATGAAGTCGAAGGTATTGTTACTGCTACGGACCTTATGAATGATGTCAAAGACAGTACACCCATTAGTCAGGTAATGACTGACAAAGTACTTACGATTCCCCTATATAAAGGTGTACATATTGCAGCCAGAATGATGCGCAATCATCACGTTCATCATTTAGTTGTTACGCATGAAAAGAAAATTGTAGGAGTGATCAGCACGTTTGACCTGCTACAACTGGTGGAAGATCACCGATTCGTTTCTAAAAATGCACCTACTGTGCCTAATACTTCCCACAAGAAATGATAATGATATCTATGTAATTACATGTATTGAAATAGTTATGAAGACATATTTTCAGATTAATGAAAGTATGTCTTCGCCATTCTACTTTACCAATCACTCTTTTTAATTTTCACTTCATTAAGAAATACTGACCATTGATATTTTAAATTAAAAAATAATAAATTCTTTTTATTAGTATAGTTGAAAGTATTTTATTCGTGCTGTTCAACTCATATTCTTTTTTAATCTTTTTACCTATAGTACTGGCACTTTATTACATGGTTGGTAATAAGGGCAAAAGAATATTACTGTTAATTTCCAGCTATTACTTTTATATGTGTTGGAGATGGGATTATATATTTCTCATCCTGGGATCAACTATTGTCGATTATATTTCTGCTATTCAGATTTACAGGGCACATAATAATAAAGAGAAAAAACTTTGGCTTTGGTTAAGTTTATCCGTGAATATAGGTATCCTTGTCTTTTTCAAATACTACTATTTTTTCACACACTCTATAGAAAAGACTCTGGGATTCTGGAATATTTTCTTTCATTTTCCAGATTGGATGATAATCCTTCCTGTAGGAATCTCTTTTTACACATTTCAGACAATGAGTTATAGTATAGATGTATATAGAGGTGATACGAAACCGGAGAAGAGTTTTCTCATTTTTGCTTTATATGTTTCTTTTTTTCCCCAATTGGTCGCTGGACCTATCGAAAGATCTTATCAATTACTACCACAATTCAGAAATAAAGTTAGCTTCAATTACGAGCGAATCAGAAATGGGATTGTATTAATTACCTGGGGTTTTTTTAAAAAGTTAGTGATAGCAGACCGCTTAGCCGAATATGTAGACCATATTTACAACAACTCGTATCATTTTGGAGGTGTTTTTAATATCCTTGCTACATATTTTTTTGCGTTTCAAATATATTGTGATTTTTCAGGGTATACTGACATAGCCATAGGTACGGCTATGATACTGGGAATCCGCTTAATGACAAATTTTAGGCAGCCTTATTTTTCAACAAGTATTAGGGAATTTTGGGGGAGATGGCATATTTCTCTCTCAACATGGTTCAGGGACTATCTATACATTCCTTTGGGGGGTAATCGTGTTACACGTTACAGATGGTATATGAATCTCATCATCGTATTTCTGATAAGTGGTTTATGGCATGGCGCAGGTTGGAACTTCGTAATTTGGGGAGCTTTGCATGGATTGTACTTGGTACTTGAGATTGTGCTAAGTCCCATTGGGAAACGCATGGTTTCTTCTACACTTTTGTGGAGATTTCCTAAAGTTATCAGGTTTTTTAAATGGTTTGTAACCTTCCATCTGATTATGGTCGGGTGGGTGTTTTTTAGGTCTTCTTCCGTAGATCAAGCTTTGAGAATACTCAGCTACAGTACAAATTTCGAGTATTGGGGCTATAGGTTAAACGCGTTTATTCATCCTGAAGACTTTCAGGTAGCCATATATTTTACAGTGCTACTGATTATTGTGGAGTGGTTACAAGTACATATGAATTTGGAAAAGAGGTTATCCGAATTTTCGTCTTTAACGAAGTGGATACTTTATATTTTACTCGTGATGATCATATTGGTATTTGGGAAATTTGATCAAGCTAACTTTTTATATTTTCAATTCTGATATCATGAAAAGACATATATTGAAGTTGGGAATATGTATTTTGGGAGCTCTATCACTCCTATTAGCGTGGGTTGTCCGTAAAGACTATCGATGGCAAAAGACATATATCCTAGAGCAAGACGTTATATATGATACTGATAGATATGGCGATCTGTTTCTAATGAATGGAATTTGGGATTTTGGTGAAAAGCTTCCACCGAGACAGACAGACTATTTTCAATATACCAAGCATCCCAATGAATCTGATATCTTGCTCTTTGGAGATAGCTTTTTATATAAACTCAGATTTAGGTCCATCCCAGAGTGGTTAGAGGATACCTCAAAGTTTTCAGTATCATTTTGCAAGGATTATTATCCATTGACCACTTTACAGGATAGTGGATATACAGATACTTCCGAGAAAGTGATCATTTATCAAATGGTAGAGAGATATATCCCGCTTTATTTCCACAAACGGCATCCACTACCGGTTGAACTTCAATGGCATGCACTTAATTCTAATTTGCAAACAACAAATGAATCTGAACGTTCATTGAGCTATCAAATGAATAACTTTTTCTCTGCTGACTGGGAACATAGCTATGAGTTTATCTTGACGAGAGGAAAAATATTCCATAGTATGACTTCTATATTAGCAACTTTAAAATTTCACATTTATGGAAAAATAAGCTACTTAACACCATATTACTCCCTGGGTGATATATCTATGGTATATTTTTATGAATCGACTAATCAAAGCATGGGGAGTTTTTTTTATCCTCATTCTGAAGAGACCGTATCACATATCGTAGATAACATAGAGCATCTTCAAAATGAATTGAGATCGAGGTACAATCTTCGATTAGTTTTTTTTCCGGTTCCCAACAAAATATCAATCTATCACGAGGGTGTCATTGATCAACCCTATAATGATTTTTTGCCATTGCTATACAAGGAGTTAGAATCAAGAGAAATCCCAGTAATTGATGTACTTAATGAAATGAAGAATGCAGATGATTTGTTATACTATCCTACAGACACTCACTGGAATGAGCGAGGGAATGAAATAGGTATGTTTCGTACCTTACAGATGCTTGATACATTAGGTGTGAATTGGAGGAAGTGATCACAAACATTGTATTTCTACTTTTATCCTGAAGAAAAAATTGTAATTTCGCAATAGGAAAGGTTTTTACTACACAAAATCGAAAATTACACATTGTTATGAATATTCGTCCGTTTGGAAAAACTGGTATTAACACCACGGAGGTGGGGTTAGGGTGTTGGCAATTTGGGGGCGATTGGGGGGAGATAGGAGAATCACAAGTAATGAATATCCTGGAAACTGCTATTGTTGAAGGAATACGTTTTTTTGATACTGCAGATATATATGGTGGCGGAATAAGCGAAAAGTATATTGGCAAATTTATGTCAAATTACGATAGTCGTGATGAGATATTTGTTGCTACGAAATTGGGAAGAGATGGTGGACTTTATCCTGATAAATATAGTAAAGATGCTGTTAGACATAGGATAGAAGAATCTTTAAAAAGACTGAAGACTGTTCAGTTAGACTTGATACAACTGCATTGCATACCAACAGAAGTAATTCGGGGAGGGGAGATATTTGATTGGTTAAGGGAATTCCAGGAAGAAGGTATCATCCGCAATTTTGGCGCAAGTGTTGAATCTATGGAAGAAGCGCAATTATGTTTGAAACAACAAGGATTAGCTTCCCTTCAAATTATCTTCAATGTATTTCGCCAAAAACCGATAGATGTACTTTTTGATGATGCCAAAAGTAAAGGAACAGCTATCATTGTAAGATTACCCTTAGCAAGTGGCCTACTAACAGGAAAATTTACAAAAGAGACGGTATTCGAATCTCAAGATCACAGGCATTTCAATAAGAATGGAGAACAGTTCAATGTAGGAGAAACATTTTCAGGACTCCCTTTTGAATATGGTGTGGATTTGGCAGAGCAATTACGCTTTTACCTTCCAGCTTCCATGACCATGGCACAGTTTGCATTGAGATGGATATTAGATTATGAGGCAGTTTCTGTGGTTATCCCTGGGGCAACCCGCGAAGGGCACGTCCGCGCAAATGCCAAATCCTCCGAGCTTCCCCCATTATCTCCTGAACTACATCTGAGATTGAGAAAATTCTATGACAGAATGGTCAAGGAGCATATCAGAGGGCCTTACTAACCTATATTTTTTTACTCATCTGACCAATGAATAGCAATTACCTGACCAAGCGTTGAAGTGGGAATGTGTTTATATCCGATGTAGCTTATATGGATATACCTTACCTGCATTCCATTGGCAGACATACAAATTTTCGTCATTGTCTATGCAGACATCATGACAATGCTTAAAAATGGGTTGATCCTGAAGCATTAATTCCAACTTGCCGTTCTTATCATAAGAAGGTTTTGTACCTCCTGGATTAGAGACAACTCGATTTTTCTGATCTAAAATTGTGATGAACCCCTTATTGAGTTGCATATTGTAATTACCTTCGCTCATTCCAAAACAGACCCCTGAATATAAATATTGCCCATGGATCACAGGTCTGCTAATGAATGCTCCTGGTAAGTAGATATCTTCTAACCATTCACCTGACAGGCTAAATCGTTTAAACGTATTTTTTATTCGTGCTGAACACAAAAGTGTGGGATTATTTGTATCCCTATTATCGATAGCTACTCCATGTGCTTGCTTAAATTTTTCTGTTTGCAAGAAACTATCACCTCCAAACTTTCGAATGAATTCCCCTTTGGCGTTGTATTGTAATATAAATTGAGAACCATATCCATCTGCGATATAGATATCTCCGTTTGGTCCTACCGCGGTTTCAGTGGGTCTATAGGGTTGTAATGTATCATACACACCATTTTCATGAGGATTGGGTATACTCAATACAATTTTCCCCTGTAAGTCTGTTTTTACAACACTTCCAGATGCAAAATCCGTGAGATACAAAAATTCTTCTTCTCCCTCATCATGTAATGTAAGGCCATGTGCTCCTGTATAATTCAGCGTCCAACTTTCCAGCAATTTTCCTGACTTATCATATATAATAATATTATTTTGTGTGTGATCTGTTAACAAAATGAGCCTTCCTTTTTTATCCCTAACCATCTCATGACAATTATTGACAGGGGTCTTAGATGGATCTAAATTTCCCCAATCTTTTTCTATCTTATATCTGAACTCACCGTGTCCAATTACCTCTTCATTGAGACTGTGAGCATGAATAATATTAAATGAATAATCAGGACAACATAATGCAGCACTTGCAGCTACTACATGTTTAACAAATACTCTTCTATCTTGGGAGTTACGATTCATAGTGTAGGTAATAAGGATATGGTTCCCGAGAAAATTTAATCAAATTCTTTGTTAATTGATAACTTTGGTCCCTTGATTACAGAGATTCTCCTTATATTATGTCCAACAGCTTTAACTCCAGACCATGCGAATGAATACTTTTCAGATTGTCTTTATATGTTGTGTGTTTAGTTTATCGGCATGCCAACAAGATTCGGCATTGCCTCCCCCCAATATACTTTGGATTACAAATGAAGATACAGGACTTTCATGGGGCTGCTATGGAGATTCTTATGCAAATACCCCTAATATAGATCAGTTAGCCTCAGATGGCTTTATATTCACACAAGCTTTTTCCAATGCTCCTATTTGCGCACCTGCCCGATCTACCCTTATCACAGGTATGTATGCGACATCTTTAGGTACCCAGCATCTGCGATCAGAAATACCCGTACCTAGATCACTCAAAATACTTCCCGAGTTGCTTTCACGAATGGGATACCATACTACTAATAATTCGAAGACAGATTACAATTTTAGCCCTGAGGGTAGGTGGGATGAAAATA
Source organism: uncultured Bacteroidia bacterium (assembly GCA_964652565.1). Classification (GTDB taxonomy): domain Bacteria; phylum Bacteroidota; class Bacteroidia; order J057; family J057; genus JBCCTX01. The sequence goes on from CAZZEC010000020.1 coordinate 22,528, forward strand.
GTTCATCGGCACATTGGAGAAATGCACCTAAAGGGAGTCCATTCTTTAGTGTATTTAATTTTGGTATTACACATGAAGGACGTACCAATCGTTTAGATCCACAAGACACTCAAGGACTGCCGGTGAGGCATGATCCTGATGACGCTTCATTACCCCCTTACTATCCTGATACGCCTAAGTTTAGAAAAGTGTGGGCGCATATGAATGACCTCATGTCAGTCTTTGATCAGGAAGTTGGCAAGTTAATTAACCAACTAAAAGAAGATGGGGAATATGAAAATACTATTGTATTTGTCTTTTCCGACCATGGGTATGGTTTACCAAGGTTCAAGCGTTGGTTATACAACTCTGGAATGCACGTACCTTTTGTTTTACATGTACCTGACAAATACAAACATTTAGTGTCTAATCTCAAGAATCAAAAGGTAGATGAATTAGTGAGTTTTGTCGATATGGCTCCTACTGTACTATCACTTGCAGGTCTTGAACCCACTGAAATGATGGAAGGTAGATCCTTTCTTGGGCAAGAGGCAGTAGCTCGTGAATTCGTCTATGGATACAGAAGCAGAGCGGATGACTGTTACGATATGTCGCGCTCGATTTATGATGGTAGATATATATATATCAGAAATTTTATGCCTCATAGATCTTATATACAAAATGCAGTTATATTCAATAGGGGTAAGGCCAGCTATGAAGAATTATTTCGACTCAGAAACAGTGATTCTTTGCCTCAGGAGGCAGTAGATATGTTTATGGTAAAGCCAGTTGAGGAACTGTATGATTTACAGGAAGATCCATACGAACTAAATAATATTATTGAAGATCCAGCGAAGAAAGATATCGCTATGGATTTGAAAAGACGCCTATATAGTTGGATGCGACGTAATCACGATACTGGGTTGTGGAATGAAGGGGAGATGATGATGAGATCCAGGCATACCGGAAGTGTGTATGAAATGGCTAGATCACAAGACGTAAGTGACATCCTGGAATCAGCAGACTTAGTGGGTTATGTAGACGAGGCTGAAAAATTAGTCCCTTATCTTGAATCGAGAGATCCAGGAATCAAATATTGGGCATTAGTTGCGTTAGATGCGTGCAAAGGGGAAATAGCATCCGTAAAACCTATGCTTATAACGTTACTCAATGATACATCTACGAGTGTTTCTATTTTAGCTGCTGAACTATTGGTCAAACGAATGAATGAGCCACAAGGACTGGAAAAGCTTTTGGACCATATGCGCAGTGAATATGAACCTGTGGTGTTGCAAGCTGCAATCTCACTTCGTTTAATTGGTACCCAAGCATGTCCTTTACTACCTGAAATACAGAATGAAATCATGCCAAAATTTACCGGTGATGTGTGGGGGAGATATAAAAATTGGTTTTATCCCATGTTCATTGGTATGGCATTGGATCAAGTGCAAATCAATTGTGGGGAAGAGATTATCTATGGAGGCTAATTTTGTATTGAACAAAGAATAGACTTACCACGATTTGGAGTTAATATATTTTTTGATACATTTGTTATACAAAAGTTTATTAAATATATACTTAATCTAATGCTCTGCACAATATTCATCCATCACAAATAGCAAAGTATGATACCCAGCATAGGAAGTTTAGAAGAAATCATATTGCTCCTGGTAATGATCAACCAGGGTAAGGCATATGGAGCAGGATTAGCAGAATTATATAAAGAGCATACGGGAAGGAGTATTACTATTCCTGCTGTTCATACGGTATTAAAACGCTTGGAAAAAAAGGGGTATGTGTCATCCAAAATGGGAGGGGCAACTGCTGAACGCGGCGGAAGAAGAAAGCGACTGTATGAAGTCACTGCCGCTGGCCATCAGGTATTAACAGATCTACAAGAAACGAGGCAGAAGCTGTGGAAACTCGCTCCCAAGTTAAACCTGCAATAAGTCCGAAGATGGAAAAGATAAAACAACTTCCCCCAAAATGGGCTGATCAATTCCTGGAGTGGTATTGCCATCCGGAATTATTGGAAGAAATACAAGGAGATTTATACGAGACCTACCAAAAACACATACATCAAAATGGTCAAACTGTCGCACGTGTTTATTTCATCCTAAATGTCATTTTATTTCTCAGGTTATCAACCATTCGCAATCTCACACCTCAAATTTCAACCATTATGTGGCAAAATTACATCAAAATCGCATGGAGGAATTTGCTTAAGCACAGAGGTTTCTCAATACTCAATATTTCGGGTTTAACTATTGGAATAGCTACCGCATTACTGATATTTCTATGGATTAAGGATGAGTTGGCCTTTGACAGGTTCCACGAAGAAGGAGATAGAATCTATCGTGTGATGAGGAATCTTCAGGTTGAAGGTGATAAGATTATGACAATCGAAGCAGTACCTTATCTGTTAGAGCAAGAATTGGAAACCTCCTATCCTGAAGTGGAAGAAGTAGATTATATCACATGGCCTGGAGAAAGTGTAATTACTTACGAAGATGAGTCGTTCCGACAGACTGGTAGGTATGTAGGAGAAAGCTTTTTCGAGACATTTTCCTATCCTTTCCTGTTTGGAGATCCACGAACTGTGCTTGATGATGTCTCAAATATAGTCATTTCAGAGTCATTAGCCAGGAAAGTAACAGGGAATAATATTTCAGCGGCAATGGGAAAAATACTTCGAATTAATATAGAAAGGAATGAATTTAGGGATTTTACTATTGCTGGGATATTTAAGGATATGCCTGACAATTCTACCTATCAGTTTGATTTTGTACTACCTTTTAAAGTGTATCTGGATGATAATCCCTGGCTAGATAGTTGGACCAATAATGGCCTAAGGATGTTTATTACGTTAAAGGAAGGGACTGACGCTAATATTTTCGAAGAAAAAATTAAACATGTTATTCACGAACATGCGCCGGAGGAACCAGTTGAATTATTCTTGCAGCCCTATGAGGATATGCATTTATACAGTGAGTTTAAAGAAGGGAAAATAGCAGGTGGAAGGATTGAATATGTACGAATATTCTTCTTCGTAGCACTTTTTCTCTTACTTATAGCTTCTATCAACTTTATGAATCTTTCTACAGCAAGGTCTACTATACGGGCCAGGGAGGTAGGAGTAAGGAAAACAGTCGGAGCTCATAAAAGAAATCTTATCAGCCAATTTATCTGGGAATCAGTATTTATTACGGTATTATCCTTAGGTTTTGCGTTAATTGTTGTAACCTTAATACTTCCTTACTTTAATGAGCTTACAGGAAAGCAAATTATCATCAATTGGATGGACCCTCAATTGATATTGGGATTAGTTGGTTTAACAGTTTTGTTGGGAGTATTTTCAGGAAGCTATCCTGCATTTTTCCTTTCTTCCTTTAATATTTTACGTATCCTCAAAGGTACTTTTACACCGAGATCCGGTTCTATTTCTCTCAGAAAGGGATTAGTGATAATTCAGTTTGTGTTAGCTAATATACTGATTGTAGGGACGTTGACATTAAATCAACAGATCCAATTTGTAAAAAACAAACATTTGGGTTACAACAGGGATCATGTGATTTATATGAGCATGGAGGGTAATGTAGGAGAAAAATATGAGGTATTTAAAGATCAGTTGATGCAGCATTCAGGGATAGTGGATATCACTGCGACAACCAATGTCCCTACTTCAATATTTCGTTCTACAGGAGGGATGTCATGGGAGGGTAAAAATCCTGAGGAAATGATTGAGATCAATATTATACATACCCATCATGATTATCTCAAAACCATGAAATTGGAATTATTGGAAGGACGAGGACATAGCTTGGAATACGCTGCTGACACTTCCCGGGTAGTTATTAATGAACGAGCTGCTGAAATTATGGGAATGGAAAAGCCCATAGGTAAATTTATCAATATTTGGGGAGATGATTACCAGGTCATCGGTCTTGTCAAGGATTTTCACTTCAGGTCATTACATGAACCAATAGAACCTATTGTCATTGGCCTTGACTATCAATTTCCTTCAGTGATGCTCATCCGTTTAGATGGCGAGCAGACTGAGGAAGCGTTAAACTTTATAGCTTCTACTTATGAAGATATTAATCCTGGATTCCCGTTTTCTTACAATTTCCTGGATGAATCATATGCCCGCACCTTTGAAAGTGAGATGGTTGTAGGGAAATTATCCCAATTCTTTTCCATGATCGGTATATTCATATCTTGCCTGGGGTTATTTGGGCTCTCTACATTTTCAGTAGAAAGAAAAAGTAGAGAGATTGGAATAAGAAAAATCCTGGGCGCTTCAATTTCTCAGGTCATATTACTAATCACCAAAGATTTTATGAGGCTGGCATTGATTGCCTTTATGATCGCAATACCCATAGTATGGTATCTGATGAATCAATGGTTGATGAATTTTGCCTATCATATCCAAATAGGGATGGGTATTTTTCTGGCTGGGGGTATACTGTCCTTGCTGATAGCGATCTTCACTTTAAGTTTTCAATCGATTAAAGCAGCCAGGTCCAATCCGGTTGATGCCTTAAGAACTGAGTAGTGATCATTAAGCTCTTTTACGGGAGACTTTAAAATCAAATACGTCGTAGCGATTGTAATGACCACTGGTATCCAGATACATTCGCTCTCCAATTAGGGGATTGAGATCTGGTATTTGATAAATAAATATATCTTCTTTTTCAAATTGAGGATCGAGCAGATACTGTCCATTGGGACCAATAATACTACTGCCTCCTCTTAATACCCAGGTATCTGTGTGCTGTTGTAAGTGCTCGGGGAGTTTGAGTCCTTTGGGAAAATCAGACGCCCTGAGCATTTGCCCTACGGCTATTACATAGCATTTGCCTTCAAATGCATAGTGCCTGCTGGCGAGTTGATGCATATCATGAACGGTAGGCCATACTGCAACGTGAATGTGTTCACCTTCAATATGCATAGTTTGCCGAGTAAGGGGCATCCAATGCTCCCAACAGATTAATCCTCCCAATTTCCCCCAGGGGGTATCATGCGTATTCAACCCTGCCCCATCACCTAGCCCATAGAGTAACTTTTCTGTATATGTAGGCATGAGTTTGCGGTGGTGGTTGATCAGTTGACCTGCTGAATCAATAGTAATCAATGAATTGTAAAGTGTCCCATTGCCTTTTCCTGTTACTATTCGCTCATTACAACCTATAATAAGATATATACCCAACTGCCTGGCAATGTTGGCTAGTTCTTTCGTTTCATTACCAGGTACACAAATAGATGAATGGTACATGTGAACATAGGCATCTTTTGTGCCAGGGTGATCCCAGATCGCGACCTCTGGGCAATGATCCAACCATGCAGGATAACCGCTCAACCACGTTTCTCCAAATACAATTAATTCTGCCCCCCGATGTGAAGCATCATGAATAAGGTCTTTAGCTTTTTCCAGACTTTGAGATAGATCAAAATAGACAGGGGAATGCTGGATAATACCGATAGTGAGTGGTTGGGTCATTTATAATTTAGGTTAATTGGTGGACAGAATTATATTTATACCAGTTACCTCCCTGCAGGGGGGTTATTTTTAAATCTATTATTATTGCAATACCTAAATCAAAAAGATGAGTTAAATATTATACTCTAAACAAGTTCTATCTCTAGCTCATGCACCCCAGGATGTTCTATTTCAAACATCACATACGTAGATGATTCTATTCGTTCGATTTGATGATCTTCTTTTTGTTGATTGAGGAGAACATGTTTGACTGCTGAGCCCGTAGGAACGAGCAATTTTACCTGAGTTAATTGACTATTACTACTAAAAGTCAAGTGATAGGTGTTATCATCCTTTTTCTCATATTCATAGGACAAATATCCACCGGAAGGCTCATATTTTGCACAAGCTGTAACCTTATCTACTCCGGATGCTTCCCATCGGGGAGCCAACACGGTTTCATTAAAGCCGACACCGGTATTTTTAATACCCGCCAAACCTTCCATCAGTGCTTTAAACACATGAGCCGCAGCCCAGTGAGCGGGTATGGTCGATACAATAGTCGGAGTAAAGAAATGGGGGCCATCACTAAGTGTAATACCCAGGATTCCCCAACGTGAGGTAAAGGGATTATAAAATTCCAGGTGGCTGATCGTTTTGTCTGGCGAGGGATTATCTATCCCATATGCACATATACCTATTTCTTTTACCTGATAGGAGGAATCTTTCCAAGCAATAATCGCATCTGGTATTCCCTTCCGCTTTTCTTCTAATTCGGGATACCAAAAATGGCCTATCTGTTGCATATCTTGTAAAAAGTGAGCGTTAGAAGTACCGTCTTCGTACACGATAGTGAAAATACCTGCTACTTTCCCTCCATCCAGGGTATGCAGCAAATATATAGATTGAGTTGTTTGCGATATAGGGATCATAATCTTTTCCTCAGTAGACTTCCCCGCAACCATTATAGATTTTTGCTGATTGGCACCAGGATCAATAATCTGAAATGGTATACCGTCAAATTCTTGCATCCCCGTAGGTAAATTTGCCAGATCTGCTTTCTCAGATCCCCATCCATGCGTATTATTTCCTGGGTTGTATACCAAAGCTGTATTGGCATAAGAGGAAATATCAATTGGGGTAAAATTCTTTTGTGGTGGATCGGTCACTTTACCCTTATACGCGCCTCTTAGGCGATGATCAGATCGCAGTCCCAATTGATAGATTCTACGCAGTATGCTGGTCCCATATTCTTCAAACCCATGTTCAAAGGCTCCTAAAGCCAAATCTCCTGCCACTATCGGACTCACTCCTCCATTCATATATTCCCATTTATCGATATGCCATCCATGTTCAAATGGGGGATAGCACATATACCATTCACCAGGAGACGTTGATGGCATTTCTTCTTTGATCCTCTGGTATGTCTGAATGATTTTTACAGCCTTTTCGTGGTCTATTCCCCTAATCAGTGCCATAGCATTAGAAAGGGTGACTTGTGTAGATTCATCCACACCAAAATCGAGGGTATGTGATGGGTCGAGCGGTACCCAATGGCGGTAGAAATTTCCATTCCATGAAAGTTGATTGATGCGCCGCCACAAATTATCACCTAACTGTTTGATCTTTTGCGCTTCTGAAGCTCTATCAGCTACCTCCAACATCTCCGCTAAATAATGGCAGGCATTTGCCATGCAAATATTATCCCCAAACATGATGCCCATTCGGGTTTTATCGAGGTTGACACCCATAAAGTCAGTACCTATTCCCGTGATTTTAGTATCATATTGAGACTGAAAGTCCCATCGGTCAATGGTAAACGGACGCTTTAACAATTGGTGCTCCTCAGACCAATAGTAAGGGGAAGACGTTGCAAAATCTACAGCTTTCAACGCATGATCCAGTTTGGTTTTCATCCATTCGTGGTCTCCCGTCGCTTTCCACGCATAATAGAGTCCTTCAATGAACGTGTGTTCTCCCATATTTTCAACGGGAATTCTGACAAATATCGCACTGGATTGAGAGTCTTCGGGTCTATAGGTAAATTGATCGTAGTTAAATCTATATTCCCAAAAGCTGTGCATCTCGGGATAGGGATGCTTGTAATTATCCCATATTAAACCATCTTCTCGTTGTCCATCGGCGTATAAATCTATACCTGTTTTGATTTCTTTTAGAAAATATTTCATTCCTTCAGCTACAAAGACATGATCCTGAAACCAGCTGGAATAAAAGGTGTAATATTTATGATTATACCTGACAACTTTCCCACGAGAGTAGGTAGCACCAAAGAGACCCTCATACAATAAATTGAATATTTGCTCAAACTCCCCATCCTCATCTTCTATTTTTGTATGGCAATCAACGGGAAACACTACCCAGTCCAGTATTTGATCTGTCGAATCGTGCAGAGACACTTTCTGAAAACCCAACGCTCCACCTACTTGTAATTTGCTAATTTGTGCAGTATTAAGGGATTGATAGGGTATATTTTGGCCATCCCATAACTGAATACGATAGTCTGGTTGGCTATCAGATACAGATATATTTAGGATTTCGAGAGGAAGGTAATAATTACGTCCTTCAGGAGGAGTGAGATTGATTAGCTTTCCTTTGTATAGTTCATCTTGGGAGTAGCTATCTTTACCAAAGATGTGAGATATGCTCAAACTTGAGACTCCACCTATATATGCAGTATTTTTGAGAAATGTTCTTCGATTGATAGACATAAGGGTAAATATTAGGTTCCTTAACCCTTAATAAGATGGAAACAAAATTCTATAATCTCAAGTGATTATATTGATATTCTTTCATTTCCCATCCTCTCATTCAAACTCCCCAAATATCTTTCCATAGTACTATATGATTAATCAGTGTTTATTCCTATGTCAAAACTTATTATCTTAGTGGCTGGTTAAATATGTATGACAATATAATTGCTTAATTCCAAGGAAATGAAACTACTACGTAATACCGCGATCCTGTTATTTCTTACAGCATTTGTCTGGGCTTGTCAACCCAGTAGTCATGATGCCAATGAAGAAGAGGGAGCTGAAGTTACTCAGGTATCAGCTGCTGAAGCAGAGTGGGAAATTCTCTTTGATGGGTCTGATCTCAATCACTGGCGTAACTATCTCTCAGATGACCTATCGGATAAATGGCAGGTGGAAGATGGAACGCTTACCATAACCGGTAAAGGAGGAGGGGATATCATTACTAAAAAGCAGTATGAAAGCTTTGAATTGCAATTGGATTGGAAGATATCAGCGTGTGGAAATAGCGGAATCTTTTTTCACGTAATTGAACATGATACGCTACCACGAGTATATCATAGTGGTCCTGAAATGCAGGTATTGGATAACACATGTCATCCTGACGCCAAGATACCCAACCACCGTGCAGGAGATAACTACGACTTACACCCCGTTTCGGAAGAGACAGTAAAACCCGCTGGGGAGTGGAATAGTGTGAGATTAATAGTAGATAATGGTCATGTAGAGCACTGGCTCAATGGTACAAAGGTGGTATCATATGAACTTGGAAGTCCAGAATGGGAAGAATTATATCAAAATAGTAAATTCGCCAAATGGCCCATGTATGGTCAGGCAGGCAAAGGACATATTGCTTTGCAAGACCATGGTGATAAAGTTTGGTTTAGAGATATTAAAATCAAGGAACTATAAGTATGAAGATTGTGAATGTTTTCAAACTCCTGTTACTCACAGGGGTCGTGGGAATCATACTGTCTGGATGTGAGACAGGGACTACCCTACCAGAGAAACGCGTATTAGTATTTAGTAAAACCAAAGGTTTCCGTCATAAGTCTATTGAGGCGGGTAAGAAAGCACTGATAAAATTAGGTGCTGAAAAAGGTTTTCGAGTGGATACCACTGAGAATGCTGAATACTTTGTCGAAGATAGTCTACAACACTACAGTGCAGTAGTATTTCTGAATACTACCCAGGATGTGCTTGACCACGTCCAGCAAGCGTATTTTGAAAGATACATCCAATCCGGAGGAGGCTTTGTAGGTGTCCATGCTGCTGCCGATACGGAATATGACTGGCCCTGGTATGGACAATTAGTGGGGGCTTATTTTGAAAGCCATCCCAAAGTGCAGGAAGCAGTAGTTAAAGTAAATAATACCGAGCATTCGACGACTAAATTTCTTCCCAGAGAATGGAGACGAACAGACGAGTGGTACAATTACAAAAATATTAATCCTAATATTAATGTCCTTGCTTCCCTGGATGAAAGTTCTTACGAAGGGGGAAAAAACGGCGACAATCATCCTACCTCCTGGTACCACGAATTTGATGGCGGAAGGGCTTTTTATACAGGTGGTGGACATACAGATGAAGCTTTTTCAGAAGAAGAATTTCTCGAGCATCTATCTGCGGGAATTGAATATGCAATTGGTAAGAATACATTGGATTACTCAAAAGCAAAGACTATCCCTGTACCAGAAGAGAGTCGCTTTGTTCAGCAAATACTCGCTACAAATTTGGATGAGCCTATGGAGTTAGTAGTATTTAATAATGAGAAAATCCTATTTGTCGAGCGAAAGGGCGGGATTAAAATGTATAACCATGAGACCGAGGAATTGAAGATGATTGCGAAGATGAAAATTCACACTGAATTTGAAGATGGGTTATTGGGACTCGCCAAAGATCCCAATTTTGATAAAAACAGATGGATCTATTTGTTTTATTCTCCTTTGGGGGAGGAATGGAAGCAACACGTTTCTCGATTTGACTTCTATCTGGATAAGGATAGTATAGATTTTGGTAGTGAAAAAGTATTGCTGGAAATTCCCACGCAACGTGAGACTTGTTGTCATTCCGGTGGGTCTCTGGAATTTGGTCCCAATGGAAACTTATTTATCTCTACAGGAGACGATACCAATCCTTTTAATATGAAGGAGTTGACGTATAATTCACAAGGATTTGCCCCTCAAAATGAATTGGAGGGATGGTCTTCCTGGGATGCGCAGCGATCTTCAGGAAACTCTATGGATCTTAGGGGGGCGGTGTTGAGAATAACCCCTACAGATGACGGAGGATATACCATCCCTGATGGAAACCTGTTCCCCAAAGACGGTACGGAAGGAAGACCTGAAATATATGCCAAAGGATGTCGAAACCCATTTCGAATTGCGATTGATCAGCGAAGAGGATGGTTGTATTGGGGAGATGTAGGTCCTGACGCAGGGAATGATAGTACCCACCGTGGACCAAGAGGGTATGACGAAGTAAATCAGGCAAAGAAAGCTGGATATTTTGGATGGCCATATTTTGTGGGTAATAATTATCCTTACAAAGATTACGATTATGCTACAGGTGAGTCTGCGGAACAATTCTGGGACCCTGAACGACCTGTAAACCGTTCTCCTAATAATACAGGAGTAGAAGTTCTACCTCCCGCACAACCTGCATTTATTTGGTATCCTTATGCAGAGTCTCCCGATTTTTCCCTGGTAGGGAAGGGGGGGCGCAATGCGATGGCAGGACCTACGTATTATTATGATGATTATAGCGGAGAGAATAAGCTTCCTAAATATTATGATGGGAAATTTATTCACTACGATTGGATCAGAGGATGGATGATGGCTATCACGTTAGGTGAGGAAGGGAATTTTGAAAAAATGGAGCCTTTCTTATCCAGCTTTGAATTCAGTAATCCCATTGACATAGAGATGGCGGATGATGGTAGCATGTATGTATTAGAATATGGTACCGGATGGTTCACACAAAATCCCGATGCAAAATTATCCCGTATCGATTTTACTGCCGGCAACCGCGCTCCTGTAGCGAAAGTAATAGCTAATCAAACTGTAGGCGCAGCTCCATTCGATGTGTCTTTCAGCGGCGAGGAATCTTATGACTTTGATGGTGATACAGATTTTACCTACGAGTGGATGTTTGATGGCGAAATCGTACAGGCAACGGGAGAACATGTTGAATTTACCTTTGAAGAGCCAGGTGTATATGAAGTTTCTATGAAAGTAAGTGATCCATCTGGTGATGCTTCAGAGGCGACTATTGAGATACAGGTAGGTAATGAACCACCTATGATCTCAGTTGACTGGGAGGGCAACAAAAGCTTTTACTGGGATAATACAAAAGTCTCATATGAAGTTACTGTCCAGGATAAAGAAGATGGGATAATCAGTGAGGGAGTAACGGTGACCAAGGATTATATGCCATTTGGTGCAGATGAAACCCTCATTGCTCAGGGACATCAACAGACAGGAGCTGTTTTGAGTGGGGCTAAACTTATTGAAGGGAATGATTGTAGAGCCTGTCATCAAATGAATCGCACATCTATTGGACCTACCTATCTGGCCATTGCCGAGCGCTACGATTCTGATCAGAATACTGTCCAAACCATTGCTTCCAAAATTATTAATGGTGGTAATGGTAATTGGGGAGAGCAAGCCATGGCAGCTCATCCTTCAATTTCTCAGGAGGAAGCAGAAGCAATTGCTACCTATATTCTCACATTGGATGAGCAAAATGCTGTTCCGATGATGGATATGAATGGAGTATTTGTTGCAGATCAGCACAAGACTCGTGAAGCAGGTACATATTATTTTAGAGTGAGCTACACAGATCAGGGAGGTGAAGTGATTGGACCACAAACTGCTACAAAAGAGATAAGGTTAAGGCCTGCCAATATGCCTGCCATTGCGTATGACGATTACTACAAGGCGAGAAAGAGAGGATCAGCGCGTGGAGAATATGTCAGCGACTTAACCGATGAGTCCTGGATACTATATCGTGATATTGATTTGACAGGGATAGATAAAGTTTCCATTACAGGTGGAGCGAATAAAGAAGGTTTTATCGTAGAGTTAAGACGAACCCCTACCGGAGCAGCAATAGGTTCCGCAGAATTGCCTGTAGTAGAAGGTAGAGGAAATGCAGGTACTGTCGATATTAATCTTGAGATGGCTCAAGAGGGAATGGGCGACTTATACATCGTATGTATGTATGATGGAGACGATGTGGAAGAAGCCTCAGCAGGTATTTTGGAGTATATGTTTCACAGAAAATCAGGCAGCGGTAATATGGCCATGAAATAGGGTATTTCATTGTTGACTGTTCGTACCTCAAGATTTTATTGTAGGGGACACGATGCATCTGTAGAGTACACGATGCATCGTGTACTCTATATTGGAAACACGATGCATCGTGTCTCCTACAAATTATACCTCTCGCTCTGTAAAAGTGATTCCTGCAGGTTCAAGTTCATTCAGAATCGGTTCGTATAATTCTGGTACAATGGGTACCTGTACGCCCCGAATATTCAATTGATCTTCAAGAATAAGTTTAGCAGCAATTCCCATGGGTAAACCAACGGTTTTTGCCATTGCCGTATTTTTTTCATCGTCTCCCTCAATCACCATATGGCTACGTATTTCCTTAGCTGTGTCTCCATCCAAAAAATTGAATTTGTGATACATGACAATCATGTCTCGATCTTGAGGTGTCATCTTCCATTTTTTCATAAGGATATGTTCAAGAATCTGAGAAGGTGTTCCTCGTTTCAAGCCAATAGGTTCTTTGTCAAACATCCCTAGCCAATTTAATCGATACATTTCCTCCCCCTCCATATCGAGTTGCATGTAGTGAGCCAGTTTGAGTTCCACTGAGTCATAAGGATTAAAAGAAAGAAAGGCATTGATAAAATCCCTATGGGTCATGTTGCTTACATCTTCCATCTGATACGTATCATCAGTCGCTCCAATTTGGACGAAAATATCCCACGACTTACAAAAACCCATACGGCGAAGTGTACCCCGAAAGATGGTTCTTATTCCTCTCAATCCATATACGTCTAAATATTTAAGCGAATCTCTATTGGCATACCCTTCAAAATACCCATGGGAAGGTATATGAATGACCTCAGATCTACGAAATAATTTTTGATAGGGAATATACTTATAAGCTCCTTCCTGAATGAACTTAACGACTCCCGTACCAGCAAGTACCACATTTCGCGGGTTCCAGGTAAATTTGTATTCCCAGGGATTATCGTATTCAGAAGGGGCAAGTAGTCCTCCCGTAAAAGATTCAAATCCCGTAAGCACTCCTCCTGAATGTCTAATTTGATTGATCACGCGCATGGCTGACATGTGATCAATTCCCGGATCTAATCCACATTCCATCAGGATTAGCATATTTTTCCGCTGTGCTTCCACATCCAGGGACTTAATGTCTTCAGGTGTGTAAGAGGCTGTAATCAGATGTTTGCCATATTTGACACAAGGGATAGCCACTTTCATGTGAAAGCTTGCCGGAACCATAGAAATGACTAGATCGGACTGTTGTATGAGGAGATCCGTCGCTTCTGCGTCATTGATATTGAATGCTACTGCCTGGCCACAGGAATGATTACCTATTTTCTCCTGAGCGAGTGGTAGATGTAAATCTGCAAGTGTAATCTTCCAGTCATGGGCAGGTGCATGAGAAAGGAGGTAGTTAATGAGTACTGTTGAGGATCTGCCGGCTCCTATAATGGTGATATGCTTCATGTAGGCTTGGAACTTTGCACCGAAATTAGGATTTTCCCGCACAAATTCACGAAAATACTATGATTCTTGATCCCAAAGAGATAGTATTCGTAATGTTAATACTTTTTTCAGTCATAGATATTTTGGAATTCTATCCTTCGAGCGTCTGATTGGATATCAGTAAAGTTGGGAAAAGGAGGAATGAATGTGCTTCGTAAAGTTTTTGGTATTATTTTGCTAACTGTTGCCATTAAACTGTATAAGACAAACTTATTTGCATAGGCTAGGATTTGAATATTTTTTTGCCAGACGCATCGTTTTCCACGGTGAACAACGAGCAGTATCTGTATTGGTCATCTGGCTGGCTATTATTAGTATTGCTCTTGCTGTGGCTACTATGGAAATCGCAGTGTCAGTAAAAACAGGTTTTGAACGTGAAATACAGAAAAGAGTGGTAGGGTTTGGCGCACATCTTCAAATTGGCAATTATCTCTCACTCATGGATACAGAGATCAAACCCCTTCCCAAAGGTCTTCCTGCCTTTCGCGATCTGGATTCCCTGGAATTTATATCTTCTGTTTCTCCATATGTGTTGGATATTGGATTGTATAAATCTGATGTAATGGAGGATATATGGTTAAAAGGGGTAGATGGTTCATACGATTGGACATTTATGCAGGAGTCATTGGTTGAGGGAAGAATACCTCAGGTAGATTCTACAAGCCCTACACTGGAAATTCTTATTTCCCTCAGGCAAGCCCAAAAATTTGATCTAACTGTAGCAGATAAGCTAAGGTTGTATTTCGTAAAGGAGATAGAAGACGTACCGCGAATTCGACCTATGAAGGTAGTGGGGATCTATGAAACAGGTATGCAGGAATTTGATAATAAATGGGCATTTTGTGATTTGCGTATTTTACAAAAGTTGTGGGGGCTTCAGTCGAACGAAGTCATGGGATTTGAAGTAAACCTGGAAGATCTTACTTATTTAGAAGAAGCTACTGAAATAGTGAATGAAAATATTCCAGTAGAATATGCAGCTACTCCTATTAATGAGCGTTTTGCCGAAATATTCGGTTGGTTAGGTATGATCAATCAGAATGTGCAATTGATCTACATATTGATGTATATCGTGGCAATCATTAATATGACGACGGTGATCCTGATCTTGATCATAGAACGTACCAGAACGATTGGGATTTTACAGGCCTTAGGACTTACCCGGGTACGCATACGAAGGGTATTTGTCTTCCAGGCATTTTTTCTGATTCTTATAGGCGTAATTTTAGGAAATGTATTGGGATTGGGGCTGATGTATAGTCAGGATGTTTGGGGATGGCTGAAATTGGGACAGGAAAATTACTATTTGAAAGAGGTGCCAATAGAGTGGCTATGGGATCAATTTATTGTCATCAATATAGGGGTGATTCTGTTGTGTACCTTTGCCATGTATCTTCCTTCCTGGATGATCTCCCGGATTACCCCTTTGGAAGCCATTAGATTTGAATAAGCATTTTCTGTACTAGTTCAGCTCTTCAAAGAAGCCCGTATCAGTATTCTTTTTAACATTATCCCAGAAGAAATAGCGCCCGTGCATGGATATATACACACCTGGAGGTAATGACTGCGCAAAGGCCAATGCGCCACCCAGGTTAAAAAAACCATCTGAACTACCAAATTTGTAAGGAATCATGGCCCCTGTTATCACGATCGTCTTATTTTTAATGGCATTGGCCAAGGCCTTCGCTGTAGCAACCATGGTGTCTGTTCCATGTGTAATGACGATCTGCCGCTCGGGGCAGGCGTGACAGTTGTGTACGATGAGTGCTCGATCCTCGTCAGTCATTTCCAGGCTATCTACCATCATGAGTGTCCGCATATTGATGTTTAAGGTAGAGCGCCCCAGGCGAAACATCTCTGGAAGATGGGTATCCTTGAAGAATAACCTCCCATTGATCATGTCATATTCTTTATCAAAAGTACCTCCTGTGACAAATAAGCGTATTGCCGTGTCCATGTGTGTGGATCGATCTTTAATGAAAGATCAAATATACACACATATGAAATAAAAGGGTAAGATGGGGGAAAATTCTGCTAAGATTGAAGCGATTTCATGAAAAAATTAATATTCATAGATATCATGAGTTTAGCGTTCAAATCTTAGTATATAAAATTCTGCATGGGAAGTATTAACGGATAAATTGAGGCAAGATAAATATTTATTACTAAAAATAATAATATCTGTTAATTGATATGTATAAATACTAAAAATTTATCTATCTTATGTAAAAAGAATTAGTTTCCGCCTTAAGTATATTTACAAAATGATCGCCCTTGAATTATCTATTGAGGTAAGAATTATAAATGTCGATCCAGATGATATTTCCCAAAGCAATAAGTTAGTGATCGAAGGTAGCAATATTGTGGAATCATTTACTAAGTTCTTTAAAGGAAAAATTTAATAAATAGTGATATGCATCAAATACAAATTAATGGAGAATCCCTTTTCAAAAAT
Source organism: uncultured Bacteroidia bacterium (assembly GCA_964652565.1). GTDB lineage: Bacteria > Bacteroidota > Bacteroidia > J057 > J057 > JBCCTX01. Next base: position 39,016 of record CAZZEC010000020.1, read on the forward strand.
GATACAAAGGAACCTAAAAGCTTGATAATACAAGTTGAATCGTCCATAGGGGCGCACCAAGAATATGATCATAACACTGAGCTTCTTCAAATACGTGTGGTAAATAAATCGGATATTACCGATAGGGTAGTGGATCAGAAACTGCAAGTAGGAGATAGGATTACGATATTTTTTCAAAAGTAACAGATGTAACGTCTAGTCCTATTTTAACCCTTTCAGGGTTTCTGAAACTCCGAAGGAGTTAAACCAGGAATAGCCGTGGTATTCCACCCAGCATCAATCCTGGAGGGATTTAACATATTGAATAATGGCATATGTAAATATGTCCACCCACTTAATAAGCGTTGCTTTTGTAAGCATCTTGTTTTTGCAATACTATTGCATTGTTGAAAAAAATACACTTATCTTTGATGGTATGAAGAGATCGGTACACATGGGGGCTATCTTTGTGGCAGGCTATATCCTTGCCTTACCGATTCTTTTCACTTTTCACGCTGTCTCGCATACAACCGCTTGCGAGCATCATACACATACGCTTTTTCAGACTCAACTCGAACAAGCGGAGTTTGACACAATGTGTGAGGTATGCAAACTGTATTTCGAATACCATCCTACGATTGATACTTATCATCTCCTTTTTGTGTTAAGCTCATCTGTCAAAGATTTAGAGTGGGTCCCTAAAATCTTTCAAGCGATAGAAATTTCTCATTACAATTTGAGAGGGCCTCCAGTTACATACATCTAAAATGGTCGAACATTACCCCAATCATAGTCAACATGACTTTGAATGGTCAGTAGTCGGCATATATATCCATTTCTTGTATTCCACTAACTATTTACCTAAACAAACACTTCCTATGCAGGAAGCTATACACCTTTACAACACATCGAATCTGACAGAAATATTGAGGGGATCGAAGTCTATTTGCACCTTTAGAAAGAATAATTGTCAATCGGCGATGATAATCAAGATGTTGTTGCTTTTTTTAATTGCCTTTGCAAATATTGTATATGCTCAGGATGACAATTTCCCTCCTCCAGAACAAGCCCCTATTATCTATGCGACCAAAGCTATCGATAATATTAAAATCGATGGTAAACTGACAGAATTATCTTGGAAAGAGGCTAATATCATTAGTGATTTTTTTCGCATGGAGCCTCGTCAGGGGGGTAAATATTTGTATGATACTCAGGTCCGGATTTTATTTGATGAAAAGAATCTATACGTAGGTGCATTTTGTAAGGATTCTTTGGGAAAGAAAGGCATTCGAGTACAGGACTTGCGGAGGGACTTCTTATGGGGAGAGAACGATATATTCTACGTTCAACTCGACCCACAAAATCTCAAGCAGTACTGCGTATCTTTTCAGACAACTCCCTATGGAAATCAACGGGATCTACAAAATTTCAATGACAGAAATACCGATGATGATTGGAATGCACTATGGTCAGTAAGGACTCATCAGACGGATTCCGGTTATTTTGCAGAATTTGCCATCCCTTTTAAATCAATTAGATATGAAGAGCCAAAATCCTCCGATTCAGTAGCTTGGGGGATTACAATTAGTAGATTAGCCAGAAGAGACTACGAACAAACCGTTTTTCCGGCTATTCCCCAATCCTTTTCACCATATAGGATGACTTATGCTGCTCAATTAAAAGGCTTGGAACTCCCTAGCCCCAGTTCAAACATACGAGTAGAACCTTATACACTCTACCAATATGATCGAATCAAGGATGGGGATGAAACGACTACAGATAGCCAATGGAAACTGGGAGGAGACATGAAATGGGCACTTACACCTAAATCGGTACTGGATGTAACGGTGAATACAGATTTCGCACAGGCAGATGTAGACAGAGCAGTAAACAACCTGGAACGGTTCAACATTTTTTTCCCAGAGAGAAGGCAATTTTTTTTAGAAAATTCAGGTATTTGGGCGGGAGCAGGCAATAGTTCTGTGGTGCCTTTTTTTACAAGGCGTATAGGTCTAGAGGGTGATTTCAATGCCGAGCCTGCCCGGATTAATGCAGGTGCAAGATATACTATGCGCAATGAGAAACGTGCAATGGCAGGATTATATATGCATCAGGCTGAAACCTCTAGCTCCCCTGCTGCAAGTTTCGCTGTGGGGAGATACCTTCAAAATTATGGGAAAGAAAATAACATCGGAGTGATGGTTACCCATCGTTTGGATGAACAATCTACCGAATTGGGTACACAAACCAGTCAAAATACTACCCTAACTTTGGATGGTTTGATTCGACCCAGGGATGAATTTACGATCTCATACATGTTGTCCGGGGCACGGGATAATAGTAACGACACATTGGGGCTTGCAGGTAGGTTATTTGCTGGATATAGTGCCAATGATTTTTATCTGGGTTGGGCTACAGATTTTGTCGGCAAGGATTACTATCCAGATATGGGGTTTATCTTTCAGAGAGATGTGATCAGGCACAATCCTGGAGGATACTATATATGGAGACCCAAAAATATTCCCTGGATTCGGCGTTTTGATCCGGGCGCTTTTTTCAACTATAATCACGACGCCAGTAATCCGGGTAATTTTCAGCAGGGAAATATTTATCTTTTTCCTATTTATCTTATTTTCACTAATGGAAGCTTTCTTGAGTATGCCATTTTCCCCACATGGCAAAACATTAATTTTAATTTTGCTCCTTTGGGTATACTTATCGGTCAGGATCGATATAGCTATACCTATCAGGTGATAAGATTCAACACAGACCGATCAGCAAAGTTATCTGGCTCTGGATATGTCAATTGGGGAGGATTTTACAACGGAAAAAGAACAACTCTCAATACAGGATTGCGCTACGCACCGTCCGTTCATGCTGCTATTTCTTTGAATTATGAATATAATGATTTAAGAGAACTAGGCGTCAATCGTGAGAATTTAAGTACACATCTCACTTCCATAGGAGCACGCTTCGCATTAAATCCTCGCCTACAACTTTCTGCTTTTTATCAATACAATTCCTTCGATGAACAAGGTAGGTGGAACGTCAGGGCTAGTTGGGAGTACCAGCCGCTTTCGTTTATATATCTCGTTTTCAACAATACAACAATGTATGGTTTAGATGATCCATTTACTGAACAACAGCTTATTACGAAATTAACTTTTGTCAAACAGTTTTGATAGAATGAAACTTAAATGATTAATGGAATATAATTAGAATTATATTTCAACATGAATTGAGTAGATGCTTCCGTGATGGTCGCTCAAGATTGCTTGTGATCGCAACTGCATGTATGATTATTTTTTCATTGATACTCAGCTTTAGAGAATATCAATTGAGCTTTGATCAATATCAGGATAATCTGCTGCAAAGTAGACTGAATTGGGAAAGTCAAACAGAAAAAGATCCACATGATGCTGCGCACGATGGAACGTATGTGATTAAGCCCATATATCCACTTGCAATGCTTGATAGAGGTATACAGCCCTACACTGGACAGGTAGTGCATTTGGGAGCTCATAAGCGTAATCAGAGTAGCTTGAATCAATCCAAGGATCTCGCAAATATGTTCCGATTCGGAGAGCTTACTCCTGGTTTTATGCTATTGTACATATTTCCTTTGTTGTTGATTTTTTTGGGATTTAATACGTTTACTGAAGAAAAAGAGCGCAAAACAATACGTTTATTACTTATACAAGGTGTTTCTCTCAGACAATTAGGTATAGGTAAATAGATATCGCTGACAATACAAATGCTGATATTGTTTTCCATATTCTTGGGGGTAACGCTATTATCATATCATTTATTAGATAAAGACATTGCAGTATCTTCTTTAGAGTGGATGAGCTTTTCTGTGGCTTATCTGTTCTATTTTATCAATCACCATCAAACTGCATACAATGAAGTCGAAAGTAACCTTGAGGAAGAGTTGAATACACTGTATCGATTACATCCTGAATGGTCATCAGATGATCCGGTGACGAAAGATATGTCCAACTCAACAGGATGGAATATCAATTATCTGGCAAAGCAATACTTAGCACAGTTAAAACACCAACCCTTAGCGCAAGCATATGAAGAAAAGATAGATGATAGGAATAGATGGTTAAGTCAATTCCGTTTTCTATCCCCTGCGATGATCGTACAAAGTGCGCTAAGTGATTTAGCAGGCACGTCAACAAAATACTATAGAAGTTACCTCAGGCAAACACAGGAATACGCCCACGAATATCGGCAATATGTATTCCAGGGGCTTTTTACCAACCACGCTTTTAGTTCAGCTGAAATTGAGGAACTACCCACCTTCTCATTTAACAGACAGCGTGTTATGAATAAAATGATTTATCATCAATTATCACTCTGTGTCTATATCATTATTATGTGTTTGACAACAATATTATTTATAAAGTTCAATATTCAATACCTTCGTACCACAATTCCCCAGAAGAGTAATAGGTTCAGTTACTTTTGAGTTGTAACAACATTCTTCGTATGTTTATAACTATTGCAAAATCAATCACATAAATCATTTCGTTTGAATTGTTTATCTGTTAGCATGTATTTCAGAGTTTTTCTACTATTCAGTATACTCTACTACACAGGTACAGCCAGTGCCCAATCTGACTTTTCCTTTCAGGAACACAAGGTACCAGCAGGTACAAATGCACATATTGTGATACCGATTATATATGATGAGGATACTACCTTTATTCCAATCAGTATATTTCATGGAGTAGAAGATGGCCCTGTGCTAGGGATTACTGCGGGTGTTCATGGTTATGAATACCCGCCAATCATGGCGGGACAGGCACTAATACCGCTAATCGACCCATCCCGTTTAACAGGAACTATCATTCTGGTACATACAGCCAATGTGGCGGGTTTTCTCGGCCGATTTCCCTATCTCAATCCCTTGGATAGTAAAAATCTGAATCGTGCATTCCCCGGAAATATTGAGGGAACTGTTACAGAAAGAATAGCGCATGTTATTACGAATGAGGTTATTAGTCGTTCAGACTTTTTTCTCGATATGCATAGTGGAGATGCGCCTGAAGACCTTATGTCTTATTCTGCCTATTATCATCACGATCTCAAGCCTGAAATATCTGAGCTAGGCAAGGCAATGGCGCTTTCGCTGTTATTTGATCACATAGTGGTTTTTAATACTACTGAAAAGGATTACATGAAGGAGCAGTTTCCGAGTTTATATTGTTCAGCAGAAGCTTTTAAAAGGGGAATTCCTTCCGTAGACATAGAATGTGGTAAATTAGGGGTAGCAGATCCATTACTTATCCGACAAGTAGTTGGAAGCGTTATCAATTTACTCAAACACTTAGAAATGTATGAGGGTAAAGCAACAATCCAATCTACACCCATTATCATACAGGAAAGATTCTACATTTCGAGTACATACGATGGAATATTTTACACGGATAAGTCTTCTGGAGCGTATGTTTCTAAGGGAATGGAAATAGGATATGTTACCAATTTCTTTGGTGAAACCTTAACAAAAGTGCAAGCATCTCATGATGGAATTCTGTTGTTAATTCTAGGAACTCCCCCCGTTAATAAAGGAGAAACGATTGCTGTTATCGGTAAGGTAGATTGAAAATTGCGAGGAGGTCGACTTTTTGGGCTTCTCATGTTGCTCAAATGCCAACACATATTCTGTATGATGACCAGGAATTAAAGTTGCTAGGTTAAGACCAGAACCTGACTTTTGAAGGAGTGAAGGTAGGTAAGGATGTAAAAAGTGCAAAATGTTATGCAACAATGTTGCAAAAAATCAATATAAATCCTTATACTTGCAATAGGGTTGCATTAAAAACCATGCTCATGATCCAACTGAATACTGTTTCTAAAACCTATAAATCTCATCTCGCATTGGATTCATTAAGTCTCAATGTACATCAAGGAGAGATTTATGCACTTGTAGGACCCAATGGTGCAGGTAAAACCACAACCATAAACCTATTGCTGGGCTTTTTGCAGCCTACTTCAGGAGAAGTACTGATAGATAATATGTCTCCATTGCAAGATTTAAAAGCAGTCAGAAAAAAAGTCGCATATATTCCTGAAAATGTGAACCTCTATCCCTACCTCACTGGATTAGAAAATTTGGATTATTTCTGTCGATTAGCTGGCATGAAGTATTCACAAGATCAATTATCAGAATTTTTGCGTAAAAGTGGTCTTCAGAAGGATGCGCATTCAAAGCGCTTATCGGGATATTCCAAGGGCATGCGTCAAAAAGTAGGAATTGCTATTGCTTATGCCAAACAAGCACAGGTCTTATTATTAGATGAACCAGCCAGTGGACTCGATCCATCCGCCAGTAATGAGCTCTCCATGCTACTAAAAAATATGGCTGAAGAAGGGGCTACGGTTTTGATGGCTTCTCACGATCTGTTTCGGGTTAGGGAAACCGCCCATCGCATAGGTATGCTCAATCAAGGTAAACTCGTTAAAGAACTGGACGCTCAATCTGTATCAGCTCATACCCTGGAAGAACTATATTTGGATTTCATGAAAAACTAAACGTCTCATGCTTTCTTTAATCAAAAATGAATGGTTGGGATTGTGGAGGAATCGTACATTCCGTTTGGTACTATTTTTCTTCGTACTCATCCTTATTGGAACAACTTACCTGGGAGTATTGGAAACTCAATTGCAATACCAGCAAGCTGTTGATGCCCAGAAACATGTCAGGGAACAGTGGGAAAATATGGGGCCTTCTAATCCCCATAGTGCGGCTCATTTTGGCTCGTATGCTTTCAAACCCGTGACTCCTTTAACTTCCTTAGATGAGGGAGTCAATGAATCGGTAGGAAATGTTGTGCAATTGGAGGCACACGTTCAAAATGAAGTGGTATATAGTTCTCAATCTCAATCTTTACTATTGTCCTATTTTGGTAAGCTGAAGCCTTCACTAATACTTCAGGTGGTTGTTCCTTTACTTATCATCTTTCTGGCATTTCATACGATGAGTGTGGAGAAAGAACAAGGTCGAATAAGCCTGCTACTGGTCCAGGGAGTATCGCTGAGAAGTCTTATGTTTTCTAAATCTTTGAGTATATGGTTGATTTCCGTGATTCTACTATTGGCGGTAGCAGTATCTCAATGGATATTTATGCCCCTGGAGTTCACAGGGGATGTTGTTCTTCGGGGTGTCTTATTCATACTTTCCTATGCCTTATATTACTGGGTAATAGTGGCTTTAACAGTATATTTTTCTACCAGACAAACAAATAGCTCAGCGGCGCTTACAACCATGTTGGCTTTATGGGTAGTGTGGGTAATATTTTTACCAAAGATTATGGGAGCTATCGTCGAGGATATCTACTCCCTACCTTCGCGTCAGGACTTTGTAGCGGCTATGCGTGAAGATCGGAGCAAGGGAATTGACGGACATAATCCTTCAGATGAGAGAGCTCAGGTATTGCAGGACAGTATTCTCAATGTATATCGCGTAGCTGCTATCGACAGTCTGCCCTTCAACTTTGATGGACTTCGCATGCAGGCAGATGAAGAGTACGGTAATAAAGTGTGGGATAAACATTTTGGTCAGTTACATCAAATCATGAGTAAGCAAAAGCGGGCTTACCAATTATCCGGTTTGATAAACCCCTTTGCCTCGTTAAGAAGTTTAAGTATGGGCCTAAGTGGTACGGATAATCTGCATCATTTACATTTTCAACAAACTGCAGAAAATTATCGACGTGGGTTAGTTAAAGCATTGAATGACGAGCATGCATTTGGTGGATCGAAGACAGGAGACTGGGGATGGAAAGCGGAACAATCCTTCTACAATAGTATAGAAGATTTTGAATATACTTCACCCAAAATGACGACCACCCTGCCTGTCTATTTGATTGACATTGTTTTATTGTTGGGGTGGGTCATGATGAGTTTATGTTTGATCTTGTTTTTCAAAGGCAATTAATTATACAAGAATCATGCTTCAAATTATATATTTTGAATGGCTTCATATTTGGAGAAATCCCTATAAAGTGGTAGCAATCGTACTCTTTATCTTTGCGGGTGGGTATGGACTTCAGAATGGGTGGAAGGTATTTCAAGAGCGAGTAGAAGAAATATCAAAGATAGAGGAAGAAATACAAAGCGTGCGTTCTGAGGCTTATTCATGGATGGTAAAGGGAGAAAAGGGGCCTGAAGCGCGTCCCTGGGTGGATGTACAGACTCCTTTTTGGGCTATGTGGTACGGAAACCACTATCTATTTGATCAACCTAATCCCTTAATCACATTTAGCATCGGTCAGGCCGAATATTTTGGTTACTACAAACGGATCAGTATGTGGTCTACCGCTTTTGATAGCGATCTGACAGCAGAGCTCTCTAATCCGGAACGTACTGCTTTAGGAGTATTTGACTTCACATTTGTATGGTTGTACTTACTGCCACTTCTATTAATAGTACTATGTTATAATATCCAGGGACAAGAATACGACTTAGGGTTTCTTCCTTTAATCAACGTGCAGCAAAGTAGCAGGATCAGGTGGCTAGTTCAAAGACTGGGAGTAATAAGTTTTTTCATTATAGGTGTATTATTATTATTTATATTTTTCCCGGCTTTAGTCTCTCGTGTTGAGATTAGACAATTACCATCATTGATCCTGCTCTTTCTGTACTATGCAGGGTATGCATTGGCCTGGGTGGCTTTGCTGGGATATATCATTTATCATGGGAGAAGCCAAATTGAGCAGGCTTTAAGAATGGCTATGGTGTGGTTGGTATTATGTGTTGTAATACCGGGAATTGTACATCAGGTTGCTCAAATGATGCATCCGGGTAGTTTGTATCTTTCTTTTATCGATGCTCAAAGAGAGGAGACTTCAGAGATCTATGATCAACCTTTTGAGGAAGTTTTTGCCCAGGTAAATGGAGAATTTCCTGAATTAAATGATACGTATTGGGCAAAACAAGACAGTGTAGCATCCCAAGATGCACGAAACGGAATATACCGCATGGCGCTTAGTTTACATATGAGTGAGGTCATTGATGATATATTATCTAAACAGGAAGCACGAAATACATTTATTCGTGCTAGTTACTGGATCAACCCTGTGACAGCTATTCACAATCATATCAATGCGACTGTCGGGACGGATTATACAGCAAATGTAGCTTATCGAAGAAAAATCCAGAAAGCTGGTGCTGGATATAACTACAGGTTAATGATGGATGAATGGAATCAGGTATCTGTTGACACCACTTTGTTCAAAGAATATAATCATTTGTTTAGCAATTAATAGTGAATCATCTTGCAATATTTTAATAAATCTTCAAATGAAAAAACTTCCAGTAACTGTACTTAGCGGTTTTTTAGGTGCGGGAAAGACTACCTTGCTCAATCATGTCCTTCACAATAAGGAAGGGCTGAAAGTAGCTGTAATTGTCAATGATATGAGTGAGGTAAATGTGGATGCTAGTATAGTGAAAAACGAGGGAGTATTGTCTCGTACAGAAGAAAAACTTGTCGAGATGAGTAATGGTTGTATTTGCTGTACACTTAGAGAGGACTTAATGGTGGAAGTGGAACGTTTGGCAAAAGAGAATCGCTTTGATTATTTGCTCATAGAAAGTACAGGAATTAGTGAGCCAGTACCTGTAGCCCAAACATTCAGTTTTATAGATGAGCAAAATGGCATAGACTTGTCAAAGTTCAGTTATATCGATTGTATGGTAACAGTCGTAGATGCATTCAATTTTTTCAATGATTTTGGTAGTCCTGATACACTTATAGACCGAAATATGACAGATATGGAGGGGGACTATCGGACCATTGTGAATCTGCTTACAGATCAGGTGGAGTTTGCCAATGTAATTATCCTCAACAAAATCGATTTGGTGAGTCCTGAAACATTGGGTTTACTAAAAGCTACTATTCACAAACTTAACCCCAGTGCTAAAATTATTGAATCGAGTTTTAGCAAAGTTTCTCCAACAGAAATCTTGAATACGAGAATGTTTAACATCGACGAGGCTGAGCAAGATGCGGGTTGGATAGAAGAATTAAAAAAAGGAGAGCATACTCCTGAGACAGAAGAATATGGTATAAGTTCCTTTGTTTATCGCAATATAAAGCCTTTTGATCCTATACGATTCTGGGACTATATCCAGCATCACTTCCCTCATTCTGTCATACGTAGTAAAGGACTATTTTGGTTAGCGTCACGTCCCGCTCAAGCACTCAGCTGGGGTCAGGCTGGAGGCTCTCTCCGTGCAGACAGTGCAGGTGTCTGGTGGTGTAGCATGCCCTTCGATCAACGGATGCGATATGCCGTATTTGTGGATAATATGAAGCTCATTGAGTCGCAGTGGAGTAAGAGATTTGGTGATAGAAGAAACGAAATCGTATTTATAGGTATTGACATGGATCAAGCATCTATCATTAAGGCGCTCGATCAGTGTCTATCTACAGAAGAAGAATTAGCTACAAACAAGTGGCAACAGGGTTATCGGGACAATTGGCCAGTTCCAAGAGCCTATCCCGTAAAGCAAGAATGATGTATCAGGGCGACTACGCAAAGCTAATTAGGTTAATACGCTCATGATAATCAATGCTTTGGGAAGCCGTTGTATACCATAACGGTTACACTATCCATTTAGATAAGGTTATCGTAGCAAAAGCTCTGGAGTAAACAATAAAACAGGAACATTTTACGTCAATGATGAGCATTGTTCATCCAGATCAATGCACCAACTTTTGTATCAATTTTTCAACTTGATTGTTAGGGAAAGAATTTAACCCAATGCAACTTGGAATTGCATTTCTCTGAGATCGTAAATATATTGATTGCAACTTAGTTGCAAAATGATACCATGTGCCTTTTCAACATCCTGTCGACATTTTACAAAACCAAAGTGTTAGGAAGGCAGCTCACAAAACACCCATAGTTCAAACTGTTTAACATATTTTTTATGAAATACATTCATTTTCTAGTATCTATAACTGTAATAACTGGATTTTTAGCGGCTTGTCAGCCTACAGAGGACTCAAGTGATGAAGCTCAGGCTGCTAATACCTCAATCTCTGAGGTCTATCCAGATATTACCAGTGCAAGTCCTAATTTAGCGGAAAAGCTATTTGAAAACCCATATGTTTATGTGTGGCGCGTAACTTTATCTCCAGGAGATTCGATCCCTATGCACAAAGGAAATGATCGGATCATTTATTCTGAAACAGATTATACACTCAGATTTCTCACGATAGACGGTGAATCCTCAAAGCAAAGTTGGAGTAATGGCGAGGCTCATTGGCATGAAAGTGGAACTCATGCTGTAATAAACACTGGAAATACATCTGCTCAATATCTGGTAGCAGAACGTAAATCCCAGAGTTTGCCGAAATGTGCTGAAGAGATGAACAGTCCTGAAATATCCGATGTTGCAATGGAAATGACTACTTCCATCCTTGAAAATGAATCCGCCAAAGTACTCAGAATGGATTTACCTCCTAATACGTCTCTGCCCCAACATGATGGCATGAACCGATTGATTTATTCCTTATCCGATTATCAGATATCATTTAGCGATGTTGAAGGAGAAGAAGATGAATCGAGTTATCAGACAGGAGATTTACACTGGCATGATGCATGTCCACATGAAGTAGCCAATATTGGTCAGGATACGGCTACTTTCCTCGTACTGGGATTTCAGTCCTAGATTTACGATTTTGTCTAGTGGACTCAAGGCAGTGGCTTGTTTTTTGCTATAAATTATTCTATCGAATAATTTCCATATAGTAAAAATATTTATTATGAATATCCTATCCTGGAGTTCCACTTTAATGTTAGGAATGCTACACGCGCTTGAACCTGGACATGGCAAGACTTACCTGGCGGCAGTAATTATGGGAAAATCCTGGAGATGGAAGCAATTGTTACTGTTGATGGGAAGTCTGGTGAGCTCTCACTTTTTGGTACTGCTAATATTGGCGTTGGGAATCCGCTATACATTCGAAGGATTACAGGATGAACATCAGATCGAACGGATATCTGATTACATGCCATTTTTGTTATTTCATTTGGAACATATCTTATATGGAAATATTATCGACTGCAGAAAAAAGATCACCCGGCAAAAAACTGTTCTTGCTGTTCAGATAGCACACTCAAGGAGAATTCTCATTCCCGAAACTCAGTGATGGCCGGGTTGATTGGGGGATTGGTTCCTTGTCCTACCGGATTTGCTCCACTATTATTGTCAGGGTTGGATGAACATTTTTCACATACGGTGGGCTATTTATTAGCTTATCTACTAGGTATGAGCGTAGTTCTGGGTCTTTTCTCATTATGCTTGTACTTCGCTCAGCCGATATATAGGAAAAGATTTCAGTCACTTACTCCCAAACTACATCCTCAGCTATTAAGTGCATGGCTTGTACTCATTACAGGGGTATGCTATCTATTTGTAAATATGTTTGTACATTCTCACCCCTAGCAAGGAAAGGTTCCCTTATATTTTTCTTGATATCGATGTTTAGTGTCTAAAAGGTCTGGTAAATTTTTTGGGATTTACTCTATGAATAAATCTCCAGTTGATGATATGAGAAATAGCAACCAAAACGCCACCTATTCCAGAAAAAGTAGCTTCCCTCCATTCATTTTCACTGGTTATACCCAATCCAATCATCATAAATCCTAACAATGCTAAAAATATGACGCTGATTTTATGATGGTGCTTAAAGAAGCCGTTGATAAGGGAGGTCGTTGCTACTACCAGTGCAATAGTTATCATGATGAATTCGACCCATATATTGTCGAGGAAACTCAGGGCTCCCAAAGAAGAGAATGTGAGAATAAGGGGAAGTGCAGCGCAATGTATAGCACATAGCATAGAGGCAAGGAAGCCCCAAAAATCCCAATTAGAACTCCAAAATTTAGGTTTCATGAGAGCAAGTCTTTAGTGGGTTATTTTATTTCTTCCGCCTTTTCAAGGATATAATTAGTATGCGCAACATCATCCTTATTCAATCTGAGTATTCCTCGAAAGGACCGGATATCGTCAATCTTATAAGTTTTTTTCCGACTTTTGTCTTTATTCGTAAATATTAGTTCTACAATGGTCTCAGGTCCTGCATTTCCACAAAAAAAACATGATGCAAATGGGAATTGCGATAGGATATAAATATCTTGTTCTGGATCTGCAGGGATAATATAACCCTTGATTTGTATGGATTTCCCTTCATACTTCCTGGGAGTAGGTCCAAATTCCGGAACATAGTATGCTTCACCATATTCCTCCAGGTATTGCGTAGAAAAAGAGACGTCAGATAAAATTTCCCATGCATTTTTAGCATCATTTTGTGAACATACAGGTTGCCAAAAAAGCCCTATCAATGCAACAACATTCATCGCTTGTCGGATCATCTTTTTCATCTATTTTTGTCAAAGATGCTAGATATTTTCTATTTTTGCAACAGTGTTGCAAAAATTAACTTTGTAATAACGTATAAATGAAACCACACTTTTTTTTCTTTTTTCAAGTGTTATTGATTTCTCTAATGGGTTGTTCCACTTCCAGTTCGAATGATCCTTTGTTAGAAGAGGCGTATCAACACCATCAGGCTGCTATGTCGATTCACGATTCTGTGATTTCAAAGATTAATGCCTTGAAGCAACAGGTCTCTACCATACAAGATGAAGATTCTACTGCCAATGGTTATTTGCGTGCACTCCAGGCAATCGAACAAGATTTTGAGTTATGGGATGAGTCATTGGTATCTGTTCCCGGATACGAAACTGAACACGAGCATAATCATGACCATGACCATGATCATGACCACGATCATCACCATTCCCACGATGAATTAAAGGACATGTCTCCTGAACAGGTATTGGAATTACAGAAGGGGTTGAAAGTAGAAATTGCGAGGCTTAACGAAAAAGCAGATTCACTCCTGGCTGTTATTGCTTATTAAAAAGTACATACCTCTCATTGCTATTCATAGAAAGATATACATTCAGTATTTGTAAACAACAATTATTGCAAAATTATTGCAAAAGCACTATTCATATTATGCAATAAACTTGCATTTATCTGTCATATTTGCAAACTTGTTGCAAATACCAAAACCAACATTCATCAATTATGAAGAAATTATACTTGTTTGTCTTAAGTGTAGTACTTCCCATGCTGGTAAGTGCACAACTTGGGGAAATCACTGATGTAAGTCTTATTTTTACTCCAGAATCGGGGGGGGATCCGGTAACTGCTGAAGCAATGGATACGGGTTCAGGCCTGGAGGTAGCTGGAGATATAGAACTGATGGAAAGTACGGAGTACGCGCTTTCCATTGAAATTGATAACCAGGATACAAATCTAGACACTTTGATCGCTCAAAATCCAGAGCTCTATCAATTTTTCTTTGGTTTTACAGAGGGAATACTGAGCAATCCTGCTGGTGATGGGAACATTGACAATCAATCTGATCCTGTTGGTTACTCTGATGAAGATTCCAGTGGTAATCCGATAGGTCTATTATCCTCCTGGACAGCATCATGTGTTGAAGAAAATATTAATGGTTCATTTCGTATAGTTCTTCAATATCAACCCGAGGGGAAATCAGATACTTCCTCTGTCAATCTGGGCACTACTGAGTTTGATTTGACCTGGAATGTTACCATAGTAGACGATCCAGAAGCACCACCGTGTGAGAATGAAGAAGAGATCATCACCGATGTAGTATTAACGTTTGTTTCTGAGTCAGGAGAAGATACTGTCGTAGCAATGGCTCAAGACCCCGATGGAGAAGGTGCTTTAGATCTGATGGTCACGGGAGACATAGAACTGATGGAAAGTACTGAGTATACATTGAGTATAGAACTGCGCAATGAAATTGAAGGGGAAGACATCACCGAAGAGATCGAAGAAGAGGACGACGAACACATGTTCTTCTTTGGGTTTAGTGAATCACTCTTCGAAAGTCCCGATGGAGATGGTAACATTGATAATCGCGATGATCCCGTGAATTACAACGATGAGGATGACAACGGCTTTCCCGTAGGACTTTCTACTTCATGGACTACCTCTTGTACAGAAGCAGATACGAGTGGGACATTCCGTGTGGTGCTGAAGCATCAGCCGGACATCAAATCAGCCACATCGACCTTTGAAGATGGAGGTACGGACATTGACATCGAATGGAATATTACACTTATAGATGATCCAGAAGCACCACCATGTGAGAATGAAGAAGAGATCATCACCGATGTAGTGTTAACGTTTGTTTCGGAGTCAGGAGAAGATACTGTCGTAGCGATGGCTCAAGACCCCGATGGAGAAGGTGCCTTAGATCTGATGGTCACGGGAGACATAGAACTGATGGAAAGTACTGAGTATACAT
>CAZZEC010000021.1:0-15328 GCA_964652565.1 uncultured Bacteroidia bacterium
CCGGAAAAGATGTTTTCAGGAACACAGCTTCAGGCAAACATAGAAACTGCCAACCGGGAAAATATCTTGGTCATTCCTACGGAGTACATTTCAAAGGGAAATATCGTCATGCTTGAAAATGGAGAGGAAAAAAAAATTGTTACAGGGAGTAAGAACAACCGATGGACAGAAGTGGTATCGGGGATTACGGAAAGTGATGTCATTATAAAATCCATTAACTAATGTACAGATGAATACCAATCAAAAAATAGCAGGTACCTTCCTCAAATCACGACTGAGACAGTTAACAGTAGCAGTATTGAGCGTAACCTTTGGAATTTCCATGTATGTGTTTATGAATAGCTTCATGGAAGGTGTAAACAGTGTGCAGACGGAAATTACGTTCACCTCCATGTCGCACATCAAAATATTCAACGATCTATCAAACGAAGTAGTGCATATTTTACCAGAGCCTCAAGACAGTAATACCGTTTTGATGGTAAATAATGCAAGGAATATTCGTTATACGGAAGGAATAAAAAACGCAGATATTATTAAGGAGGAGGTAATAAAAATAAAAGGAGTAACAGGGGTCACAGCTCAGCTCAACCAAAATATATTTATACGAAATGGAGTGACCCGAATTAGTGCATCACTTTCCGGCATTGAAACCTTAGGTGAAGACCAACTTTTCGGTATTTCAGAATACATGGTTGAAGGAGATTTATTTGAATTGGATAAGCGTTTAAATGGAATTATTCTGGGAATAGGACTAGCTCAAAACATTGGTGTCAATATGGGAGATAATGTTTCATTGAGTACTTCAGATGGCGTTTCCAAATCCTTTAAAGTAGTAGGGCTGTTTGAAACAGGGGCTATCGGTGCAGATAGATCAAAAGCATTGGTTTCTATTCAAACGGCGAGACAGCTTTTATCCAAAAATAAAAGTTATGCCACCGAATTAATGATCAATGTTGAAGACTATAATGATGCCAGACAGGTTGCCTCGCAAATCGCCCCACTGACAAGGTACAAAGTAGAACCCTGGCAGGAAGGTAACAGCCAACTCGATTCTTCCAGTTTATTACGGGATATCCTCGCCATTGCCATTTCGCTTACGATACTGCTAGTCGCGGGATTTGGGATTTACAATATCATGAATATGACCGTAAACGAGAAGATCAAGGAGATTGCCATACTCAAAGCGATGGGATTTCGCGGTGGAGATGTAGTTGAGATTTTTATCCTCCAATCGGTGATCATTGGTTTGATGGGAGGTTTTTCAGGATTAATTCTGGGAAACATCATCGTGAGAATAGTGGATGTTATCCCATTTGAGGTAGGATCACTCACATCACTCCCCGTGATTTATAGACCAATTGATTATATACTGGCTTTTTGCTTTGGCATAATCGTAACGTTTCTGGCAGGCTACCTTCCCGCCAAGAAAGCATCAAACATAGATCCAGTAGAAATTTTAAGAGGATAATAATTTAACAAATCATTATGTCGGCACTGTCTGTAAGTAATATCAATAAATATTTTCGTGAGCCCGTTGAGTTTCATGTGCTGAAGGATATATCTTTTGATGTCGGGAAAGGAGAATTTGTAGCGGTCATCGGAAAATCAGGTTCTGGTAAATCTACGCTGCTATATTTATTGTCCACCATGGATACAGATTATCAAGGAACCATTTCCATCAATGGCACACAAGTTACAGGATTAAGGCAAAATCAGCTGGCTACCTTTCGCAATGAGTATATAGGCTTTGTGTTTCAGTTTCACTTTTTGTTACCAGAATTTACTGTGTTAGACAATATCATGTTGCCAGCGTTGAAGCTAAAGAAAAAAAGTAAAGAAGAAATTGAACACGAGGCCCTGGAACTGATATCTATGCTGGATATCCAGGGACAAGAGCACAAAAAGGCCTCTATGATCTCTGGAGGACAACAGCAAAGGGTGGCCATCGCAAGGGCGCTCATCAATTCTCCTGCCATTGTTATGGGGGATGAACCTACGGGAAACTTGGATACCAAAAACACAAATATTGTCTTTGATATTTTCCGTGAGTTAGCAAAGGAAAGAGGACAAACCATCATAGCAGTAACTCATGATGACGAGTTTGCGGCAAACTGCGATAGAATCATTGAATTATCCGATGGGAGAATGGTGTAAATGATTGGATGTGAAATTCCCTTTCCCTAAGGAATGTAAACACGTAATTATTGATCTGAAGAAATCATGTGTTAATTTGTTCATAAATAATCACATTGAAAACAAAAATAAATATCATATTACCCATTGCCTTAGCAGTCATATTGCCCGGCCTAACACTATATTCTAATTCGGATTTAGGATTGTTACTCAATTTGGGATTCTTTGGTAACTGGGCTGTAATCTCCACTTATCTATATATTATATGGTATCTGCTTTGGTTTTCGTGGAATGTTAAATCTAGATTTAAGAAAGGATGGTTCATATTAGCAATAGTTATTTTTATATGCCTCATACTGTTGCTGGCGTATATGTTAGTTCCGGAAAAAGTTAATACATTTAAAGTGATAAATCTTTTCCGAATTGTGTTGACATTTATTTTATTCTTATCTATCCAATACGCCCTAAAAGCACAAGATAATATTGCTCGATTATCTTTAGAAAAAGAACAGCTTCAGACAGAGAACTACAAAACTCAGCTTAAAGCGCTACGTGCGCAAATAGACCCACATTTCTTATTCAACTCCTTGAACACATTGCGTTCTATGGTTCGCCAACATCATTCCCATTCCGAAAAATTTATTATGAGTCTCTCGGACTTTTACAGGCAAACCTTAAGGCATAATGAAAATTCAACGCTTCTACTTTCAGAAGAACTTGCTGTGTTGAAGTCTTACTTGTTTGTAATGAAAAGCCGAAATGAGGAGGCGGTTTCAGTGACCTTTGACATTGATGAGTCCATAAACCAATTTCACTTACCTACTTTAGCACTTCAAGTTGTGGTAGAAAATTGTTTTAAGCACAACAGTATGACCACCAGGAACCCATTGAAAATAGAAATATACAGTACTGAGGATGATTTCATTGTAGTGAAAAATAATATTCAACCTAAAATGGGAGAAAAAGATTCATCTGGTTTGGGATTGGATATGTTGAGAAAGCGGTATGAATTGTTAAATATCACACAAGGTGTAGTTGTTGAGGAGTCCCCCTGTTATTTTAGTGTTAAATTAAAACTGATTAATTGATAAATCAGATGAATGTACTGATAGTAGAAGATGAGTCTCACACTGCTAAGCTGTTACAGGAGATGATAGAACAGGATGCTGATTTTATAGTCATAGAAAAGCTTGAATCGGTAGTCGAAACGGTTGAATATCTCAGCAAGTATCAAAAAAATCTGGACCTTTTGTTTTTTGACATCCAGCTAGCTGATGGGCACAGCTTTGAAATATTCAAACATATAGATGTGACGATACCTATCGTCTTTTGTACGGCTTATGATGAGTTTACACTCCAGGCGATAAAAAACAATGGGATTGACTATGTTTTAAAACCCTTTAAGGAAGAAGAGATTCACAGTGCACTTCAAAAGTACAAAAGACTCCTATCGAGTTTTCAGGTTAAGCATACTGCTCCCGCTTTTTCTCAGCCTGAAACTCCTAAAAAATACCAGCAAAATTTCCTAACACAGTACCGCGAAAAGTCGATTGTAAAGCGTGTGGAGGAAGTAGCCTTATTCTACGTAGAAAATGAAAGTGTCAATCTATATACGTTCAAAGGAGAAAAGTTTCCCTTGTTCAAAAAGCTGGAATATATTGAGTCTGTGTGTGATCCCAACCAGTTCTTTCGCATCAACCGTCAAATGCTGGTCAATCGGGATGCAGTTGTATCCTTTGAACCTTATTTCAATAGAAAAATTATTTTGCAACTCAATATCAACCTCGATGAAAAAGCCATTGTCAGCCGCCTGAAAGTAACAAATTTTAAGGAATGGTTGGAAAAGTAGGTTCTGTGATAGATGTTTTCTATGTGATTTAATCCCCCCCAGGACAATAGGAAACTATTAATTCAAGGATGGAATGCTTAGATTGGTTACAAATATGTATACACCGTACGTATAATTTTTCCATCACACTCAATCGTACCATTCTCCTAATTGTTGCCATATATCCATGCCCCTGGATTTTACACAGGATATGGTGTGAAAACGTTACCTGGGGTGAGAGAAGCCATAGAACAAAGGGCGTATACCTTAGCGCAAGAACAGATCATACGTTTAGCACGCATCTTAGAAACGTATAGGGATAATCTGGAATAAATGATGGATTACTAACAAGATATACTGGGCAAATGCACCTTGTTTTATAAGTTGTTCATTATCAATCTCTTAATATTATGAAATCTATATAGCAGATCAATTTAAGCTGATGGTTTCAAACTGTTAACATTTTTAGTGCGTTTGCCTTACTAGGTTTGTGAAATAAAACATATGAATTGTAATTTTGCTTTCCAAAGTACAAGTTGATTGATATGCATACAATGATTGAGGATCAAATACAATCCGTAAAAGAGATTTGTGTTAAACACTATGTGAAAAAATTGTGGGTATTTGGATCGGTATTACATGACAATTTTCACTTTGAAAGTGATATTGACCTACTGTATGAGTTAGAGGAAGATCGAATTGAAGAAAATGAATATCTAACTAATTTGTTTAGCTGGGTAGAGGAACTGGAAACACTTTTAGATAGAAAAATAGACCTTACATGGTATCCTGGGATTAAAAATCCTTATTTTAAGGAAGAAGTAGATGAAACTAAGGTCTTAATATATGACTCGGAGGGAGAAAAAGTATCTGTTTGATATTCTTCAAAGTATTAATTATATCTTTGATCACCATCTCTATCATATTAGCAATTTTGCAGAATACGAATCCAATATAACCGCCCAACGAGCCGTAGAGCGAGAAATAGAAATAATGGGAGAGGCTGCCTATCATCTTCAAACATTAGGCCTGAGGCTATCAGCATCTGATACGCTGATCAATAAAAGAAATATCATCCTGCATCAATACGATGCTACGAAACATCTTACAGTTTGGAGGTTCTTACAAGAAGAAGTCAAGCATTTGAGAGCTGAAGTAAGTAAATATTTAGAGGATTAAGGGGGCTTAATGAAATATCTCATTAAGATTTACCTCAAAGTCGTTGAAAATGCTTACAGG
The DNA here is from genome assembly GCA_964652565.1 of uncultured Bacteroidia bacterium. Taxonomy (GTDB): domain Bacteria; phylum Bacteroidota; class Bacteroidia; order J057; family J057; genus JBCCTX01. Next base: position 5,201 of record CAZZEC010000021.1, read on the forward strand.
TATGGATTCTTCTCTGGTAAATGGACGTTGTCTCATCAGTACATACGTACCTTCATCATTTAAAAGGTAAACGAGAATAGTTTCTTCACTTGGATGTACAATCCAATACGCCTTTACTCCTGCATGTTGGTACAAGTCAAATTTTTCATTAAGGTCTTTAGGAGCAGTACTTTTAGAAAGGATCTCAATGATCCAATCAGGAGCTCCAAGGCATCCTTTTTCATCAATTTTACTCAGATCACAAATAACAGAAATATCTGGCTGCACAACAGCATATATGTGTGTATCATTCGTTTTGCCTGGAGGTAGTGGCAATCTTACATCAAAAGGTGCTGCGTATGCTTGAAACTTCTTACCTTTTAGATAAGACATAATTTGATAGTGAAGTTCAGCAGAAATCCCTTGGTGTAAAGGGCCTGGTGTCGGCGACATTCTAAACACCTTTCCTTGTATCAGTTCAACCATCTCTTCAAATTGCCAGGTGAGATAATCTGCGTAAGAATATCGCTTAGAAAGATCCAATTGGTTGATGTCGGTAATCATTATCTTACTTTAAACAATTATACGCATATTACCAGGAATACATTATCGAGAATAATTTCTCTATGTATTCGTCAAAAACTTTTCCTTATCTTATTGGTAGTTAAATAGAGGATGTCTCTAGTGTAATTCTATTTTGCAAAATTACAGTTCTTCAAATACCTAATCCTATGTTTTCTCGCCTGTATTTTTTGATTGTATTACTCACTTCAGTACCATTTGCAAGTTTTGCTCAGATACCCATGATGCAGGATTTTACCATCATAGGTGATACTTATAAGACCCTTGATGGTTGCTATCGATTGACAGAAGAAGTTGATTATTCTTCGGGTTCCATATGGTACAAGTATCCTGTGGATTTATCAGAGCCGTTTAAGATCCAGTTATCCATAAGGGTAGGATGTAAGGATGAATCAGGAGCGGATGGGATGGTATTTGTATTTACGAAGAGAATGAATCAGTTGGGATATGTAGGAGAGGGGATTGGCTTTGCGGGGCTTGTGCCATCTGTGGGTATAGAGATCGACACATGGAGAAATTATCATCTCAACGACCCTGCAGAAGATCATATTGCCATCATGGCCAACGGCCGAGTCGGCCATCGAAGCGATTTAGCAGGTCCCAACAAGATCGTAAACATCGAAGACTGCTATCGACACAGTCTGGTTATCATATGGAGACCTGAAAGTCAGAAGTTGTCTGTTGAAATTGATACCCAAGAAGTTATAGCAGCAACCGGAGATATTGCCCGCAATATCTTCGGTGGGCAAAATAAAGTCTACTGGGGAGTTACTGCTGCTACAGGAAGATATAACAATCTTCACGAGGTGTGTTTCGACAGCCTGGTGAAAGGGGAAAAAGAACAGATCATACCATTTCGTGTGGGAGAGGGTTCATTTGCTATGGGAAATAAATAGAATAGTAGAATACAATCGTTGAAATCAATAAGTGCGGATTTCAATCCGCACTTATTGTATGTAGTCTATTACTTACCTGTAAAATAATCTACTACAAGTACATCTTCGATGTATGGACCAATTAGCTCTCCAAATACTTTGTGATCAGGATGTGGAAGATAGGTAGCACGTCCTTCGTCATTGGCAAAGGTCAGGAAAAAGCAGTGTGTATATCCTTTGTCCAGTCCTTCGGGACTGTTGTTCGTTCCCCATTCAAATCCCTTGATCTCTGGTATTTTAGCTGGAAGAGCAGCAAAAGCCTCTTCTACTTTTTTAATATCATCTGGTGTTGCGCTCTCCTTAAATTTAAAAAGTACTACATGGCGAAGTACATTTTCTGCTGCTGGAGTTTCTTCCATAGCCGCTGGGATGTTAGATGATTCAGTTTCTGCTTCTTCAGTGGAGGATGGAGCACTACAGCTTAATGCCAGACATATGATGGTCGTAATTGCAAATAAATTTTTCATGAGTGAAGGTTGTTATGATACTTTTTCTCAAGATAACAACTCTTCTCAATTTTCTACAAAACCCTGTACCAATAAATCTACGGCCTCATGTATTCGCTCAACTCGCTTGCGTCCAGCCCCAGATAGATTGGCCTCAGCCTTCCCTTGCCATAATCCAGCCTGTGCATGGGCATCTGCAAAAGTGAGTGTTACTCTCGCTTTTATATTTAATCGATCTCGATTATTTTCTCTTTCCCAATAATAGGGATCGTAGGCATACCCTGGATATCCTATTCCCCGACCAAATCTGCTAAATCCATAAGGGTTACTAGGAGTTTCATTTTTATTAATATCCAGCAGTACAACATCCATATCCAGTAAAAGATCCGGATCGTAATCGACGAGTTCATAGCCCTTTTCTTCCATCTGCTCAGTGATAGACTGCTGTATAAACTGTTCAATCTTTTCTTTATTTACCCTATTGACCTTGACATCCTTTGTAATCTCTGCAAAACCAAAGGTTTGATAAATGTCTGCATCAGATCGCGTAAATGTTTTTGTTGATATCATTTTCACGGGTTGACATGCACTCAATAGTAGGGCAACAACCAATGTGAAAATGGATATGTATGCTTGAGTTGTCATTTTTATCCTTTTTCAGTACCTATACGGATGTAGTAGCGTGCTGTTGAGCTATATTAACTATATCTAATACTAAAAAAATTATCCGTGTTAGCAATATTATCCTTCAATTAATTATCGCGTAAAACCGTGTAGTGCCTCTTATCGTCGTTAACAACTCTTTCATTGAAACTAATCATGTTTAAAAAACAATAGGCTAGAGTTGTATGAGAGTTGTAAACTTAACGCGTTACAAATAGCTGTTTGTAGACCCTAGAATAAAATTTTACTAAACTTCAAACGTCCCTGTCCGTTTCATTGAATGTACTTATATTCAATCTTACAAGCATGCCAACTCCAGATCAAGCTGTCAACATTCCTTCCTCAGATTATGAACTCATTGCTACAAGATCCTCTGGTCCAGGTGGACAACATGTAAATAAAGTAGCTTCAGCTATACAATTGAGATTTGATATACGAGCTTCCTCTCTACCCGACTGGATGAAAACACGTTTGTTGGGATATTCTGATAAACGTATTACGCAGGATGGAATAGTTATTATCCAAGCCAGTCAACATCGAAGTCAAAAGAAGAATTCCGAAGAAGCAGTGAAGCGCTTGTATACATTGATTCGTAAAGCCACCCAGAGAAAGAAAAAGAGGATACGCACACAGCCCACAGCAAATGCCAATCAAAAGCGGTTGAAAGCCAAAAAACGAAGAAGCGAAATCAAAAAACTTAGAGGAAAAATCGAGCGTGAATGAGAATATTCAGATAAACGACGAATTGTCATCATGTTCTAGACAATATTTAGAAAAATTCAATATATTTATTTTGAAATAATCGAATATAATTTTTTCTATAGGAATTTTCATGTTAAAATTTTTAGGACATCTGATTTTACTTGTTTGCTGTTGTATTAGTTCTCTTTTTTCACAATCTCTTCGACCATTGGCATACAACCATCCAGGGCTCCATGTAGATCTGGGAGTAGGGCTATGGGCATGGCCTTTGCCCATGGATTATGACCGGGATGGAGACCTCGATTTAGTGGTTGCCTGTCCGGATAAACCCTACAATGGGATATACTTTTTTGAAAATCCAGGTGGGCATCGGGAATTGCCTGTATTTAAACCTGGAAGAAGAATTGGTGAAGCTGTGAGAAATCTCCAATTGTCAGAGGTGAATGGTCAGGGCATAGTATTGGCTCCTGGCTATATTTATCCTGATTTCTTATCGAAAGGAATTAAAGAACCTGTGCGAATTCCACTGGAGTATGATTTTAAGCGGCGACATCCTAGGATGCGTGCGCAGCAATGGAAATTCGTAGATTATGACAGCGATCGCGATCTGGATCTGATTATTGGAATAGGAGATTGGACAGATTATGGTTGGGATGATGCTTACAATAATCAGGGTGAATGGACAAATGGTCCCTTACATGGATATGTATATGTATCCAGGAATACAGGTTCAGACCAAAATCCTTCGTTTACTACTCCGCTCAAAATACTCGCGGGAGATCACCCTATTGACGTGTATGGAATGCCTTCTCCTAATTTTGCTGACTTTGATAAAGACGGAGATCTGGACATCATATGTGGTGAATTCATGGATGGTTTTACCTACTTCCAAAATACTGGTGATAGGGTAGAACCTCAATATGCAAAAGGCGTTACGCTCACATATAGAGAAAAGCCTATTCACATGGACTTGCAAATGATCACTCCTGTATCTGTGGACTGGAATAAAGATGGATTTGTGGATCTCATAGTGGGAGATGAAGATGGGAGAGTAGCATTTGTGAAAAATACAGGTATTGTTAAGGAAGGTATACCTCAATTTTTACCTCCACAGTATTTTCAACAAGAAGCAATGGATGTCAAATTTGGGGCGTTGGTAACTCCCGTAGGATTTGATTGGGATCAGGATGGCGACGAAGATATCGTATGCGGTAATACAGCAGGATATATTGGATGGATAGAGAATTTGGGGGGAGAAAGAATTCCAAAATGGGACCGGCCTAAATATTTAGAAGCGGATGGACAGCCCATAAGAATAACTGCAGGTCCTAATGGTTCTATACAAGGGCCATGCGAGGCAAAATGGGGGTATACTACATTGAGTGTGGCGGATTGGAATCATGATGAACTACCGGATTTGATTGTAAATTCGATATGGGGCAAAGTAGTATGGTTTCAGAATGTAGGAACAGCAAAAAAACCTTTATTGACCAGTCCTCGACCAGTGACCATAGAATGGGAGGGGAAGGTGCCCAAGCCCGCATGGAATTGGTGGAATCCTCAGGGTCATGAACTGGTCAGTCAGTGGCGAACTACCCCCTGTGTAATAGATCTGAACGAGGATGGATTAAATGATCTCGTAATGTTGGATCATGAAGGGTTTCTGGCATTTTTTGAACGAAAGCGCCGTGGAAACCAGTTGATCGTATCTGCTCCCAAGAGGATATTTATAGACGAAGCAAGAAAAGTATATGACCGACACAATAAAACGACAACCACAGCCAGAAGAGGAGAAGGACTAAGGTTAAATGATGGCGTTGCCGGCAAAAGTGGAAGAAGGAAACTATGCTTTATGGACTGGGACCTGGATGGGAAGAAAGACTTGATGGTGAATGGGAAAAATATCGACTTCTTTAAGAATATGGGCAAAGACAGAAAGGGTAACTTCGTCTTCAAATTAATAGGTCCCGTACATGAAGATACACTGGCTGGTCATACGACAAGCCCGACTTCTGTGGATTGGGACCAGGATGGCAAGCCCGATTTATTGATTGGTGCTGAGGATGGGAGAATGTATTATCTAGCCAATCCGCACTAGTATGTACATGAAGTATTATCGGCTTTTACATAATAGGATTTGTAATTGTTCGCTTTTGGGTCCATACACCCTTCGAGATTGAGCAGCTCGACTTTGCGGAATTCGACGGGATGGCTTTCGCTTTGTAGAGAAATGGTTCCTGATGATAAAAGCATACCGTCCTGTTTCATGGATTCGTCAAATTCATTGACGACTCCACCCCCTACTTGTGGCATGAAGTATTCATGTACCAGCTCTCCATTAACCTCATGCTGAATCATAGAATTACCCAATACAAGCACTTCGGCAGTGACCCACTGATCTCCTCGATAGGAAGGAGATGATGAGTTTATACAATGTTGAGTAACTAATTTTCCATCCATCACAACATGGGTTCCAGGAGTACACAGATTGGCTGTCGTGCGAGTACCTTCTTCTGGAGCTCCTAATAATTGTACTTCTATAGAAATGGGAAAGTCCTGATCTATACCCATAGATTCAGGCGTTTGTCCATGTACCATGATACCACTATTACGCCATGCCCAACCTGGACCTTTAGGTGCCTGTTCTCCGGTAAATCTATATTCTACTCTGACCCTGTAATAAGCGTAGGGCTGCTGGTAAAAAATGTGCCCAAATTGTTCATCAAAAGCATCGTATCCATCATAATTTACCTTCATGATTCCATCCTCCACGCGATAGGTATTCAAATAATTTTCTCCTGCTTCGTTTCCTCTGATCTTAACCGTCCAACCTTCAAGGTCTTTGCCATTAAATAATTGTATCCATTCTTCCTTGTCAGGTTCTTGTTGTGAATAACCCTGAATGAAACTAGAAAAAACGAGTAAAAGTAAAAGCCGCATATGCATTGGATTGAATATTGATCATCATTATACTAATTATTCCTATATCTCACATATAATTTTCGATATATAAGTGGAAGGACTAAATTATTTTATAGTTTATTCCATTCTCAATAAGTGCGGAATTAATTCTCCCAAAGGGATGTAACACGCACTTATTGAAAAGCCACAATAGCTAGTATTTATTTTACAAAATAATATTGTCTAATCACTTACTTCTGACCTATAATTCAAGTGAATAGTACAAACCAATGTCCAAAATGTCTTCAGATATACATTCATTAAAGTATATTTAGCACAGATTAGTAGACAGAACGGTCTATTTTTATCAATTACATGATTATGAATTCAAATATCTCTTCAGAATTTCCATTTGAGTCTAAATACATTGACATCCTGGGTCATAACATGCATTACATTGAAGAGGGGAATGGAGATCCCATTCTTTTTCTTCACGGGAATCCTACTTCCAGCTATCTATGGAGAAATATCATTCCTCATGTGAGCGCTTTGGGTCGAGCAATTGCTCCCGATCTCATAGGTATGGGAAAGTCGGAAAAGATTGATTCTGATTATCGCTTCTTCGACCATTATGAATATGTACAGGCGTTCATCGAGAAGATGGATTTGAAAAATATTACGCTGGTTATTCACGATTGGGGTTCAGGGTTGGGATTCCACTATGCGCATACTCATCCTGAAAATATAAAAGGCATCGCTTTTATGGAAGCTATCATTGCGCCTATGCGATGGGAACAGTTTCCCGGAGGGTTTAAAATAGGGTTTAAGCTCATGCGTACCCCCTACATCGGTTGGTTTATGATCAATGTGATGAATGTATTTCTCAAACAGATTATGCCTCAGGCGATAGTAAGAAAGCTAACTATCGAGGAGAAGAAGTTTTACGAAGCCGCATTCCCTACCATACATACTCGAAAGCCCATTAGGCAATGGCCCCGAGAAATTCCTATTGAAGGTAAACCAACGGATGTATATGAAGCTGTAAAGGCATACAATCAATGGTTAAAAGAATCTTCAATTCCCAAATTATTATTTTACGCGAAACCAGGAGGACTTATCTCAAAAGATCTGGCAGAGCGATTGACTCAGTCCATCCCCAATATGCAATCAGTTTTTATAGGAGAGGGGCTGCATTATCTGCAGGAAGATCATCCGCATAAAATTGGAGAAGCATTAGCGCAATGGTACCAGAATCTGTGAAATGAGAAGAATGAGGGATAAAACAGAAATTTCACGGCAGAAAATTGTTTATTGACGCTTTATTAACGCGAAGCATACGCATTGCATGGAGCTTGTAGGTATCATTAAATTTCAAGTGATATGCAAGCAAACACTACAACTTCCATTTCTTCAAGTCAAAGAATACAGTCTATCGATCTGCTCAGAGGAATAGTCATGATACTTATGGTGTTGGATCATGTACGTATTTACTTTCATTACGATGCGTTTTACTTTAATCCACTGGATATTTCACAGACAAATCCTGCATTGTTTTTTACCCGGTTTATCACCCATTTTTGTGCTCCTGTATTTGTATTTCTTGCAGGTACTTCTGCCTTTTTTGTGGGGAGGAAGAAAAGTAATAAAGATTTGTCCATTTGGCTAATCAAGCGGGGATTATGGCTTGTAATCGCAGAGTTGACAATTATCAAGCTCGCCTGGTGCTTTAAACTCGATTATTCTGTAATTCTTTTACAAGTGATATGGATATTAGGTATTAGCATGATCGTATTGGCAGGATGTATACATCTCCCTAAATATGCTACACTGACTATATGTGCTCTGTTTATTTTCGGGCATCATTTATTCGAAACTTACACCCCACAAGTAGAGATATTTGCCATCATCTGGACTTTCCTCTACGAGTTTAAGATGATAAACATAGGCGGAATTGATATATTTGTTGGATACCAAATTATACCCTGGATATTTGTTATGCCTTTGGGGTATTATCTGGGAGAATTGTACTCGCCCACTATAAGTAAGGATAAGAGGATAACAATACTTCGATACATAGGCGTGAGTGCGCTGTTGTTATTTGCACTTTTAAGAGGGATAAACATCTATGGAGATCCTTCTCCATGGGGGTATCAGGAGGCCTGGATCAGTACCATTCTTTCATTTTTCAATCTTACAAAATATCCTCCTTCTCTATTGTTTCTATTATTTATGATAGGTATAGCTATGCTGTTTCTCTCTTGGGCTGAAAACTGGAAAGGAAAAATCTCTGAGCATATTGTTGTTATAGGTCGAGTTCCGATGTTTTATTACATCATTCATCTATATGCCATTCACCTATTGGCAAGTGTTGCAGCAGTTCTTAGCGGATGGAATGTATCTGATATGATGATCGATGTATGGGTGACCATGCAGCCCGAATTAAAGGGATATGGATTCAGTTTATGGGTAGTATATATGATTTGGGTAGGTATGGTCCTGGTATTATATCCCCTATGTAAATGGTATGATGCTTATAAGCGAACGCATAGAGAAAAATGGTGGTTGAGCTATTTGTAATCTTGTATGGAATTTAATTGTCAATACATGCAAACAAGAAAGAACTATGTGAATTATTATTCGGCTAAGTATGAAATCGATGAATAAATCGTTATAAATGTATGACTGCCCCTGAATCAGAGGCAGTCATTAAACCCATTCATTACCTATTCAAGGATTTTGGTTACTGCTTAATAAACTTATATATAGAAATGATTTGATCTTCTGTTTTGAGAACTACTGAATATATGCCTGAGGGAATACCCTTTACATCAATAGGCAAAATATATTCTCCTTTTCTCGATGAAAATACTTCTTGTTGAAGAACTCTTCCTTGTAGATCCATAATATCTAATTGAAGCTCTGTTAAAACGGGGCTGTAAATACGGATTTGAGCGTCATTCTTTACTGGGTTGGGATAAAGGGCTAGGGAAAAACGCTCCAGGATATTGCTTTCGAAGTTCGTCGTAATATTCCAAAAGTTTACACCAGACTGACTGCCATTTCCTTGATAAACATACGGTCTTTCTCCCGGGATGAAACTCCCTGCATCCCAGATTCCTTTGACCACAGCGACTGATTCACGTCCGTTACCAGCATTACCCCACTGCATAAAATCTTTCATTGCTGCAGTATCTGAAAACGCACCTTCTGCACGGTATACTCCTAAATCAGCACCACTTTCATCTAAGGCAAATCCGGAAATTACTACTGTATCTCCCTTTGCTAACTCTAGATCCCCACTGATTACGGAAATTGTACTTGTTAGGTCACTTGTATACTGAAACTTGGAACACAATCTCCAGTTAGAAATGTCAATAGTTCCCTCGCCAAAATTTTTAAGTGTGATCATATCTTCCACAGGGTCTACCTGGAGTATTCTCACATTCGCAGCAGTAACAACCTGCGTTCCTTCCCACCAGTTGACTCCATTCTGTGTGCCATCACCAATATATGCATATGGAGCATTCCCCTCTACAAAAGTACCTGCATCCCAGATTCCTTTTTGCACAGCCACATTCTCTCTGGCATTCTCAGAACTACCATATTGCATATAATCTCTCAAAGCTTCAGGATCACTAAATGCGCCTGCATTTCCATAAAGTCCGAGATCCGCAGCAGTATCATTAAGGGCAAATCCCGTTACTACCACCTCTTCTCCAGGAGCGAGATCGAGATCCCCTTCAACTATGGTTGCATCTGTTGCAATGCCATTGCCAGTATATCGCAATTCAGAGCACAATCTCCATCCAGAGATATCAAGCGAAGCCGTTCCAAAATTTTTGATGGTTACTTCATCTGTAGTAGGATCGACGGCAAGGAGTTGTACGTTGGGTGTCCCTATCTGAGTGGCTTCCCAGAAT
>CAZZEC010000021.1:15428-54350 GCA_964652565.1 uncultured Bacteroidia bacterium
ATCGACGGCAAGGAGTTGTACGTTGGGTGTCCCTATCTGAGTGGCTTCCCAGAATGCTACACCATTTTCAGTTCCATCTCCGATGTAGTTGAAAGGGGCATCTCCTTCTACAAAAGTACCTGCATCCCAGATTCCTTTTTGCACAGCCACATTCTCTCTGGCATTCTCAGAACTACCATATTGCATATAATCTCTCAAAGCTTCAGGATCACTAAATGCGCCTGCATTTCCATAAAGTCCGAGATCCGCAGCAGTATCATTAAGGGCAAATCCCGTTACTACCACCTCTTCTCCAGGAGCGAGATCGAGATCCCCTTCAACTATGGTTGCATCTGTTGCAATGCCATTGCCAGTATATCGCAATTCAGAGCACAATCTCCATCCAGAGATATCAAGCGAAGCCGTTCCAAAATTTTTGATGGTTACTTCATCTGTAGTAGGATCGACGGCAAGGAGTTGTACGTTGGGTGTCCCTATCTGAGTGGCTTCCCAGAATTCGACTCCATTTTGAATTCCATCTCCGATATATGTGAAAGGTTCCGAACCTTTGATGAAAGTACCAGCATCCCAGATCCCTTTTTGATCTGCTACACTTTCTCTTCCATTCCCTTCTCCTCCCCATTGGATGAAGTCTACCATAGCGGATGGATCAGAAAAAGCCCCTTCTTTCCGATACAACGCTAAATCTGCATTGTTATCATCTAATTTAAAGCAATTGATAATCAGTGTGTCTCCTGGCTCCATGGTAAATGAACCTTTGATCGCGGGGACCGAACTAATAAGGTCAGTTGTGTATTGAAATTGCGAGCAAAGGCGATATTGTGATATATCAACTGTGGTATCACCAAAATTTTTGAAGGCGACTTCCTCTGTTACAGGATCAACCATGATCATGCGGATTTGTCCCGATAAAGATTCTGAAAATAGAAATAGCCATAGTAATGTTATAAAAACTCTCATTTTGTTTGGATATTTTGAGGTAAAACAAATGTTGGAAATTGTTTCAAAGCTACAGGGTAGCATACTCTCAAAAATCCCCTGAAAAGAGAGTTATACAAATTCCCCCTTTTTGAGGAGGGCAACCTGAATAATTATCCTGAATTTAGTAGAAGTATAAAACGAATTCTATGTGTCGATTTTCTTGTTTGATACCTGAGTAAAATAGGTGAAATCGAACAATAGACATAAATATTAAGCATAACAAAGCATCGATATGATGATAATGATTAATCATAAAACAAAATCTTTTCATACAAAAAAAGAAGTTTGTTAAACGAGTAAGATTTAAGAAGTTATACTTATACATGAGATACATACGCGTAATATTTAAAATATTTAGTGTTTTTGTTTTGTTTACAGATATTGTATTCTGTCAACAAAATAATTCGGTTGAGGGAAGAGTAATTATGCCTTCTCAGAAAACCAAGATATTAAGTAGAAACTTAAGTTACAGTAGTCTTCCAAGAGGTGTTATCACTGAAGATGAACATTTCTTACACAACGCGTCGCATCCAGATCTGAATTCATTTGTTATTTTGTATCCTCTATCTTTTACACCGAAGATATATCCAACTCCTAATGCACTAATTACTCAAAAGGCTCAAACTTTTATCCCTCATGTATTAGCAGTAACAAAAGGTTCTACAATCTATATTCTGAATGAAGATAATGAGTATCACAATGTATTTAGTAGGACCCCTAAAGCCTCTTTCAATATTGGTAGGAGGCCGCCTGGGCATTTGTATCCACAACAAATAAATAAGGTAGGGTTAATTAAGCTTTTTTGTGATATACACGAGCATATGAAAGCATATGTCCTTAGTTTAGAAACACCCTATTTCACTAGAATTGATGAATTTGGACAATATAAATTAGATCATGTGCCAAATGGAGAGTATAGATTGGAAATTTTCCATCTTAACTCCAACTATCCCGGATTACATATTACATTAGAAAATGGAAGAGAAGAAGTCATAGATATTGATCTTACGGAAGAATGAAAATCAATAAAATTGTCATAATTTTTCAGTTAGGCCTCCTTATAGCCACGAATGGCTTTGCACAGCTTCAATTGGAATTAGGAGGAAGTGCTACCATTGAATGGGTAAATGGGGCTGACGATTCTCATTTCTATTATAACGAAGTACATCCAGAAAAAAGAGATGGTCAATTATCAGTAAGAGAATTGAATCTATTAACAGGAGTGAAATTTTCCACTCAGTTTTCTGTACATACGCGAATATTACTGCGTCAGGAACTGGGGAATAAATTAGATAATTTTCAGATCAGCCAAGCCATCCTGAAGTGGGTGAGTAAAAACAACACATATCAAATATCCATTGGGAGGTTTATAAATCCATTTGGGCGATTTTACCAACGGTTACTACCACGTGATCGATTGTTTATCATTAATCCACTTCCTTATGGATACTACACAAATATCAGTGAAACTGTAGGATTTTCTTCAGGATTACATGAGCCTAACACGCTAAATGTAGGAAATCATAGAGATTGGGGGCTTCCCATAAGTTATTATGAAGGTTATACCAATGGAATCAAAGGCAGATGGCATTTTTGGCCTGATACTGCTTTTGTAGACGTAGCGATAGTCCATGCAGCGCCAATTACAAGTTCAGGGATAAGTAATCCCATATACCCTACATTGATTACTCGTGTGGAAATTCATCCTTTTTTTCCATGGAGGCAGGGATTTTCTTTTTCTACAGGAAGTTTTTTACAAAGAGCCCCAATCAATTCATCTGTTACTAATCTATCATCTTTCAGACAAACGCTATTGGGTACCGATTTTTCTTTGGGGTATGCATATTTTGAGCTATCTGGAGAATTAATTCATGCTTGGTTTCAGGTCCCTGAATTTGATCAAACCTCTGAATCTTTTATTGGTCCTGCCAACAATCCAAACCGTAATACGCTCAGAAGTCTGTCTGGGTACGCAACCTTAAAATGGGAGATGCCCTTTTGGGTAGGTTCCTATCTGGCTTATAGATATTCTGGAATGAGATTTAGCGATACAGTATTACTATCTGGAGAAAAGAGGGCATGGGATGATCATGTATATAGGCATTCGATAGGTTGGGGGTACCAAATATCTCGTTTTTTGTTAATAAAAATGGTGTTGACTGCTCAGAATGTCCAAAATAAAAATTGGGAGTTGAATACTTTTCATAGCTCATTGACAATCCATTTTTGATATGATAAAGCTTGCAATTGAATATATCGCTACGGAATTGCTTGCCTTATGGAAAGTATATGTAAGCTACTTACTATTGCTAATTAGTAGTTTCAGTGTAAGTATGGCTCAGCCTCACTCAATTTCTCAGCAAAGTGTAGAGATTTTACTCAGTAGGGGAGAATTCTTTTTAGAAAGTTTCCAGGTCGATAGTTTGGAACAAGCCGCTTCAAGTGCCTTGCTTAAATCTCAGGCTATTGATTTTGAAGAAGGGATAGTAGAATCATTGTTACTTCTGGTAAAAGCCGCTCACGCTGTGCAGGATTACGACTTAGCGATGGGATACTTGATAAGAGCAGACTCTATTGCAAGGGGACACAGAATGAAGAAAAACCTACCCTTGGTAGCGTTAGAATTGGGAAATACGTATTACTACCTTCAACAATTTGAAAACGCTTTGCACCAGTATCAGAGAGCTTTTGAGCTTTCCGAAGAATCAGACTTGGCAGTAACCTTTCAATCGTTAACTGGTCAAGCGAATATATTAAATAATATAGGCTCACTTCGTGAAACAGGACCTGTTCTCAGGCATGCTTTATCAATTGCTCAAGTCATGGATGATCCTGAAAAACAGGTAGAAGTATTAAATCAGTTAGCAACCATTTATTTCTCAGTAGGGGAACTCGATTCGTCTGGTAAATTTTTTGAAGCCCTTCTAGCAGTCAAAAGCAGATTAGGAGATAAGAATGGATTAATTAGCGACTTGAATCAGTATGGCCACATGTTTTTGAAGCAGGGGATTTACGATCGGGCACAACAATATCTATTTGAAGCTTTGGGAATGGCAGAGGAATTGAAGGATTCACTGTTGATGGTAAGTATAATAACGAATATAGGTGAGAGTTTTATCTATCAGGAAAATTGGGAAAAAGCCAGAGAATATGCTTCACTAGGCGTGAATATGTCTGCTAAAAAGGGTGTAAAGCAGATGGAAGCTGTGAATTGGAAGAATGTAGGGTTAGCCAGACAACTGTTAGGAGATGTCGAGGGAGCACTAGCAGGATATCGCAAAGCATTGGATATCTATCAGCATAGCATTATTGATCAGGCAGAAATAGTCACTTTACAGATGAGACTTGCCGAAATATTAGAAGAAAAAGCAGATTACCAAGAAGCTATATATTACCTGGACCGCGTGCTAAAGGCAAAAGAGCGATATTCGGACAAACTTAGTATGCTCGACATTCAATTGATCATGTCAAGATTATATTTACGAATGCGCGACTATCCAAATGCCATCCGGTTATTACAAAATACGGAGAAAATAAGTTCGCAATTACACAGTAATATTGGAAAAAGTAATACCTACCAATTGATGTCAGAGGCATACGCGCAAATGAACGATTTTAGGCAAGCATATCTATTTCAACAAAAATATGTCTCATATAGAGATTCATTGTTTAATGAGGAGAGAGAAACAATTATTTACGAATCTGAACAGAGGTTTTTAAAAGAAAAGAAGATACGTGAAAATGCAGAATTAGAGGCAAAAGTAGCCGTCAAGCAATATGAAATTGAAAAAAAGACTCGACAAAACTATATGCTGAATGGAGGTATCGGATTGCTGAGTTTAGTCATTTTATTGTTAGGGTATGTATTCTTTAAAAGGCGTCAATTATTAAGACAAAAGCTAATAACACTTGAAAAAGCATATGAGGCAGAAAATTTAAGATCATTTATTGGTGGAGAGCAAAGAGAACGTCAGCGTATAGCAAGAGAGCTTCACGATGGATTGGGAGCGTTACTAGCCTCTATAAAACTCATTTTTAATGCAGTGGAAAACGATTTGCCCAAAGTAGCCCAGAATGGATATTTCAAAAGGGCCAATCATCTGTTGAATCATGCCTGTCAGGAAGTAAGAGAGATTTCACACAACATGATGCCAGGTATTTTGGACCAATATGGGCTTGAGCAGGCTATAAAAGATCTTTGTGATGCTATAAATCCGTCAAATGATATTGATATTGTGTTTCTTTCTTTTGGTATGGATTTGATCTTGGAAGATAAGGTAAATATATCTGTCTATCGTATCGTTCAAGAGTTATTGTCAAATATTCTCAGGCATTCAAATGCAAGTGAGGTCATCATCCAGATTAATATTGATGATGGTATATTGCGATTGACTGTCGAGGATAACGGTAAAGGATTTGAGTCAAATCCTTTACCTGTAGGACAGGGTATTGGAATAAAGAATATTAAGTCTCGCGTAGTGTACTTACTAGGAAAAATGGAAATAGATTCATCACCTGGGCAGGGATGTAATGTATATATCGAGATCCCGATTGGATCCCATCAAAACTAAGGATGAGCAGTGTTATTACTTAAATAGTTGTACCAAAATACCAAATAATAATGAGTCAAATTATTCAGATGATGATCGTAGATGACCACCAAGTAGTCATAGATGGTATAAGTGCTTTATTGGAGAAAATCCAAGACGTCCAGATAAGCTATTACGCTAGTGATGGGAAAACTGCCCTGGATATACTACGTCATCATCCCGAGATTAATATGGTACTTTTAGACATCAATTTGCCAGATATAAATGGAATTAGCCTTTGTCAAAAGATCAAAAATAATTATCCATATGTAAAAATTATGGCTCTGACTATGCATCATGAATCAAGCTTCATTACCAAAATGATTAAGGCAGGTGCTGATGGGTACCTATTAAAGAATACTGGTAAAGAAGAGTTACTAGAGGCAATTTATGTAGTTCAAAACGGAGAAAATTATTACAGTAAGCAAGTGAAAGACTTTTTAGTCGCGGGGTTAAAACCTGTATCCAGGTACTTACAGGAAACAATTGTTCAAAAGATTACCCGAAGAGAAAAAGAAATACTCAAGTTGATCGTAGAAGAATTAACAACAGACGAGATCGCAGCAAAATTGTTTATCAGTTCTTCTACAGTCATCTCACATAGAAAAAGTTTACTCAGAAAGCTTCAAGCAAAAAATACTGCGGGTTTAGTCAAGGCAGCATATGAATTTAATCTATTGAATTAATTTCGTTAGGCTGCTGTTTTTCATAAAATCTGTTTTTAGGAATTAATTCGACAATTTGAATCAACAAGGCAAGCGGCAATTTGATAATCTTCCAACATACACTATCTTGTCAAATAGAGGATTGTGGCTATCAGCAGGTAAAGAATCGCTGAAGAGCCTTTCCGAAATTATCTATTATACGTGATTTACCTTGTTATATGAAGAGTATTAGATTTTCCTGCTTTCTGTTATTAATGTGCTGCTTCTCTTGTCAGGGACCTGGTAACTCAGGTCGTGGATATCCCACCAGACCCTTGACCTATATTGTACCCTGGAGTCCTGGAGGTGGGACAGATATGTCGGCCAGAGCCATGGCATCAGCGCTCCAGCAAGCACTTGGTCAGCCTATTAATGTTGTAAATCGCACAGGAGGAGGTGGTGTAGTGGGACACCTGGCGTTATCTCAGGGCCCTACTGACGGATATACCATCGGAGCTATAACGGTCGAAATAACCATGATGCATTGGATGGGACTGACAGATCTTACTTATCAGGATTTTCAACCCCTGGCATTGTTGATGAATAATGCGGCAACTATTACAGTTCGCAAAGATGCTCCCTGGAATACACTAGAAGAATTCGTCGCAGACCTAACGTCAAATCCAGGTGAGTATCAGGCTTCTGGTACTTCTAAGGGAGGGATATGGGATCTTGCGAGAATAGGCTTTCTTCAGACGCTAGGATTGCCTGAAAATGCCATGCCGTGGGTTCCCAGTCAAGGCGCCGCTCCTGCCATGCAGGAATTATTGGCAGGGGGAGTTGATGTTGTTACTGCTGCACTTGCAGAGGTAGATGCCCTCAGACAGGCCGGAGAAGTGCGCGTATTAGGTGTAATGTCTGATGAAAGACTTCCCCAATTTCCAGACGTCCCAACACTGAAAGAACAGGGCATAGATTGGAGCCAGGGGGGATGGGTGGGTTTAGGAGCTCCCGCAGGGTTACCACAGGAATTAGTTTTGCAACTGGACTCTGCCCTACAAGTCGCATTCAGCGATACTGCCTTTACTAAGCCCATGGAAAGAGCGGGATATCAACTACAATATATGAATGCAGAGGAGTTTGGGGCTTTTATGGAATCCCAGGATCAGATCAATGGAAATATCCTGCAAACAGCAGGACTTCAACGTAACCCATAATGAAAGATCGTACTCCCAAATTTGTGAACATCATTTCGGGAAGCTTACTCATAGTACTATCTATGGGATTGTGGTTGTTTACAGAAGGGTTCCCTCAGTTAGACGAAGGGTATCCTGGTCCCGCATTATTCCCTCGTATTGTTGCTGCTGGACTGGGTATTTCAGGATTAGTGATATTAATGTTTGGAATTTTTCGAAAAGATGATATTGAGAGGAAAGATCGTGAAAAAAACACCTATCAACCATATATTCGACTCATTTCAGGATTGGTTTTGGTGGGTCTCTATCCACTTATTCAACCTTTATTAGGATTTATCCCTTCGTTGAGTATAGTCTGTTTGGGCTTGGCACTGTTAATGAGAGTTCAACTAAAAGTTGCAGCACCCATTGCAGTACTTACTTCACTCTTTTTGTATAGTATATTTTATTATCTGTTAGGTGTTTCATTATGAGTAGTCTATTTAGTTGGGAAAGTTTATTAGCGCTACTTTTAGGGGGATTTTATGGATCACTGTTCGGGGCCATTCCTGGCCTCACAGCTACCTTGGCAGTAGCATTATTTGTGCCTATTGCATTTTTTTTAGACCCTATGATAGCGCTACCGGCCATTATTGCCATCGCCTCTGTAGCTATTTATGCAGGAGATGTAGGATCTGCAGTAGCGCGAATTCCAGGTACACCAGCGAGTGCGGCTTATGTAGAGGAACTTTTTCAAATATCCCGTGAAAAAGGACCCGTATATGGACTGGGACTGAGTGCTATGGGATCTGCGATTGGAGGAGTCATCGGTACGGGATTATTGATTGCCAGTTCCACGGGCATTGCTCGATTAGCAACTAACTTTTCTTCGTTTGAATATTTTTGGGTAGCTGTTCTGGGACTTACTGCTGGTATATTTGCGTCAGGGGGATCTGTGGTGAAAGCGTTAGTCTCCCTAT
Organism: uncultured Bacteroidia bacterium; assembly: GCA_964652565.1. Lineage (GTDB taxonomy): Bacteria > Bacteroidota > Bacteroidia > J057 > J057 > JBCCTX01. The sequence goes on from CAZZEC010000021.1 coordinate 23,798, forward strand.
TGCTGGGTTTGTTATTAGCAACTGTAGGAGTGGACCCCACGCTGGGGTTTCCCCGGTTTCACTTTGACAGCCCCAATCTACTGGGAGGATTAAACTATATTGTTGCGATGATTGGTTTATTTGGGTTTTCAGAAGTCCTTGAGCATTTGTTTAAGGATGGAGATGGACAGATCTTAGGAGTGAAGTTGGCAAAAGACAAAGTGTACAGGTTCTACCATGCTCCCCTATCTTTTATAAGCAAGAGACCATGGCTGGTCCTAAGATCTTCATTTATTGGCGTTTCGGTAGGCTTTTTGCCTGGGGCAGGAGCTGATATTGGAGCATGGGTTTCGAGTAGTATACAAAAAATGCGTGCTAAAGGTAGTAAAGAAGAAAGTGAGGAGACCATTTTAGCAGGGACGAGTAGTAACAATGCAGCAGTTGCAAGTGCATGGATACCTGCATTATCTTTGGGGCTACCAGGAGACACGGTTACAGCAATCGTTTTGGGGGTATTTATGATGAAAGGTATTACGCCTGGTCCGCTTCTTTTTGAACAACAACTTCCCTTGATTTATGCTCTGTTTGGTACATTTTTACTCTCCAACATCTTATTACTACCCTTATTCGGATTTCTGACTGCACGGCTGGCAGCAGTTCTTGTCAAGACCCCTAGCAATGTATTACTGAGTATTATTGGAGGAATATGTATCGTCGGTGCTTATGCCATTAACAATAATCTCTTTGATATCTGGATCATGATGGGGATGGGGATATTAGCCTTTTTACTTAAAAGGGGAGGGTTTCCTTTGGCTCAGGTTGTATTGGGTATGGTACTTGGACCCATACTTGAACAAAATTTTATGGTAAGTGCCATAAAATCTCGCTGGGATCTCTTGAGCTTCTTTGATCGTCCAATCGCTATAGGACTGATGATTGCAACTTTTGCAATAATTATTCTGGGTTCTTCTATTAACTTGAAGCAAAGGAAAGAGCCGCACACCTAAAAGAGATGTACGGCGAAAATGCAGCTAACTATATAAGCATTAATTGTGCTGGACATAATAACGAATATAGATTGCACTTAATTTAGTATAAATTTTTAAATGTATATATGAGTTCCGGTAAATTTGGTGGTAGAAATATTATGTATCTCATCCGATGAACAGATGTATACGTTTTTGACACCCTGCGTTAATGCTTCAAAGGCATTATCGAGCTTAGGGATCATTCCTTCTTTTATAACCCCTTTTGAGATTAACTCGCGATACATACTCAAATCTATCTCAGGGATGAGACTTTCCGCTTTAAGCGGATCTTCTAATACACCTATTTTGTCAAAACAATATATCAGGTTGACGTCAAATCTATCGGCTAAATATCTCGAAACCGTACTCGCGATCGTATCCGCGTTGGTATTGAGAAGTTGGCCTTGATTATTATGTGTTATTGGGGCGAATACAGGTGAAATACCTAGATTGAGTAATTTACTTAGCATCCCGACATTGACATTGTCAATATCTCCTGCCAGACCGTAATCAATGTCACCCTTAGGACGCTGATGAGCCGAAATAAGATTCAAATCAGCTCCCGTTACTCCCAACGCATTTACACCCATAGATTGTAACAATCCTACGATGGTTGTATTTACTTTGCCTGAATAGACCATAACAGCCACATCCATCATAGCGTGATCTGTTATCCTTCTACCCTTAACCATAGGAGCAGAAATTCCCATCTGCTCTGCTACTCGAGTGGCAAAAACTCCTCCTCCATGGACTAATATTTTATATCCTGTTATTGATGCGAAAGATTGCAGACTTTGACTCAGTCGATCAGGCTGATCGATGAGTTTTCCTCCCAGCTTTACGATTGTTACACTAGATGTATGCATAAATCAACTGATACTTTCAAGGATGTGCTTGAGTATCACTTGTGTAGCGACAACTCTATTGCCAGCTTGAGGAATGATGAGGCTTTGAGAACTATCTAGAACACTATCCGTGGCGATAACATTCCTACGAATGGGTAGGCAGTGCATAAAGTAAGCATTACTTGTTACATCCATTTTTTCTTTAGAGATAGTCCACTCATTTGAAGTAGAAAGCACTCGTCCATAGGATGTATAGGATGACCAGTTTTTGGCATATACAAAATCAGCTCCTTGTAGAGCCGTAAGCTGGTCATTCTCAATCTTTACTCCTTCAGTAAATGCAGTATCCAATTCATATCCTTTTGGATAGGTAATAGTAAATTCTACGTTTGCACGTTGCATCCATTCTGTAAATGAGTTAGCCACTGCCTGAGGTAGCGGTTTGGGATGAGGAGCCCAGGTAAGGACAACCTTGGGTTTGGGGGTAATTTTATATTCTTGAATAGTTATTAAATCTGCCAAAGACTGGAGCGGATGGCGAGTAGCAGACTCTAGACTGATGATGGGTACCCCAGCGTATCTCATAAATGCTTTTAATGTACGCTCCTTGTAATCGGATTCCTTATTCTTTAATTCTGCAAAAGCCCTAATACCAATAATTTGACAATATTGCCCCATGACTGCTGCTGCATCTTTAATATGCTCTGCAGTATTGGCGTTCATAACGGCCCCATCCTCAAATTCCAACTTCCAACCTTCATCTCCGATATTTAACACGATTACTGATAATCCCAATAACTGAGCTGCACGTTGTGTACTAAGTCTGGTTCTAAGGCTGGGGTTGAAAAAAATTAATCCCAGCGTAATTCCCTTTCCCAGGGAATGAGATGCCAGAGGATGCTCCTTTAAAAACCTTGCTTCTTCTAGCAAGGGTTGTAGGTCTGGAACGTCATTGACTGAAGTAAAATGTTTCATAATCACACAGATTCTTTTTCAAGGACAGTTTGTAATGCTTCTACAAATAAATCAATGTCTGAATGGGTAATCGAAAGTGGGGGTAAGAGTCGGAGTACATGAGGGTCTGAAGCAGAACCTGTAAATATATGATGGTGAAATAATAGTGATTCTCTGATGGGTTTTACAAGCATAGAAAGCTGAATTCCAGTCATGAGCCCTCTATTCCTGATTTGAATAATATCTTGAATTTGAGATAGTTTACTCAACAGATATATCCCCATCTGAGCTGAATGATCAATCAAGTTCTCTTGTTCTATGACTTCCAAAACTGCCAGACCTGCTGCACAAGCAAGGTGGTTCCCTCCAAAGGTTGTTCCCAGCATACCATACCATGAAGAAAATTTGGGGTGGATCAAGACTGCTCCCATGGGGAAGCCGTTTCCCATGCCTTTGGCTACTGTAATTAAGTCTGGCTCTACATCCGCATATTGATGAGCAAAGAATTTACCAGTTCTACCATATCCAGATTGAATTTCATCTGCTATTAGTACAGTATCGTATCTTCTACAAAGTTCCTGTGCTTTTTGCCAGAATATTTCATGCGTAATGTGAATTCCTCCTACCCCCTGAATCCCCTCTGCCACAACTGCACATACATCCTTTTTACTGAGTTCATGCTCGAGGCGCTCTATATCATTAAATGGTATAAATGTAACATGATCGGAGGGGTTAAGGGATGACTGAATTTTGGGATTATGCGTAATAGCTACTGCTGCAGAGGTACGTCCATGAAAAGCGCCTTCAAATACCACAATCTTTTTACGTTGGTTGTGAAAAGCGGCAATTTTCAACGCATTTTCAATCGCTTCTGCCCCTGAGTTGATGAGAAAGAGTTGGTAGTCAGGATACCCAGATATCTCTCCTAATTTTTGAGCTAGCTCCTTTTGGAGACTATTGTGAACCGAATTAGAATAGAAACCGATATTATCTAATTGATCCTTGATACGCTTTACATAATGGGGATGAGAATGTCCTATGGATATTACAGCATGGCCTCCATATAAATCCAGATATTTCGTACCATCTGAATCCCACACATAGCACCCCTTTGCTTCTACAGGCTCTATTTCGAACAGGGGATAGACATTAAATAAATTCATTCTACAGGGATATTCAAACCAAATTCACATGTGAGAAGTCTCATGTAAATTAATTTAACGTCCCAATTTAGATAATTTTGTTACAAAGTTCTTCGTTAAAAGCACATAAGTTTTCTCATGTGTAGCAATGAATTTATTTAACATATGACTAAGGGGCTATCGCTAACTTGCATTTCGTGAAATTACATTTGAAAAAAGTTGTTAATATTCAGTAATACTCTCAGGCTTTACTGATGATTCTCATTTCATTAATGTGATAATTCCTGAATATTACTTAACTTCTGATGGAAAAAAAACTTGTAATCAGTATTCTCAATTGTGGCAATTATTCATCCGTTTCATGCATGGCGTCCTGTACCTGAGTCAGTTTCTCAAATTGCTTCCCCTCCTTATGATGTGATCAATAGTTTGGAAGCAAGGCAAATCGCTACCGCTAATCCACTTTCGTTTATTCATGTTACACGTCCTGAAGTATTTTTTGAACAGGAGATAAGTCCCAATACGACTGAAGTATTCCTACGGGGTAAGCATTGTTTTGAGCAATGGGTTCAAGAAGGATTATTTATACAGGAAGAATCACCTAGCTTCTATATCTATAGAATACGAATGGGTGATCACGTGCAGACAGGTATTTTGGGACTCGCTTCTGTAGATGATTATTTTGAAGGGAATATAAAAATACACGAGCTGACACGGCCCCAAAAAGAAGAAGAACGTATTAACCATATTTTGCATACGCGTCTTCATGCAGAACCCGTATTTCTCACGTATAGATCCCAACATAGGATTGATCATCTCATAGAAAAATTGACCTTAGAAACACCAGTTTACGATTTTACAGCTGAGGACGATATCGTACATACCCTTTGGCGAGTACATGGGGATATCGAAATTCAGGAAATCATAGTTCTATTTGATAATATAAATAATACGTATGTAGCCGATGGACATCATCGTACAGCAGCGTCTGCAATGGTAGGGAAAAAGCTTAAAGATGAAAATGTAAATCATACCGGAAATGAACCCTATAATTTTTTCCCAGCAGTGTTTTTCCCACACGATCAGTTACAGGTACTTGATTATAATCGAGTAGTAAAAGACCTTCATGGATTCTGGCCATCAAAATTTTTACAATTGCTGGAAAGGAATTTTCAAGTGATCCCCCATGATGAAACATATAAACCCTCACAACCACATCATATAGGATTATATGTCAACAAAAAATGGTATCAACTCATTGCTACTCCTAATACTTACACCGAATACGATCCTGTATCATCATTAGATGTTACTATTTTATCAAAATATATATTAGAACCTTTATTAAGTATTAAAAATCAACGTACTGATCCGAGGATCGATTTTGTTGGGGGGAGTAGAGGGGCGGAAGAGCTGGTTGTTAGAGTAGATGAAGGTGAAATGCAATTGGCATTCAATTTATTTCCTCCCTCTATCGAACAAATAATGGATATAGCAGATAGTGATGATATCATGCCACCCAAGACTACCTGGTTTGAACCAAAACTCAGAAGTGGATTGATAGTACATCAATTTTAATGATATCACATTACATGTATTTCAATTCCCCTTATCTAAACGTAACTTGTCATCAGGAAGCAACAGGCATCCAACATTTATGTTACAGGTGAAGAGAATCATATACGCGATTGCTTGGTTGGTGCTAATAGTGTATTCTAAACGACTAATAGCTCAATCGGATTACGTTATTGAAGAAATACATTTTGAAGGATTAAAAAAAACAAAAGTTTCTTACCTGCAAACGTTTTTGGAGACTTCTTCAGGACAAGTATATAATGACTCCCTGCTACAGGAAGATCTACAACGACTGATCAATCTTATACCAGTTACAAATGCCACGTATCGATTGGATACAATAGGGACAAAGATCAATCTTATCTTTAATATAGATGAGTCCTTAACTCTATTTCCTATTGCGAATTTCGGCGGTGTTAGGGGCAATTTCTGGTATCAACTGGGGTTTACCGATGCAAATTTGTTAGGTGAAGGGATGATTCTCAATGTGTATTATCAGAATAATGACGAAAGAGATAACTTTAATATATATTATCGATATCCTGCATTAAGTGGAAGCCCTTGGGGGTTCTCAGTTGGGTTATTGAGATTTGCCTCCGTAGAACCTCTTTATTTTGATGATGGACAAAGGGTATTTTATGACTATACGAATACTAATATCAATGCTACGGGAATATACAGACTAGGCGTAGATCAATTTTTAGAAGTAGGGGGCACGTTCTTTATAGAGGATTATAATAAGAATAGTCGTCACGCTGGTGAGATGACTCCTGGACCAGGATCGCTGAGGGAACCCAAAATCCTCACAAAATATATGCACTCCTTTCAGCGATTAAAGTACCATTATTTTTATTTATGGGGCTTTTATAATAAGGCGAACTATCAGATGGTATATTCATTGAGAGAGTATACGTGGTTTCATATTTTTCTCAATGATACGCGTTATTATCGGAGGATTGGGAAGACGGGGAATTTTGCTTCAAGACTTAGAATAGGTATTTCGACAAATAATAATACCCCTTTTGCACCCTTTGTACTTGATAGCTATGTAAATATAAGGGGAGCTGGAAATCGGGTAGATAGAGGCACTGCCGCATTGATACTCAATCTGGAATATCGACAAACGGTATTTGATATGAATCCTTTTGCCGCTCAGGTAATAGCTTTTTCAGATGCAGGTACATGGAGGAACCCCGGTGGAGATTTTAGTGATCTCACCGATAGAGATAATTTCCGACACTTTGTCGGGGGAGGTATAAGGCTGATCTATAAGAAAGCATTCAATACCATACTGCGTATTGATTACGGTGTTGACTTATATAATCTCCAACAAAGAGGTGCAGTGATCGGGATAGGCCAATATTTTTAAGGTTGTGATAAACATGTTGCGCAACTCACCTATCTTCCATGAAGTAATTTTAACAATCCTTTATGGGGCTTTTTTCCCGATACAGCTCTTGAGAGATTGATAATATCGCTGATGGTAAGTTCTTTATATTCTATAGTAGGCGCAGAATACAAGATAATGCCCTCTGAAGATATTACTTTGATTTCAGCGAGATGGGGATGTAAATGTAACACTGCCTTGGCAGTAGGTGGATCTTGTAATAGATTTAATATTTCATTCCGGGGCAATACGCGCACTTGATAATCATAGTATCTACTCCAGGAAGTACTATCTGACAGCCTTTCAGGCATTTCTTCCTCGGCAACGAGGAGCGTCATGTGTGCGAGACTATCAGTATCTTTATTCATCCACTGCTGCAATTGCTTTTCAAACGCATTTTTGTCAATCGTACCCTGATCCAAGAATGTAAGATATCGATGCATGGCTAATATTAATGCATCTAACTTGTAAAGATAGGAGTCTGGTTGGGCTACCTTAGATACCCGTATTTTTGCATATGCATCTCTTGCGTGATAGTTACTCAGTGTATATCCTCTATTACAAGGATATATTGCAATCTCATTAAACTGAATTTCCGAACTCCCCGCAGCCCTCCTTTCAATTCGTTTGGCCCCATTTTTAAGGATCATGGTATATCCTTGCTCCCCTAGATAGGGTTTGAGTTCCGATTCAGTGATATATATTACAGGAGAAATGGTCCAATGCTCGTCAATTACTGCCTTCATTATCTGATTATACTGAGTAGCAGAATCGTCCAATACAACAAGCGTTTGAGATGCCTTGATTTGGTAAATTTCATGATATCTCAGTTTATTTCCTGTTTGAGCATTGAGTTCAACGTGGATGAGACAGCAAAATAGTAAAAATATTGAGCTTGGTTTATTGAATAATTGGTTAAAGACCATTTTATTAGTATCATTTAATAGAATCAATAGCGCTATAAATTTCATCTACAATAAAATATTTTTTTAGGAAAAATTCAATCATAAATATTTGACACCATAAACACTTATTTTATCATCTGAATATGATATACACAATAGATTTGAAATTCATGCTAGATGAAGTGATAGCAGCTTATCTTATTGAGACGGAAGAAGGGCTGGTGTTAATAGAATGTGGTCCTTATTCAGTTTTTGAGCACCTGGAGGAAGGGTTAACAGATATAGGGTTCTCAACAAAGGATATAGCCCATCTTTTACTGACACATATACATTTTGATCATGCTGGTGCTGCCTGGGCCTTAGCTGAACAAGGGACTCAGGTGCATGTTCATCCAGCAGGGTATAAACATCTTAAAAACCCTGAAAGGCTTTACAATTCCGCCAAAAGAATATATGGAGATCAGATGGAAGTACTATGGGGAATTATGAAGGGTATCGATGAGAAGCATTTGATAGCTGTGGAGGATAAGGATGAATTGATATTAGGATCTCATACATTTAAAGCATGGCATACTCCTGGACATGCCAAGCATCATATCGCATGGCAATGGAGTAAGGTACTATTTACAGGTGATGTAGCAGGCTGTAAAATTGAAGGAGGGCCCGTAGTCCCCCCCTGTCCACCTCCTGATATTAACCTTGAATCATGGCATACTTCTATTCGAAGGATAAGAGACCTTCAACCGGAAGTGTTATATCTCACTCATTTTGATCAGGTAACTCAGATAAAAGATCATTTGAAACGATTAGAAGAGATGTTGGCTGATTGGTCTAATTGGGTAAAAGTTCGAATGGATAAGGGACTGGATATCGAAACAATGACTTCATTATTTCAAGAATATACTGATAATCAATTGAGAGAATCAGGGGTTGATGAAAGAGGGATACGTCAATATAGTGCAGCTAATCCTGCTTGGATGAGTGTCTCAGGGTTAGTTAGGTATTGGAACCAGAAGGCAGATATTGAGCAATAGGTTTAGATTAAGAATAGGTTAGAAGATATATCTCGCGGTGTACTGCAACCTTTTTTCTATCTTTATCTAGCCTTAAATGGTGAGAATGATGAACTGGCGAAGAATTTGGCACTGGGTGTCTATGATATTATTGGGGGTGTTAGCTATCCCCCAATTAGTGTTATTGATTTGGATAAACCCCATATTTGAACGTTCCATACGTGAGGGTGTCCCCTTCGTAACCGACGGCTTATATCAGGTTGATAGTTTAGATATTACATTTGGAATATTTACTCAATCGCTTAAAATAGAAAACCTGGAACTCGTTATTGATTCTACCCTTATCAATACCGTACAATTGCAAGATGAATCCCCCTTTCTTTCAAGACTACATGTGCCCGAGATTAACATTAAATTTTTGGATATTGTACGGTTATTGAAGAAAGAGGAAATTTACCTTGAGAGAATATATTTGTTCCAACCTGAAATCAAGCTTTCCTATCCTTCTTCTCTTTCGACCAGCGATTCTTCTCAGACTTCTTTAGAGATTAACGATTTATATAAACTCATCTATCCCAGAATCAAAGGTGTGTATATAGACGAGTTTCATATCGATAGAGGAAAACTTCAAGTTGGGGATAGATTTGAATCCAATCATTTTAATGCAAAGGAAGTATCTCTTAAACTGGAAAATATTCAGGTGGATTCGACATCGTTTGAGCGAAGTAACCGACCCCTATATGCAGATTATTTAGATTTCTCAGTGGACGTTACAGATTATACGGTTGTATTGCCCGATAGCAATTATCAAATCCGTGCTAAAAACCTGGGTTATGCTACAGGTGAGGAGCGATTGTGGATTGAACAATTAGAAATACATCCCTATCCTGAGTTTGAAGTTGCTAACTTACAGGATAAGCCCCTAAACATCATCCTAAAGATACCTTATCTCGAATTGAAAGGGTTCAGACCTGGTGAAATCTTTTTTGATCGCGTGGCGATGTTGGATTCAATCAGTGTGAAGACCCCAACGGTCCTGTTATCTGGCATCGCTTCTACGGGCGGAGTATCAGAATTGCCGGAATTTGAATCTCCTAATGATTTATTTCGATATGTATCTCCCTATTTGAATCGGTTTGAAACCAAAGGTTTGATGGTTCATAATGCAAAAGTTGTCTCCAGCCTTCGAATAAACGATCAACCCCTATTTGCTAGTATTGACAGCTTTTCTGCCAACTTTTACTCTATGGCAATAGATGAATCATCCACATATCTTAACGATAGAATACTATGTAGTGAAGAGATAAATTTTGCCGTAAAGCATTTCACAACGGATCTTCCCGATAGCTCTGAACGTATTCATCTAAAGAGCCTCTCTTATTCTACCGAGGGTAAAAGATTTCAATTACATAAACTCCAGACGAGTTCCTTAAAAACTGATGTATCTCGTGCACTTGAGGCTGATATTCCAGATTTGTTTATTACGGGAATTGATGTGTCTCAATGGTGGAACACTGGGAAATTATATCTAGACTCTTTATGGTTAGAGAAACCGACGTTTGATTTCACCTTAAGAAAGAGACTTATCAATGGAGAAAGCAGGGATCAGGAACGTATTACACCTCCAGATACCCTACTTCCATACTGGCTGGATACCTTTCAGATACAACATGTGGGAATATCTAAGGGAAATATTGTGCTTGGTGACTCCAGCACCTTACCTTACAATAATGTAAATATTGATAGTTTAAATTTCGATATCCAAAATCTTAGATTTACCAAAGGTCGGTGGAAAAACTGGAAGGAATTGTTAGCAAATAATAATATAGCCTATTCATTTCAAATGGGTAAACATGATTGGACCTTACCCGATAGTTCTTATTTTATTCAAACCCAACGTGTGAATGTATCCTCTGATGAGGAATATATTATGGCAGAGAAGTCATGTATGATGCCGGGAAGATACGACCGGGAGGACACGACGCTTTTTGAAATAAATGTACCTCTAATGATAATAAGGGGGTGGGATCCACTAAAAATATTGATTGAAAAGGAGTTGAATATCCAATCTATGTATTTTCTTCAGCCGGATATTTCTGTCATTCAGATGTATGACCGAACTTCTAACAGTTCTTTGGATCTGGCCTCCATCGATTTGTATAAGTCATTAAAAGATCAATTTGAGGTGGTACATCTGGATTCTTTATTATTGGAAGATGCGACGATTATTCAGTCAGATACATATTCACCATCATTTCAATTACCACATCTCAGTGTACAAGCTGTTAATTTTCACGTGGATTCTACCACATACATGGATGCAGATCAGCTCTTTTATACAGACAATATAGAATTTGCCATCAATGATTACGTTTATCTACTACCCGATAGCCTCCACGAAATAACACTCGACTATATACATTATTCTACCTTCGAAAAGGACCTTAGACTAGACTCTATACGTTTGTATCCCATTGCTGATGCCTTAAAGAAAGACAATTGGAATCTGGGAGTTCGGGGAATTGATATAGAGGGAATCAATGTATATGAAATTCTTACTGAAGGAAAGGCACATTTATCCAGACTGCATGTAGATGAACCAGATCTGAGCTTTGAACCATTGAGGATCGCTTCTTTTAAGCCAGGAGAAGGGGACTCGCTACCAGGGATAGATTTATATTCCATCATTTCTCCTTTTATATCAGAGCTTTCTCTGGATAGATTATCTCTTTCTGAGGGTGCTTTTACACTATTAGGGACTGGCAATGTTACTCAACAAGAAAATCTTGAGGTACGCGACATTTTCGTAGACATTGAGGGCTTGCAGGTCGATTCGATGTCCGATGCTCGTACAGGAAAACCTTTTTATGCAGATAATATCGCCGTCAATATAGATGTCAACAAATACGCAGTAACACTGCCTGATAGTTCCTATCGCATAGAATTTAGAGATATAGGGCTATCAACTTCCGATTCCATTTTTTATGCAGATAGCCTGAGATTAGAACCGCTGTTAGCGAGCCGGAAAGACCCTGTCCAGGTAGAACTTGTCCTGGATAGAATACAATTGGATGGTGTTAACATCACACAGTTGTACTTTGATCAGGAAGTGGACTTAAGTGGCCTGAAACTATTCAAGCCTAATATCCTGTTGACGATTAACCAAAGGCCTCAAAGAGAGGATATTCAATCAGAAGGTTTGAATCAGAAGGATTTTATTTCGAAAGATCCCTATCCAAGAATGTCCGAATTGTTTTCATTTATTGATATTGAGGATGTTGCTATTGAAGATGGACGTTTCGTGTTGACTGGCTCAGATATCAATACCATCGCAATCAAGGATTTCTCATTTTATGCCTTTGATTTCAGGTTGGATGAGCAGTCCTACAGCCAATTGGATCAAACGTACTTATTTGCCAAAGACTTTGCCATAATCGTTAACGATTATGAAATCCCCTTGCCCGATACTTCCATGTATAGGCTGAAAACGGCAAAATTTGGAATTTTTTCCAGAAATGAATCTTTTTTTATCGATAGTCTGCAAGTTATTCCCAAATATGGGAAATACAGTTTTGCTGCCCAAAAAGGATATATTATGGATCGGTGGGATGTATTTATTCCAAGGGTTGACGTACGTAAATTAAATATGGACAAGCTCTACCGACAGACAAGCCTTGAGGCTGAAGAGCTGAATGTATTTCTCCCGGAAATAAGGATATACAAAGATAAAAGACTACCCTTTCCCGATTGGAAGAGACCTCCTATGCCTTGGAAAGCCATACAGGAATCTTCTACCAGTATTCACTTGGATACAGTCAGAGTATACGATGGATATGTATTTTATGAGGAGCGCAATCCAGATACAGACACTGTAGCATGGTTTGAACTGGCTAAAACGGATCTTACCATCTACCCCATTACCAATAATCCCTATTGGATCTTACAACATCCTGATGGCGTGGTGCAAATGCAAGCTAAAATAATGGATGTAGCACCCGTAAATACAACCATCACATTTCCGTGGAAGGATACGAGTCATGTGCATTCGTTTGAGGGTACTGTAGGTAGTCTCCCTGCATCTCACCTCAACCCCATCCTTGAAAATACGGGATTTATTAGTGTCTCTAGCGGAAATATCCACAAAGCAAGATTCCGTTTTACTGCAGATAAACATAAAAGTAATGGGAGGATGAGACTCTATTACAATGATCTCAAAGTGAATTTATTGAGTAAGAACCTGGAAAGAGATCAGGGAATCCTTCAAAAAGTCGGTAGTGGCTTCGCCAATGCATTTGTGGTTAGAAAAGATAACCCTCGCCGCTTTTTACGTGTGGGGCATATAGAGTTTGAAAGAGAGGAAGAAAAGGCTGTATTAGTATTTTGGATTAAATCCATCTTATCTGGACTTATGTCAAGCGTGGGAATCAAGTCTAAAGAGATGAAATTGAAGGATTACTGATATATTTTGAGGTTACGGGAGAATAATGAATTTACCTGTCTTTTGATAGCTTCATTCATCGGATGTCTACGATAGAAATCAGGAGAATGGTGAGCGTGAATACATACCTGTCGAGTTCCTGTAAAATAAAGATGAATATTGATATGTCATTACCCCATTTAAATCTAACTAATATTGCATGGGAAACCCTAAAGAGCAGTGGCTTGAGTACAACCTATGGGTTTGAATGTCTTTTGCACTTAGAAACAGTTGACAGATTAACCACTGACATTATTAATAAGAATGAGGAGTTATTTGACTTTTTAAGAGGAGTAAAAGAAAGAGGTCAACAGAATGAAGCGTTAATTAAGCACCTGCAACTATTAGTAGGTTTTGAAAAGTCCTTAGCCGATATATTTGAAAAAAGTGAGGAGAAAATGGAAAATTGTAGCCAAAAATGAGATCAGATACATTGGGTAGTAAATAGCATGAATGAATATAGATAAGTGAATAGATTAAATTATTTTATAGTTTATCTTTTTCAATAAGTGCGGAATTAATTCCGCACTTATTGAAAATACTTTATCTAAAATATATTGGCTACTCGTCTCTGTAACTCACCTACCACTTCTCTTTCAAACCATGGATTTCTTCTCAACCAAATGCGATTTCTAGGTGAAGGGTGGGGAATGGGAAAATAGCCTATAGGTAAATAACTTTCCCAGTTCGCTACAGTTTCGGTAAGGGTGTTTTTCGCTGCTTTTCCTAGATAGTATCGTTGGGCATGTTGACCTACAAGAAGCGTCAATTTATTGTTAGGCATAGTGTCTAGCGCTTTCTTATGCCATAGTGGTGCACATTTAGGTCTTGGTGGGAGATCTCCACTTTTACCTTTGCCAGGGTAGCATAATCCGATGGGCAGAATACCTATTTCACGATGATGGGTACCATAAAACGCTTCGTAGGAGATCCCCAACCATTTACGTAGCCGTTGACCCCCTGGGTCATCCCATGGTATGCCAGAATGATGGGCAATACTTCCTGGAGCCTGACTGATTATCAATAGACGTACAGATGAATGTATGCGAATAATGGGGTTAGGACCTAGCGGTAATTGATCATGACAATGTGTGCAGGAACGTATCTCACAAATGAGATTCTTCAAGTATGTAGGATCTGACACAAGCTATTCTTCCCAATAATTCAACCCTTTGTTTTTCTTTTTTTGAGCTTTATCCACAGCATATTTTAGCAACCGGGTAGCAGCGATGGGGTCAAGCCCAATGGTCGGTACAATATTTTGCTGTCGGTAATAATCGTAATACATCTGGCGATTGACCATCACACGTTCCCCTGCATCCATGGGTAATGAGCTAATAATGCTATACATGAGTCTTGGGTCCATATTCCGTGAAGCGATGGCCTCAGGTGAATCATCCGGAATTTCCATATTAACTACAGCTGTTTTGAGTTCCTCAGGAGTATCATAGGGAAAAATGTTGACCGTAGGTAGTGTAACAGTATCTTCTAGCATGTATATGATACTGTAAATATATTGTGTATTTTTTTGCGGATAGTCTTCCAAATATTCTTTCACGATAAGCTCATAAGGATAATGTGCTACATGATCAAAGATTAAAGTATCCGCTTCTGTAACGGGAATACTAAAGAAGCCCGATGCATTACTGAGAATCCCTTGCCGTGTGGTTTTTACTCTAACAGTTCCATATGGAATGGAATCTCCTGTAGATGCACTGACCATAAGACCAGAAAATTGGTAAATTTCAGGTTTTTCCGCACGCTCTTGCCCCCATGCGCCTAAGGGAACCAACATTGCTATAATGATCCACCAATTTCTGAAAATCCCGGTATTCAATTGCATAAGTTCTTGTCTTTTTTCTAATCTATACTAACGATATAAGTGTATGGAAGTTTAATTTCGCATTAAGTCTGTTACCTTCCCACAAGGTTATGATCATTATACAACAATCACATCTTAGCATCCCCTCTTCATTAACTATTGAATATCCTTTTCTCAATAGGCTTGCACTAATGAAGTGTAGCAGGACTACTCCCATGTAATATAATTAATGCATCGTACTCTTCCATAAGTTTAGCTAATTGTTTGGATAAAGAACCGGGATCGATCTTCTTTCTTATACTTCTCAAATCGTACACCCTCCATCCATCAGAAGCTAATGCTGCAAAGTCCCGATATATGGGAGAGATCCCTGCTTGTGCTGAAAGCGTGTCATATGCAAATTCTTGATTAAGGGCAATCACATCACTCTCAGCTCCTGCCATAATCTTTAGATGAAAGCTCTTACGTTCGCTTTTTTGAGCAAATTGTGTGACTCGGTTTCCCAGGCTGGAGATATTTGTCCCAGGGATATTTCCCCGATAGAGTAAATCTGCATCCATTTTGAAGATGACCCGTGGGGGGGTAGCTTCTACCGCATTTGCCTCCTCATAAAAGTGTTGGAATTGCTGATACATCCATTGCGTACGCCCTGCATGATAAGCGGATAGTTCATTATTAAATAGCTTTTCGTACAGATCTTTCGTGGTTCTTAAAGCTTCTACTATCTCTAGAACCTCATTCGTAGAATCAAATGCATTGATCAAGTCAATGAAATCATCTTCTGCTAACTGTAGGAGTCCGAACAAACTGGAATCATTTTGACTCAAAGCAGCCTGGTTGCCTCTTTCCATCTCTTTTTGCAGCTTCAATGCGAGCTTAGTAGCCTTTTTATCTGTTGATAATTTTTCTAGTGAGGCGAAAATTGAAGGTGTACCTTGAATAGACAGGTGATCGAGTCCCCAAATGATATGAAAATAATCTTCCGCGGTGGCCAATATATCGGTGAGCATGTTAGCTTCTTCTTTTCCCTCGTAGTAGGGAATTTCGCCTTTGTGATTGTCGAAGTATGTTTGCAGCAAATATGCTGCATCGGCATCGATAGCCAATCGTTCTATCGTTTGAGCAGAGAAATCACTGGTCTCAATAGCCATGTGGGTAAATCTAAGCCCCATATCATATGCCTTTTGATAAATAATCTGTGTCAACCCCGGAATCTCTGCCACTCCTTTTTCTTCACCAATTAGGAAAAAATCTGCACGTGTAATCTCATAAAGGAGTAATTCGGCCCCTGGACCCGTGAGTCTCCCATTGTCAATCTTCAGCTCATAAGCAAAGGGAGCAATTTGTTCTATCAATCTTTCTGATTGAGAAAAAACGGATATTATCTGCAATACAAAAAGGATAATTATGCCAGACGTATATTTCATAAATACTTTTTGCAAAAGATACAAAGTATGTAATTGACTTTAAAACGTGTAAATTGTGCCTATCGATGTCTCTGGGTTAAATTGAGGGGGCTTATTTTGAAATATAGTGTATTGCCAGTAGATTTGATCTTTTATTTATAAGGAGTAAAACAATTTTAGACTAATTTTTAATATACATGTTGAATTTTTCCCTATCTCATATCCCCGATCGTGCTGCTAAGCCTCGAGACAAAGGTATCACGATGGTGCTGGATAAAGGATTAAGCCTTCGAGAAATTGAAGATCTATTGAGTGTATCTGGTGAGTATATAGATGTGATTAAACTAGGATGGGCTACTTCCTGTATCACTCCCAATCTAAAAGAGAAGCTTGAAATGTATAAATCCCATAATATTCCCTTCTATTTTGGAGGGACGATGTTTGAGATTTTTTATGTGAGAGGGCAACTAAATGATTACCGTAAAATATTAGAAGATTTCGAAGTAAAATATGTAGAAGTTTCCGATGGCTCAATTGATATACCTGAGAATGAGAAATGCAAGGTGATAAGTGAATTAGCAAAAGATTTTCGGGTGTTATCGGAAGTGGGGAGTAAGACAGATGATAAAATTATCCCTCCCTACAAATGGGTAGAAATGATACAGCGAGAGTTGGACGCAGGATCGTGGAAAGTGATTGCCGAGGCACGTGAAAGCGGCACTGTAGGAATGTTTCATGCTTCAGGCGAAGTGAGAAGTGATTTGATTGAAGAAATATTGCATTCAATACCTGGAGACAATATTGTTTGGGAAGCACCTCAAAAACGCCAGCAAGTTTGGTTTATCAAGTTACTGGGTTGTGATGTAAATCTGGGAAATATAGCTCCCCAGGAAGCATTAGCTTTGGAAACGTTGAGGTTGGGATTAAGAGGGGATACGTTCTTTACTTTTTTGGGAGAAAAGCAGGAACAATAAATTTACCCTTTATTTCCCATAAGATGAAAAACATCTCTGTCGGGAAGTTGTTCGATGATGTATTGAGATAAGTTAAACCAGGCATTGGAGTGGTCTAGGACCCATCCATCTGCAGAAATGACAATGTGATCTTTTAGTTCTATGATGGATTTGTCTGGATTATTTACTAATTCTATCTCCCATGAAAAATGTTTTTCACGGGCCAGCTCATGCATAATGGTCTTTAATCTGCCACTGTTTGACACAGGAGCATCCAGGAACCAGTGAACGTGCTGAGGTTGAAGCGTATCCAGGCTTTCTCCTATTAGCTCCAGTGCAGGCAGTGTTTCTTCCACTCTTCGGTATGTGCCATGTATACTGGCTATATCTCTATAGCATCCGTCTCTACACAAAAATACCATCCCGCCTGCCAGGCTACTTTCTATGGTTATCAATTGATTATAGCCATCGATGGCAAGCTTTTGATTGAGGATATCATTAGAAGACACTCGATGTGATACTCTGTGAGTATAAGACTGGTCAGAACATGCCGCTCTCCACAAGGCCTTTCTTTGGCGTTTGTTGAGCATATATCTATCACCAACTAACTTTAAAGATGATTGAGCAGAGTATCCTCTTGTTAGCAAAAATGCAAGATCATCTACAGCTGTATTGAGCGTAGGCGTCCATTTCTCACTGAATAAATTGGGGTCATTAGAATGATGGCCCCGGTGTTTCTGTTTGTTCGGCATCTATCAATTCCTCATACCGGAGGATAAATTACTATTTGACATGATCTTTACTAAGTAGTTACCCCTTAATGGAGTGTTTAGGGGGGTAAATTGTAAAGTATTTTGCTATGATGGATTATTTATCCTGATTAATAAAAAAATAACGAAGAAGCATAGACTCCCTGTATGTATTTACCCAGATATTTAAAATATGTTGGGTAAATTATCGCAGTAACTCTTATTTTGACTTGGACGAACGAGATATAGCCCAAAACAAGAAGGCAACCCAACAGGTAACCAAACATAATCCTCCAATTGGGGTAACAATACCTACAGGTATATCTGATAACACTAATAGGTAAATAGAGCCAGAAAATAACACTACTCCTAAGATGGCACTTATGATACTCACTGTTAAAGAGGTAGATGTACCGGTACTCGAAATGATTCCTAACAGAATCAACAGTAGTGCATGGAACATTTGATATCTTACTGCGGTCTCGTAGGAGGCAAGTTGTTCAGAATTCAGTATATCTTCTAATGCATGCGCTCCCATAGCCCCAGTGATCACTCCAATACCTCCCAGAATAGCACCTGAGATAAAGGCTAGTTTTGAAATGCTCATACGCTTACGCTGGAATATTTGTTAACTCAGATGGTTCAGCAACAGGTTCTTCACTTTCTGTATCCTCGACAATATCCTGTTCAATACGAAGATTATTGATAATGAACTCTTGTCGAGTAGGAGTATTTTTACCCATATAATACGTGAGGATAGTATTGATAGAAGTGTCTTCCATTAACATGACGGGTTGAAGCCGCATATCATCACCGATAAAGCGTCCAAATTCATCAGGGGAAATTTCACCAAGACCTTTAAAACGAGTGATTTCTGCTTTTTCTCCCAACTTATTCAGGGCTTGCTGCTTCTCTTCTTCTGAGTAGCAGTAAATAGTTTCTTTTTTATTTCGTACTCGAAAAAGTGGTGTGTCTAATATATAAAGGTGGCCCGCTCGTACCAGATCAGGAAAAAATTGAAGAAAAAAGGTCAATAGAAGAAGTCGTATGTGCATTCCATCCACATCGGCATCTGTAGCAATGACTACATTATTATATCTAAGTCCCTCTAATCCCTCTTCGATATTCAACGCATGTTGTAATAAATTAAATTCTTCATTTTCATAGACCACTTTTTTACTTAGACTATAGCAATTGAGTGGTTTACCTCTTAGACTAAATACTGCCTGTGTATTTACATCACGAGCTTTGGTTATGGAGCCACTGGCTGAGTCTCCCTCAGTAATGAAAAGTGTGGTATCCAGCTTTTGCTCTTCATCTACTTTTTTATCATTGTAATGAACACGGCAGTCCCGAAGCTTTTTATTGTGCAAATTTGCTTTTTTCGCACGTTGATTTGCGAGTTTTTTAATCCCAGCCATCTCCTTGCGTTCTTTTTCAGACTGCTCAATTCGTTTTTTCAACGCCTCTGCAGTTTCAGGATGCTTGTGTAGATAGTTATCCAGATGGGTCTTGATAAAGTCATTGATGAAAGTCCTGACAGTAACTCCATCAGGGCTCATCGTTAATGATCCTAAGCGCGTCTTAGTCTGAGACTCAAATACGGGTTCCTGTATTCGAATACTAATGGAAGCAATAATTGAGGCACGTACATCCGAAGTGTCGTATTTTTTGTTGTAATGATCTCTCACTGTATTCACGATGGCTTCTCGAAAAGCTTGGAGGTGCGTACCTCCCTGTGAAGTATGCTGACCATTGACAAAAGAATAGTACTCTTCACCATAGCTATTTCCATGTGTAATAGCTACTTCAATATCGTCTCCTTTGAGGTGGATGATGGGATAACGTGTGTCCTGGTTTTCAGTTTTTCGGGTGAGAAGGTCCAGGAGCCCGTTTTTAGACATATAAGTCTTACCGTTGAGTTCCAGGGTAAGTCCTGCATTGAGATATGCATAGTTCCATATCTGATTGACAAGATATTCCGATAAAAACTTATATCCCTTGAAAACGGATTCATCGGGTTGGAAGATGACGGTAGTACCATTGGGCCTATCCGTTTTCTTTACTTTGTGCTCTTTAGCCAGTAATCCTTTTTCAAATTCAGCGACTTTGATCTTGCCATCTCTGACTGATTCTACTTGAAAGTATGTAGAAAGCGCATTGACAGCTTTGGTACCTACTCCATTTAATCCCACAGATTTTTTGAATGCTTCAGAATCATATTTACCACCGGTATTTATCTTTGAAACACAATCAATCACTTTACCCAGTGGTATTCCCCTCCCAAAGTCCTGGATCGTTACGGTTCCATCGTTAATCGAAATCTTGATCTTTTTACCATGCCCCATGACAAACTCATCGATAGAGTTATCAATAACTTCCTTGACTAAAATATATATGCCATCATCCTGAGAAGATCCGTTTCCCAATTTACCTATATACATACCTGGACGAAGACGAATGTGTTCTCTCCAATCCAGAGATTTGATACTGTCTTCATTATAAGTAACCTTTGACATGCGTTATGAATTTTCTGAATAATAATAAATGTCCGTTGCTAAGCAATATAAAATAACTTAACCTATTTACTTTAAAAGCCAATACACGGCAAACAAGTAATATAGTAACTTTTGTATAAAAATAATAAGTGGTTGGCTAAAAATATAAGCATTGTAAATATATAAAATCTTTTTTTGCCACCCAAATTAGTAATATCTTTGAATTATGGACAAACAGCAGACGTTAGTCATGGGAGCATCTCCCAATCCAAAGAGATATTCGTATAAAGCAGTGGAATTGTTACAGGAGAATGATCTTCCTGTACTAGCCTTTGGTATCAGAGAGGGAAACATCGGAGATGTAGCCATTAACACAGGACTTGATTCACTTGATGGACAACACCTGGATACCATAAGCCTTTATCTTGCTCCTTCCAATCAGCAGCAATATTATGATTGGATACTGGCTGCAAACCCTCAGAGAGTAATATTTAATCCAGGTACTGAGAATAGAGAGTTTGAGCAATTACTTGCTGAAAAAGGGATCGAACCGCTCCAGGCTTGTACATTAGTCATGCTTAAGACAGGACAATATAGTTTGTAATGTCTATATTTTACTTAGCACATTGCTCGATATTTGAAGCCTGGCATACTTATTAGCCAAATGTAGAGGAGCATCTAGTATGCTACTCACTAAAACTGATCCTTTGAATATACATAAGAGCTGGTAGACCGGAAGTCTGGCGTAATATTGTCGCATAACATATGTTTTGATATAGTAATTAGGTAAATTGTTACCAAATGATCAGTTAGCGCGTGTAGGTCTGCACGTTTTGGGTCAATGTGATATAAGCTATGGGGAGAATTCCTGAACAAAAAGTAGATGAGATTTACCGGACAGCAGACATTGTAGAAATTGTCTCGGATTACGTTCCACTGAAAAAGAGAGGTCAGAATTACTGGGCCCTTTCTCCTTTTACTCAGGAGAAGACGCCCTCCTTTGCCGTAAATCCTTCGAAAAATATTTTTAAGTGTTTTAGTACAGGAAAGGGGGGGAATGCAATTAGTTTTTTGATGGAAATGGAGGGGTACAGTTATGTGGAAGCCCTTAGACATATTGCACGAAAATATAATATTGAATTAGAAGAGGAAGAAGCAACGCCTGAAGAGAAAGAACGCAAAGACAAACGTCAAAGTCTGTATATCGTCAATGAATTTGCAGCTGGTTTTTACCACGATCAACTATTTCAAACAGATGCTGGAAGAAAAATAGGGCTTACCTACTTTAAGGAAAGGGGATTGCTAGAATCAACTATCAAGGCCTTTCAGTTGGGTTTTGCTCCAGATGCATGGGACGCTTTGTTATCAGAAGCAACAACCAAGCAATACAATCTGGAATTTTTCGAAGAATTGGGCTTGTTGAGTAAATCAGAAAAAACGGGAAAGCTATACGATCGCTTCAGAGATCGCGTGATGTTTCCCATACACAATGCCGTAGGTAAAATAGTAGGTTTTGGAGGAAGGATACTGAGTCCTAAGAAAGACACAGGTAAATATATTAATTCTTCTGAATCTCTCGTCTACAACAAGAGTCATATCTTATATGGGTTATCTCAGGCCAAACAACATATCAGATCGGAAGATCTATGCATTCTTACAGAAGGGTATATGGATACCCTCATGCTCCATCAAAATGGAATCAGGCATGTCGTTGCATCCAGTGGTACTGCACTGACCGTAGAGCAAATACGTCTTGTTAAGCGATATACGAAGAATGTGTTGATGATCTATGACGGGGATCAGGCAGGGATTAAAGCGGCCTTAAGGGGGATCGATCTTTTGGTAAAGGAAAACATGAACGCAAAGGTATTAATACTTCCCGATAATCATGATCCCGATAGTTATATCAACGCTTTTGGCTCACAAACATTCACTTCATATATAGAGGCTCATGCACTTAGCTTCATAGAGTTCAAGCTAGATGTACTACGAGGAGATTCTTCTGATCCTGTTGGGCAAGCTGACATGATCAAGGAATTGGCTAAAACCATAGCTTATGTAGAAGATCTGGTCCAACGTCAAATGTATATTAAGCAAGTTGCACAACAGGTGGATATTACGGAGGCTCTGATGAGTCATGCCGTCGATAATGCCCAACATGAGCATGTAAAGATTGAGCAGCGAGAAATTCGTAGGGCAATTCCTTCATCTGGTGAAGCAGAGGTGAAAACGCTGAAGACCTTTGAGCATCTGGAATTGGCATGGCAGGAAAAAGAGTTGTTGAGGATCATTATTAATTACTTTGATCAATCTTTTGTAGAGGAAAATGAAGGACCTTTGGAAGATGAGCTGGGTAATCCCATTGAACAGGAAGAGGTACCACTCATGGAGTTTTTTATAGTTGAATTGGAGTCACTACAATTTGAGAATCAGATATATGAGCAGCTCAAAAACGAACTATTTGAATATTATCAGGATGAAAAACCCCTCAATATTCACCAATATCTTGATCATGAGGATACAGCATTACGCACACTTGTGTCAGACTTGTTGAGTATGCCTCATGAGATAAGTCCCAACTGGCGTAAGCATGGCGCTTTTGTACTTGATCACGATGCAGATTTGACACTCACAGTAAAAAGTGCCATGTATATCTACAAGAATAAAAAGCTTAATAAACTTTTTAGGCAGGCACAGGAAAAACTACAACGACTTTTCGAACACGAAATAGGAGGGGAGGAGGAAGATAAAATATTAGAATTAATTACCCATCTCAACCATATGCAGAGAGATTTGAGTAAGCGGATAGGTATGGAGGGAGCCATCTCTGCTAAAGACGGTTCTCTGTAAGAAAACGAATAACTTAAGTAATTACTTTTTACCAATTGAATAGTACCCCGGGGTCTCTAAGCACTAACTTGTTTTCATTTCGCTTTCACGAAATTAGTTTCCAGTTCCAGGAATGTGAATTTTGAATATTTCACCTTCTCTACCAAAAGCACCTGCTGTAGCTTTAGTTACTTTGGTATTTTTCTGGATTTTAGCTTTCATTTCGTTGATAGATAGTCTTTTAACTTGCTTTCTCATGATAGTATTAACTTGAAAAATTTGCCTACTCTAAAAGGTTTTCGGCTACTCCTTTAAAACTATTCAAAGTTAGCAACTTTATTCTGCTATGCAAAATTTTAATACATAATATATATAATGCATTTATAAAAGTGTCTAAAATACGGATGTGGCGATATTCCTTATTTGTTGATAATGAACATTTTAAATGATGAATATGATTTATTGATAGGGATAAATAGGTAAGAAAAAAATTTTTATACGGGGTATCTTCGTATTAATCCTTTCAGCCTGAACAGGATACGGTCTAGTAGTCGAATGTCTTTTGTAATGATCTCAGCATTTCCCAATAGTTCTTGACGAAAGGGAATCTTGAGATTATATGTAGTTTTCAGACTATCTGGGAAGATTACTTCAACAGCATATTTTCTATCTCTTGGAACCAGTGATATAGATGTAATCTCTCCTTTAATCATTCCATATTCGTTGGAAGGATAACTATCCAGGTGTATCAATACCTTGAGCCCTTTTTTAGCTTTTCCTGCATTCTCAACTGGGATATTCATTTTTCCAATCAGACTTTGCTGAGAAGTAGGTACTATGGTACAAAATTCTTCCCCCTGATTGATTAATTGATCTTCACTCCAAAAATTAAAGAGACTCACTTTGCCATTAATTGGTGAAGTGATAAGATAATTCTCCTTCCATTGAGAAATTTGACTTTTTAAGTTTTCCCATTTGGACTCAAGATCTATCGTGTAGGCTTTGATCTTTTCCTGGTCTTCTATCTTGAGTTTAGTAACTTCTTTGGTTAACTGATTGATTCGTATTATACTTTCTGCCTTCTGTGTTTCTAAGGTCTGTCTTCTTTCCTGAGTTCTGAGAAAAGATCTTTTGACTTGTTCCCATTGTTGTTCGGAAATGGACTGTTCCTTGAAAAGTCGTGTAAAGCGTTGATACTCCTTTTCTGCCAAGGTGATCTCTTGATCAAGTATGGCAGATTGTTTGTCAAGTTCAAGCAACAATTGTTCATAGTTTTGACGTTGTTGATCCATTACAGCAAGCTCTTTTCCAACAGGTTGCATACTTACAAACAGTTGTGCAATCTCTATGGCTTCTTTGAGTTCGTTGTATAGAGGTTGTAATACACCTAGTGTTAAATCTTGTGGAAAAGAAGAGGTAATGCGGTAAATATCTCCAGGGAGTTGATAGGACGTATTGAGAAAGTTTTCTAATGTAGATACATCATTCAATTGTGCTGGATTACCTATCATCGCCAATAATTGACCTGTACGTACAGCCTGTTGGTCACTGATTAATAATTGACGAATGGGGCCATCCACCCTTGCCACTACCCTTGCTGGTGGTATAGGGGTTGTAATCGTTATTTTGGCACTTATGATATCTGGATACTTCAACAACCAACTGAGAAAAATAATAAGGCACAAGACAATCAGTATAAGTGTAGTTCCCCATCTGATCATCCACATGGGCTTTCGGCTCATAATCTCCCGAATGTGGTCCCCTTGTTCATCCAATAGATCTATTTTCTGTAGCTCCATGATCAAAATATATATTTCCTATTTTCCGAGTTCTAGCTGATTTTTTACCAGTTCATAGTATTTCCCTTGCAAGGATATAAGTTCCTCGTGATTTCCTTTTTCAACGATACGACCTTTATCCATTACAAAGATCTGATCTGCATTTTTTACGGTACTCAGTCTGTGGGCAATTATTAGGACGGTTTTTCCCTGAAAAAACGCTGAAAGATCTTCTATAATTGCTTTTTCATTGTTGGCATCTAAGGCACTTGTTGCTTCATCAAAAAAGAGAAAAGAGGGGTTTTTGTACACGGCTCTGGCTATGAGTATTCGTTGAGACTGTCCTCCACTCAGATTGATCCCACTTGTGCCCACTGGACCGACTCGAGTTCCGAATCCCGCTGGGAGTGATTCTATAAATTCTTCGATATGAGATATCCGAATAGCTGTTTTGAGTCTCTCTTTGTCGATATTTCCTTCTTCGCTTGATTCGGTGATATTCCTGATGATCGTATCATTGAAAATGTAACCATCTTGCATGACAACTCCACAAGAAGCCCGCCAACGCTTAGGATTAATATATGTGAGAGAGGTATCTCCAACTTTTATATCTCCCATGGAAGGTTCATAGAATTTTAATAATAATTTTAGCAAGGTCGTTTTCCCACTTCCGCTTACTCCCACTATTGCAGTAACCTTGCCTGGTGGAATGTGTGCATTAAGCGAGTTCAAAACAACATGAGAATTCTTGTCACCATATTGAAAGGATAGACCCTCAAATGTTATCCCTTTATGGACAGGGATGTCTTGCCTGCTTTCATCGTTGAGTTGCGACTCTTCGGGTTGAGTGTGTATATCACCCATGCGGGTAAGGCTGAGTTTAGCATCCTGTGCCTGATGTGCGAAGTCGATAAAGCTAAGGAGAGGAGCATTGAGCTGACCAATGATATATTGTACTGCCAACATCATTCCCAAACTCATTTGACCTTGTATTACAGCATTGGCAGACATAAAAGTGATGATAATATTTTTTAACTCATTGATAAATCCAGCACCTGTTTCCTGAAATTGAGTAATGGCCAAACCTTTTCTGGCGATTTTGTATAGCTTGATCTGAACAGACTCCCACTGCCATCGGCGTTTCCGCTCTGAATTGTTGATTTTGATTTCCTGAATGCCCTGGGTAAGTTCAAATAAGTTGCTGGTATGTTCTACTGCCTGATCAAATCTTCTGTAGTCCAATTCTTTCCGCTTTTTCATGAATGCCAATACCCAGAGTACATATAGTGAAGCTCCAATGAGAAAGACTGAAAAAATTCCGAGGTGGTAAATGGCCAGAACAACAGAGAAAATGAGGATACTAAATAGAGAAAAGATGACATTGAGCGAAGTTGAAGAAAGAAAAGATTCTATTTTGTGATTGTCATTCACTCTTTGAAACATATCTCCTGTGGTTCGAGTATCAAAGAATGTAATGGGAAGCTTAAGCAACTTAGCCAGGAAATCGGAAGCCAAAGCAATATTGATCCTGGACCCCATATGCAATAGTAGCCACCTCCTAATGATTTGCACCGCTGTTCTGGAAAAGAATAACATCATTTGTCCAAGCAATATCAGATAGATAAAATCCATTTTTTGGTATCGAATCCCTTGATCGACCAGTGCCTGTGTAAGAAATGGAAATATCAACTGGACAATACTTGTAATGAAAAGCCCAGCAATCAATTGTATGAGATAGGATTTATATCTGGCGATATAGGGTATCAGCATTGAAAGACCACTGACTGGCCGACGGCGTTCGTCCTCTTGATCGTAGAAATCAGGAGTAGGTTCAAGCATAAGTAGCAATCCTTCATCTGTACCTGTCAGCTTGCCTTGTTGCCACCCATCCAGGAAGTCTTGATTTGAGTATCGGATGTATCCAAATGCGGGGTCTACGACATACACATAACCAGGTCGAATTTTATATACTACAATAAAATGACGTTCTCTCCAATGTGTAATACAGGGAAGGGGAACCTCTTCTCTCAGGCTGGGAAAATTTACCGCAGCGGGTAATGTGTGAAACCCCAGAGACTCTGCTGCTTCAGCCAAGCCTTGAATGGATACACCATCTCGGGTGACATGACATATTTCTCGCAAGTATCTCGCATCAAAATGTTTGCCATAGTATCTAGCGATCATCCTTAAACAAGTTGATCCACAATCTGATGCATCCATTTGACGATAAAATGGAACCTTTTTCATATATAGATAGTTGCATTGGTGCGAAATATACGAAAAATTGATGGAATGATATATCAATTATCAAAAACCAGAAGGCAAAGTATAACCTTACATGATTTTTTCACCTGTTTTTTATGCTATTTTGTCGTGTGCTTGAATCAGCATATGTAGAGAATGTGTTATCTGGTGGGACTGAAGTTTGAATAGTATTCGTACTACTTCTCTCATATAAGTAGACTGATTAACAGATTATTGAAACAAATTCAGACAGGTATATTTTTTTCGGTTAACTTTGGTAAGAACTAATTGTTAAAGAAGGTTTTTATAACAAGACAGTGGAATTTTTGACAAAAAATCACTAAATTATATTAGCATTTTGTTCTCAAAAAGGTATAATAATTATATTGTTTATTTGCTTAGGGAAGATGGGCATCCTGTGTTTAAGCATAGCTAAATTTAGAGAATATGTATCAATAGCTATGGAAAATTGCAGATATTATATGTGAGGCAATTAGGAAAAGGTTTATTATTGGTAGATAGAAAATGTAAGAAAATTAATACTGTCTTCGTGATAAACTAGCAATTAAAAACAGGAAAATATATTTTGAGAAAGGTATTTTTTTTGTAATTTTATGCTCGGATAGTTAAAAATTGGAACAATTTTAGTACTATAGTATGATTAATTGGAGTAAGTATGAACTGCACCCTTTATAAAAAAGTATTTATTCTAATTTATTTCTTGCCCTTACTAGGGATATTCGCTCAAGTTGACGAAAATAAGAAGGCACAGGCCTATTCTACATCAACAGAAATTGATTCTGCTACCTACAAACTGTATCAATCTTTAATTGATCTTAGCCGAGATTTGCTCTATGCAGATACAGATTCTGCCATTGTACTTGCTACAGAAGCTTATCAAATCTCTTTGGCATCTTTATCCACTGAGAAAAGTGCAACTGCTTTAAGCTTGGTCGGAACAGCAAATTTAATTAAGGGTAAATGGAATCAAGCCACTGAGAAGTTGAGGCAAACTTCAAAATACTGGGAAGAAATTGGCGACACCTTAGAGAGTGCCAAGTCTATGAATAATTTGGGAATCGCTTATATCTATAAAGAGGATAGAGATTCTGCGATCTACTATTTTACCAAAAGCCTGGAATTATATAAAACATTAGGAGACACTGATCATGTGATCAGTTCATTTAATAATCTGGGTGCTTCCTACGCAGGTAAAAACAATTATAAGATAGCGCTGGAAAATTATAAAAATGCGCTAGATCTCCAACTCATCTACGAAGGGGAAGCCAGTCGCAATAATCTGGATATTGGTTACCTGAACAATAATATTGGGGGAATGTATCTCTATTTAGATCAAATTGATCGTGCGATTGAATACTTCCAAAGAACTGCAGAAATAGATTCGATCTCAAAAGACATAAAATTGTGGGCTACCACTAAAACCAATCTCGGGGTATGCTATTACAAAAAAGGGCAGTTAAACCTTTCTATGGAAATACTTAAAGAAAGTCTGGAGCTGAGTGAAAAAGCTAATAACTTAGAAAGTTTGTCAAGAGGTTATAGCTATTTAGGAAGAATATATGAGGATCAAAACCTGTATAGCTCTTCATTAAGTGCTTTTAGGGAAAGTCTTAAAGTACTAAATCAGGGTGATGAAAATAATGTGGACGCTATTACAGATCCGGGTATCTTAGTAGATATAGGAAGAGTATACAGAAAACTATACAATCTAAATGAAGCAGAAAAAAATGCTCTGAAAGCATTAGAGATCTCGAGAAACATAGAGGATCTCGAATCTGAAGCACAGGCTTCAAAACTTCTTAGCCTGATATATGAGGATATGTATGATTCGAAACTAGCGTTAGAATACGAACGACTGTATGGAGATCTGAACGATAGTCTGAATACTTTGATTGCGGATAGGGAATACTTGGAAATGCGGACATTGTTCGAAGCAGATAGGCAGAAGCAACAGTTAGAACTCCAAACGCTAGAATTGGCAAGACAAGACGCGCAAATAGCTAAAAAGAAGGTTGAAAGTAGAAACCTGTGGCTCACACTTGGTAGCGTTTTACTGTTGTTCTTTTCCGCCTTATATAATATTTACCGCGTCCAAAAAAGCAATGAGAAACTTGTAGAACTCAATGGCGAAATTAAAAGTCAGCGAGATTTGTTGAATATACAAGCACAAAAGCTCAGAGTGGTCAACGAAGACATGAAGAAATTTTCACTGGCTTTAGGACATGATTTAAAGCAACCTCTTACGACCATCAAAGGATATACAGACTTAATTAAAAAAGAGTTCAGTAAACAATCATATAAGAGAGGAGAAATGTTTGCACAGCATTTGGATAGCTCTATTCAAAGAATGAACTCCCGTATTCACCACCTTGTAAAGTATATACGTGAGGGAGAAAGTTTGAAACAGAAAGAAGTCGATCTCAATCAAGTCATTGTACAAGTCTCAGATGATTTACAAGGATCTATTCAAGATAATCATGCTCAGTTGGATATCCAGGCACTACCTTTAGTAAAAGGTGATAGCGATATGCTGTCTCGACTGTTCCAAAATCTGATTTCTAACAGTATTAAGTATAGGAGAGAAGAAGTAACTCCTAAGATTGAAATAAGATATGTCCCTAATGGCCGTTTCAATATCATATCAGTAACTGATAACGGTGCTGGAATAAACGAAAAATATCTATCTACCATCTTTAATCTGTTTGATAGAGGCGAGAGAAAAGACGACAATGAAGGTACTGGAATTGGGTTAGCCACTTGTAAACGGATCGTAGAACTCCATGGAGGAAAAATTGAAGTACAATCTGAGGTGGGAATAGGAACGACTTTTAATCTCTATTTCCCCAAAGTCTTAATGCAATAATCTTGACAAGCCTCAAAATACTTGAAACCATAAACATTCCAGGACGTAGTTTGTAGCATGTGAAGGAAAATGTTACCTTTTCCCT
>CAZZEC010000022.1:0-5671 GCA_964652565.1 uncultured Bacteroidia bacterium
GCCTCCTATGCACCCGGTATGGAGCCGGAAGTATTCCCAGAAGGGTCTGGACGATATTTACCTGCGGGATCAAGGCTGGAGTTTCAATTGCACTATACGCCTACGGGACGGGCAGAAAAAGATGCCACGCAATTGGGAATCTATTTTGCCGATGAACCTGCTACTAAAGAATTCCTTGTAATTGGACCGTACAATGCGGATTTTGCGATTCCGCCCCAAGCGAAAGAATACCCGGTAGAAGCTACCTATGATTTCGATCAGCCTGTAACCATTTACAGCATGTTTCCTCACATGCACTTCAGAGGAAAAAGCATGAAATACACGGCCATTTACCCAGATGGTACTGAAGAGTTGCTGCTATCCGTTCCTAACTATAATTTTAATTGGCAGCGCGGATACAAACTGGAAGAACCGGTTTCACTACCTGCAGGATCGAAGATCCTGTGCGAAGCTACCTTTGATAATTCTTCCCAAAATAAGTACAATCCCAAGCCAGAAGAAACCGTGTACTGGGGAGAACAAAGCTTTGAAGAAATGATGATCGGGTACATGAGCTTTGTACAAGGCATTGAAGAAACCACGGATAACGATCAGTTAGCCGGACGCTAACGTACGGATTGATCATGATCAATTCTCATGATCAATCCCTATTTCATCCAACAGATTCTGTTCATATTTCAGCAATCTATTTGAACGGGATTCCAATATATGCATTACGGAGTCCACCATTGTGGTATCTTTTGCCATACGATACTGACTGAGCAGTTTGATCCAGGGAGCATAAAAATCGCGATCACGTTCGGTGGCATTGGCTAATAACTGATAGGGAGCTCCTACAGAGTCAGAATGTGCCTGAATGTATGATTGATACGCTTCATAGTTGGGGGGATTCACGTTCAAGATTGCAGTGGAATCCACCTCAAAATAGAGCTGTATCATATGTGCAGCAACTGCTACCGTATGCATGGGGTCTTTGATAGCAGAAGAAATGTCCGGGAATCTCTCAATCCCCATTCCACTGGTAGCACCTATAAGGCGCATTAAAAGAATCAGCGAATCATTCTCTCTGCTATACCTGCCAATGAGGTAATAATTGGCATCTGTAGCATCTGCAAACTCCCTGGATTTGCCCGTTAGGTCAGCCAGGTCGAGATGATCGCGTACCTCATCTGGTAAGACAATGTGTTCAGGTCTTGTCTCATAGAGAGCTTGCGTCATCCAGTCCGCTGTAATGTATCCTAATTCATCGTATGCTTGAATCTCCGTTTGGTTGATGAAGGGTAATATAGCGAGTTTGCCCTGCTGTACCTTAGGAGGAGCAGAACCAATAGAACCTTGTTGATCAAAGATGAACTGCCATGCAGCAACAACGATGAGCAAGGCTACCACACCATAAGCAAGTATACCCACAGGTAACGTTTCTCTTTTATGTTCACGCATAAGTGATTTTTTAAATCAGACGAAGTACAAAATGAAGACTACGGACTATGGACGACAGACAGCGGCAGGGATTAACAGAAGTCAATCCTGCCCTATATGCACCCACAGACGACAGTATCAAACAATCATACTGCAATATATCAATTCAGAAATATCAATTCTACAATACATCAATTCAACAATATATCAACACATCAATTCCCCTCATTCTTCAAACTATAATGCATCAGGTTGACAAAGTCCTGTGCTTTGATAAATCCACCATCCCAGTCATCATATCCCTCGGTAATATTCGCCGCCAATATTTCATCCAACGATTTTCCCTCATTTACGAGGGCCATAAACTTATCTCTTAAGTCAGCGACACCATCGCGAAAGGCTTGCAAATCTGCTTTACTCGCCACTTCTCCGTGACCCGGGATGATCTTAGTATTTTCATCGATCATATTCAGGATCTTATCCAGGTGCGCGACAAATCCATTGACAGAGCCTCCACTCGCCTCATCGATGAAAGGAAATCCAAAGCGATAGAATACGTCGCCCGTATGGATGCCATTGGAATTTTTGAAATATACAACCACATCCCCATCCGTATGCGCCTGAGGACCATGAGATACGAGAATTTCTTCTCCATTGAGGTGAAAGGTAATGTCTTCACCAAAAGTGATGATCGGCCAGGCAGCTTCCGGTGCAGGAGGAACGGTACGATCGCGATATTCCTGAACCTGCTCGGTCGTGATGCGCTTGCGCACATTGTCATGCGCGACGATCACCCCGCCATTTTGGGCCACCGGAGGGTTGCCTCCGATATGATCCCCATGTAAATGCGTATTCACCAAAAAGCGAACATCCCCATTTCCATCATTGAGATCAGCGATCGTCTGCTTTACCTTTTCCGCGAGTTGTTCAAACTGACTATCAACCATCAGTACCCCATCTTCCCCTATGCACACACCGATATTACCCCCACGCCCTACGAGCATGTAAATATTATCTGATACTTTAACGGGTTCAATTTGCACATCTTCAAATCCCTGCGCCCAGCTAAATACAGGAAGAATAAAGAGAAATATGGGAAGAATGATCTGTCGAGCGTCCATAATGCTAAGGGTTAGATGAAAAAACGAATGAAAGATAATAGATTTTATAGAGAATTGGAGGTATGTATATAACTTATTTCATTTCATCTTGAATGAAGCATCAAATGTCTAATTGTATATGTTGCTTAATACAGAAAGCATTTACTAATATAATTGCTTTTTACAAAAAGCATATATTAGTTAACAAACACCATATGGTTTGTCAAAACTGTAGAGCCGCGGCGTGGCTCGCCCTAAGGCGCAATTAATATAAAAACCCAAACATCCAAAGCGGTATCCTGTTTCCCACACCTTGTTCTATGTCATCTGAAACGATGTACGCGTTAGTAGTACCCCGTATTTGTGCTTTCCCTTTATTCTTACCTCCAATCTCAAACAAATATTTTTCATCTACCCAAAAATCTGCTTTGTTTGAATAGTGAAGTGTATGTAGGTATTTGAGTTGATTAAAGAAAAAAGTCTCTCTAAGGCTACCCTTGTTTACCTGTTCCAGGGCTAGGGTATAACTTAAGTTTGTGTTTTCCAGATATATTTTATCCGGCTTTTGCAATAAACTGATTCCTTTATTTGGGCTATAGAGAAAGGAAAGCAATTGAGCCTTTTCGAGATAATGGAGATAGTACAAGAGGGTGTTTCTTTCAATTCCCATTCGTTCTGATAATTTGGAAATATTGGGTTTGAAAGGAGAAGATATAGCTACGATATACAATAATTGAGCAATCTTTTGCGTCTGTCTGATATTGACATTCTTAATGAAATTCAGGTCTGTTTCGATAACTAATTGAATAGTCTGGGATAATCTGCGATGATATAAGGTTCTATTTTCAAGAAAATAGGGGTAATACCCCATTGATAAGTAGTCCTGGAAATGTATAAGAGGTGTTAGCGTAGTAAAATGAGAGAGATAAAGTTCTTCATGTTGAAGAAGAATATCTTCCAGAACTAATACAGGTAACTCATTCGAGGTAACCAACGATAGATATTCTCTAAATGAAAGACCTTGCATGTCATACATGACAGCTCGCCTACTCAAATCTACCTCCTGCTTGTTGAGTTCAATAATAGAAGAACCCGTAAACACAATATGGATATCTGGAAATTGATCATACAGGTTTTTCAACTCTCGCGCCCAAGTTTCATATTTGTGAACTTCATCCAAATAAAAATAGGTATATCTATATGCTTGTAACGTTTTGATCGTTTCCAATAATGTATTATCAGTAAAGTACAAATCATCGAGGGAGAGATAGATGGCCTTACCCATTTCCCCACGTACTTGTTTGAGATGTTGAAGTAGGAGTGTGGTTTTACCTACTCCTCTGGCCCCTTTAATGCCAATGAGCCTCCAGTCCCATGCGATTTCTCGCATGAGGTAGCGTTGAAAAGATAGGGCTATATTCCTAACACTCTCTCTGGATCGGATGATCAACTGTTCCATGATAGTTTTGCTTTATATATAAAGCAAAATAACACAATATATGCTTTTTATAAAAAGATGATATCCAAGCGCATTTGGAAGGAAATGCCCAAAATATCTTTTGTACCAAGAAAAAGGGATGGGTGCCTATACAGCAGTTACTAGAAGGAGTTGTGGATAGGAAACATATCATGGATGCTGATTCAGAGTATGATCCGCATCTGGGTGAGTTAAGAAAAGGGAAAAGGACTGGTTTTTCAGACGCTTTCTCTAATGATTTGCTCTATAAGTTGTTAATACAGGTTAATCGTCTGCAAGGGAGTCCTGCTAAAAGTGAAATCGATCAACTTAAATCTACTCCTACGAAGAAAAGCTTTTGGGAGAGGTGGAAAATATGGAGACAGTGATCAATAAGTGCGGAATTTAATTTCGCACTTATTGAGTTAATTGCTCCCATTCAACCGCCCCAATATCCGCTCCACCTCTTTCTCCCGATCCCCCCAAAAATTCCTGGCCCATACGCGGTGTACCTGCCAACCGCTATTTTGTAGTTGGGTAGGTCTATAGATTTCTCGCTCTTTACTCGTTCTACCACTGAAATAGTAGCTGCCTTCACATTCTATTCCGAGTAGAAAATCTCTATCCTCAGAGGTAGCTTTTATGCCCAGGTCAAGTTTATACGTAGTATCTCCTACATGATGTACTACATGATATCCTGCTTCTGTAATGCGATCTGCCAAAAATACGGCAATAGAATTTGTTGGGAGTACTCGGTGGGTCGACGAGTCATGATTGTTGAGAAGTTGATGTGCAAAGTCCCTGTGCCCTTCTCCTATAGCTTTTACATATTGTAAATAGGCCTTAAATAATTTGGGCCCTTCGTTACGGGCTTCATCGACGTTGAGATCTTCAGGATGAAAGCTGCAAATCGCATATATTTTCTTTCGGGCACGTGTAATCGCTACATTGAGCCGATTGGCTCCACCTTGCTGGCTTAACAGACCAAATCTCGTGCTGAGCGTTCCTTTCAGGGTATACCCATATGCCACGGAGAAAATGATCACGTCGCGCTCATCTCCTTGTACATTTTCTATGTTTTTTACAAAGATGCCTTGAAAATCGCCTTTCTCTGTCTGAGACATAGCTTGTTGGAGAAGTTGGGCAAGTGGAGGGTCAGTATCAAGTAAGGATACCAACTCCTCTTCCAACAGATCTTTGATCAATTCTTGCTGATGATAATTAAAGGTAACGACCCCTATGGACGGTCGGTCGGGTTGCTGTATGAGTCGCAACACTAATCGGACCACTTCAGTAGCTTCTTCCAAATTTCGATTGTCTTTCCATTGACCGTTGAGATATATCCACTCCAAAGGAGGTTGGTATAGCGTACTGCTGGTAGCTCGGGGCATGACCTTCAGGTCTCCTTCATAGAAGGCGTGATTGGAAAAGTTGATCAGGGTTGCTTGCTGGGATCGATAATGCCAGGTGAGCTTTACTTCGGGTAGTGAAGTCTTGGCAAGGTCCAGTATGCTTTCTACCTCCAGGGCCACTTCGTGTTCGACAAAGTCTATGTCTGAGTCATCGTATCGCACCTGATACAGGTTCAAGGGCTGCAATTGCTGGTCGTCTCCAGCGATGACTACTTGCTTACCGCGCAATACTACAGGTAGTGCCCGTTCCACAAAGCATTGGGAGGCTTCGTCAAAGATGACCA
>CAZZEC010000022.1:5771-53358 GCA_964652565.1 uncultured Bacteroidia bacterium
GTACTCACTGCTGTCAGTACAGGATGTAATTGCTCCGCCCTTTCCAGCCAATGAGAATATACACTATTTCTTACCGCTCCCACTAACTGATCAATAGAGGGATACTGGTCCATGTAAGGTGCCAAGGTTTCCAGCAGCTCTTTTTCTCCCTGTACCCCGTTTTGCAGCATCCGGTCGAGTTGCTGTATTTCTTCAACATCTTGCTCAAAACTATTTCGTAATTCCTGAATATAGGATGCTGCTTTGTTAGGATCTTTGATCCCATCATATATGTGGGTGAGTTGTTCGGAATGGAATACCGTCAGCCATTCTTGACGTGCTTGTTCTACTTCATGGGTAAAGGTATCCAGTTGCTGAATGACAGCAAGCGTTTGATTCCATTCGTTTCCCCCTAACTTATACCTGAAAATAGGAGGCAGCCCAGGAAAAAAATTGATCTCCTTCAAAAATTGATAGATTGTCAGATAACTTTGTTGCTGTTCCAGCCATTCCTTTTTCACTTCCTGGGAATTGAGAAGGGGAAAATCGCCTGTAAACGCATATTCGTGTTCCTGTGAATAATGGCTGTGTAATGTCCTAAATTTCTCCCAGTCGTTGTACAAAAGTTGTACATTCGTCTCATCCAAATTCCCTCCACGTTCTTTAAGCAATTGCTGGATAAACCATCTGGCTCGCTGGTAGGGAATGGAAATCCATCGGACGTTTTTATTATGTAAGCGTTGGTATACAGTTAAGTGTTTGGTAATCGTACCATAGATGCGCCAGTGTTCATCATCGAGGAAGATGAGTCGATCAAGTGCTTTAATCTTTTGTTCAAATTTGTCCAGCGCTTGCCGTACATGCTCTTCTTTTCGTCCATCATTCAGCAATCTTTGGAGTTGCTCTCGGGTAGCAGCATTAGAAATATGGTGTTTCGCTTTTTGATATGCAGTTATACAGTTATGATTAAGAGATAGGTTGAGTACATCGGATTTGAGGGTATGGTGAAGGGGAAGAAAGCGTTGATGCAACTGTGAAATATGCTCGGGTAAGGATGCTAGCATAGATTGTATGTTGTGGCGATCCTCCTGCGTATATCGGTGAAAAGAAATGCGGGGATTCCATGGATGGGAAGGGGAGAACAAAGCGCGATAAGCTACCAGGAGTCTCAACCGGTCGAGAACGTGTTGCAATTCAGCCTGGGTCCAATCCTTGGCAATCGCTTGTACGGGAAGAATCTCTGTGTCCTTTTGGGTGGAAAGATATAATTGATGGGGGGTGATGCCGAAACTAAGAGGGGTAATCAAGGCTTCATATAGATCATCATAGGTACGGGTCATACGATCAATCTCTCTGGAGATCAGTTGATAATTATATTCCCATTGCGTGATATTTAAGTCATTGATTTCCTGTTGAAATGTTTCGAGATCATCGATCTGGCGACGGATCTTATGGTAAATGGATGTGCGATCCTGACGATAATCATGGACAAGTACAGCAAATCTTCCCAATCCTAACGCTTGCAAGCGATTATATACCACATCCAAAGCCGCTCGCTTTTGGGATACTAAGAGAATCTTCTTCCCGTGTGCCATAGCATCGGCTATCATATTTACAATAACCTGGGATTTGCCTGTACCAGGAGGGCCGTGTATGACCAGCGACTGCCCGTTTTTTACGGTGAGAAGCGCGTGTTCTTGCGACTGGTCTACAGGGGTAACAAAATAGCGATGTTCTTCTTTGATATAGGAAGAATCAGGAGTAGGGGATGGTGTATCCAGTTCAAACCACGGAGTATCGAGTAAATCCGGATTATACTCTATCTGCTCATAATCTTGCAATAGGGCAGAATCCGATTGTGGATATATACCTATAATTGCATGTGGACGAAAGATGAGTTTTCCTACAGGAAAGGCATCCATGGAGGATTTGAGCAAGTCTGGAAAACTCGTTAGTTTACGTTCAAATAATTCTGAATTGAAGTTTACTTCTAACTCATACTTTTTGATGCGTTCGTACAGCGTATTGAGCCAGGTCAGCCAATCAGTGTTTGTATCGATCCCTTCCTCCCAAAAGCTTTCAGGTAATCGCACCTGTTGATACTGCTCATAGGCGAGAAAAAGTGTCTTGTTGAATTCTATCGTTTCATCTGACAAATATTCTAACTTCCAGCGAGGTCTTCCTGAAAGATTTCGGTGCAATCTGATTGGGAAAAGTAATACGGGACACCGCACAATCGTTCCATCTGCAAATTTTCCCTCTACGAAAGGATATCCTAAAAATAAATCATAGGTTCCGGTTTCTTCAAATATGGTATTTACCTCCCTGTAGATATTATTGAGCCTTCGGTCAGCCAGATTGGTAGGTTCGTGTCTGGGATCGGGCCTATGTATCAGAGTAGTAGATTTACCACCGATGGTTCTTTCCAGGATCTGTTCGCCGCTCATTTTGTGTAAAAATCCCAGTTGCGTGAGATCCACATCTTTACGTTTGCTCAATTTTCCCAGTTTTAAGGATCGATTTCCCTGACTGAGATTGGTAAGGCGAAGCTTATATGTGTGAAAGATTTGCTGCAAAAGCTAGATATAAAACTAGGCGTAAGTTACAGGTAATTCAATTTTTCTTCCTAATGGGATGTTGATAAATACATAAAAGAAGACATTTTTTTGTTCAGGCTAGTGTTTAGTTTTGGCTTATTACATCATTCTATAAACCTATATTTACACATTCTAACCTAGAATTATGAAAACTTTAATTTTCGTAGGAGCTGTTTTGTTATCCGTATTGTTTACTAATGATAGTATTGTAGGGTCATGGGCTGTAACCGCTGGACCTAGATCTTATACATTTACATTTAAGAGCAACAATACGTACCAAGTGGATTTCGGATCTGATGGTAGCATTGAAGTGACAGGAACTTATACATTAGATGGAAGTAAATTAGTTATGAAGGATACAGGAGGAACCATGCAATGTAAAGGAGATACGGGGGGGATATATGAAGTATCTTTAAATGGAAATGAAGCAACTTTTAAGATGATAGAAGATAAATGTAATGGAAGAAAGGGAATGAATGGAGTAACTATGACTCGCAAATAATGGTATGGGGAAGTCTCATACGTCGACTTCCCTTTTTAAGTTTTTTATTGTTTTAAAAATGCTACGCTAATTTTTAAAAACTAATACATTCTCTTTCCTTTTCAATCTAGTATTTAAGGTATTTCAACGAGATTTCGTAAAAAAGAACATTTGATACAGTGTCTTCATAAAATCATTATTATTACAGACTCCCTTGAAGGTAGTAGGCTCCCTTAACAGCAATAGCACTATTCATATCTGTATCTTTGATCGACGTTACTTCTACCCAGCCATCGGAGATGTTACCTATCTCAATTTCGCGTTTATGAAAGGTACTATCTGATCGAACAAATACAAATGCTTGATTACCCTGGCGTACCATAGCTTCTGAAGGGATCGCCCAGACAGTGTCAGCATCTGTTTGGATGGTCGCATTGATATAGGTCCCAGGTATAAAGCGGTTGGGGTCTTTATCGTGAATGTGTCCGTGAATATTCAGACTTTTGCTTTCCTCTTCCACGAGGTGGCCTAGTAAATAGACCTCTCCATGGTACAATTCCGAATTGCCAGGAATTTGGAAGGTGATCGACTGGCCTTTTTTTATTTTGGATATATCTTGCGCAAAGATAGACAGTTCTAAATGTATATGCGCTTTATCAACTACTGAGACAAGCGGCATTTCTGGACTCACATATTGTCCCCTTCGGGCTTGTACTTCGGTTACATACCCACTCAGTGGAGAAGGGATATATATCTCTGTTTGAATACCCGTACTATCGAGGGATTCAGGTTTGATCCCCATCAAATTGAGTCTTGCTTTCAGTCCTAGTAAGTTTGCTTGTTCTACTAGAAAATTAGAAGTTGCTTCTTCATATGCTTTTTGTGCAGTAGCATCTTTGTCAATGAGTTTCTGCTTGCGCAAATATTCGGATTCGAGGAACATCAACTTCCCTTTGCTTACGAGGTAATCTTGCTGTATGTCTATGATATTGGGATGTTCAATGATTGCCACAGGACTTCCTTTTGATACATATTCTCCGGGAATATGATGAAGCTTTTTTACAAATCCTCCAATAGGAGTACAAATGGTAGCTAAATTTTGAGGGGGAACATCGATGGTTCCGGTGCAGTTAATTCCCCCTTTAAGCACCCTTCTTTCTGCTTTTCCTACTTCTATTCCTGCCATGTTCAATTGTTCTTGAGAGAGCAGGACCTGGTTGACCGCTACCTGTGAGATACTGGTCTCACTGGGTTCTTCTTGTACTTGACATTGTGTAAGAACCCCTAAAAGTATGAATGTATATAAAACTGTTTTAAGATTCATTTTCAATGTAGTATTTGTAAGTGATGATGGATTGGTTGTATTCAAATAGTAATTTCCAGTAAGACAATTCCCATTCAAGTGCTTTATCTAAGCTTTGAACATAGCGGAAATAGTCAATGGCTCCTGACTGAAGTTGTTCGCGAGCCGTACTTCGAACTTCATCTGCAAGCTGTAGCTGAGAAGTTCCCAATGTCATATATTGATCCTGATAATTCATCATATTATCCCATGCCTGTACCAGGAGAGATTGGTAGCGATGCGATTGAAAAGCGAGTTCTTTTTCTGCGATTTGACTAGATATTCGAGACTGTTGGATCTGTGACTTTACAGGTTTCCACCACAAAGGCAGAGAGAGACCTATACTTATTCCTTGTAAGCCACTTATTTCTTCAATTTCTTGCATGAAGTATCCCACGGATAGCTCCGGAAAGAACCTGGATTGGTTTAATCTGATTTCTTGATTCGCCACAGTGATGTACTGTTCAAAGGGAGCTAAGATCACAGAAGATATTTGAGTATCTCTATTTATGGGAACGTCCGAGATAGGAATGAGACTGTCTCGGGGGATTATTAGTGCCTGTTCCCAAAATGTTACCCTCCTTAATGAAGAAGCCGATTGTTCAAATTCGAGTTGAGCCTGCAATAACTTTCGCTGAACTTCATTT
Organism: uncultured Bacteroidia bacterium; assembly: GCA_964652565.1. Classification (GTDB taxonomy): domain Bacteria; phylum Bacteroidota; class Bacteroidia; order J057; family J057; genus JBCCTX01. The sequence continues at coordinate 10,818 of CAZZEC010000022.1, forward strand.
TTCTGGGCAATAACTAGCCTGTAATCGAGGGGTTCTATATCTCCAGCCTGTTGTTGTTGATTTACTTTGGTTGAAAGCTCTTCATACCACTGCGTTTGCCTTTGATATAGTAACAATAGCTGATATGTATACCTCCATTCATACCAGGCAGACGCTACGTGATAAATGATTTGTTGTGTCAGGTGCGCCATTTCTGCTTCAGCAAGGTTGACATGTGCTTGATGATAAGCTTTCCGTCTTGAATGTGTGAGCAGTGAACCCAATGGCTGATCAATTGTCAGAAAGTAGTCATTTTCCCGCGCATTGATTTGACCATATTGGTAGGTAAACTCTGTGGGTTGGATCTGAAAGGAGCCTTTTTGAAGAATTTCTTCACGGTGGATTTTTAAAGCTGACTGAGAGATGAGTGGGTGATTTTCTATTGTAAACGTTGTGGCTCGTTCGAGGGTAAAGGGCTCCTCCTGAGCTTGCATATGATGTGAACCAACTAGGGTAAATACTGCGAAAATCATCGCAATAGGGGTATTTTTCTTGTTCCAGTTTCGGTTGACCAGATAATACAATACAGGTAATACCAACAACGTGAGAATTGTGGCACTGATAATGCCCCCTATTACCACTGTTGCGAGGGGCTTTTGTACCTCTGCGCCAGCAGAAGTCGATAGTGCCATAGGTAAAAAGCCTAAGGCGGCTACTATGGAAGTCATGAGTACAGGACGGAGCCTGACACTACCACCCTCCAGGATACAATCAATCAAGGAGCGATCCCCCTTTTCTTTTAACGAATTGAATTGACTGATAAGTACGATTCCATCCATAACAGAGACGCCAAATAAGGCGATAAATCCAATACCCGCAGAGATACTAAATGGCATGTCTCTCATCCAAAGAGCCATTACTCCACCAATGGCTGATAATGGAACTGCTGTAAATATCAGCAGGGCATATTTCATTGAATGAAAGGCAAAATATAGAAGGATCAGGATAAGACCCAGGGCTGCAGGTACCGCAATGAATAATCTTTGCTGTGCAGTACGCAAATTTTCAAACTGCCCGCCATATCTTACATAATAACCAGGGGGAAGACGTAGGTCATCTGCTAATGAAGATCTGATCTCCTCCACCAGACTTGCTACATCTCTGTCTCGTACATTCACACCTACGGTGATTTGCCTATGCGCATCTTGGCGAGAAACTTGCAAAGGTCCTTCTTCATAAGAAATAGTTGCCAAATCGCTGAGCGGTACGGATTGTTCGCTATTGGGTAGACTGACAAATAATTGACTGAGATCTAATTCATTTCTATGATATTCGTCTAATCTCACAACTAATTCAAATTTTCGTTCTCCTTCAAAAACTACACCTACAGGTTCTCCTGCATAGGCTGTGCGAATGATGGTATTCAACGTTTCGATATCTAATCCATACTGAGCAATTTTAGCCCTGTGATATTCAACCAATAGTTGAGGAAGACCTTCCGTTTGTTCCAGGCGTACATCTGCAGCCCCTGGGATATTGATGACTAAATCTTCCGCCCGTTGACCTAATTCTGCTAGTGTTTGCAGGTCTTCACCAAAAATCTGTATGGCGATATCCGTTTTAGCTCCAGTCATCAATTCGTTAAATCTGAGTTGTATGGGTTGAGTGAACTCAAACTGTGCACCGGAGATCACGCTCAGCTGTCGTTTCATCTGTTCGACTAATTCCTCTCGGGTTTCTGCACTCACCCACTGTTTTTTATTCTCCAGAATTATCATAATATCCGCATCCTCAATAGCCATAGGATCTGTGGGGATTTCTGCTGTTCCGATTTTTGAGATCACTTCTTTTACTTCAGGAAAATGATCCAGTAGCACTTTCTCTGCCTTTTGGGTCATGGCAATACTTTCATTGAGTGCGCTACCCGGTTGGATAGTCATCTGCATGGCAAGGTCTCCTTCCTCAAGTGTAGGGATAAATTCTGCCCCCAAGTGATTAAAGGTATAGATCGATGTAGCTAAGAGTGAAAGTGCTATAAGAAATACAAGTACAGGTTGCTTCAATGCATTTTGTAATAATGGACGATATTTACTTCTGAGCGCATTCATCATTCTGTCAGCAAGATTTCTCTGTTGACTAACGTGTTTCTTTAGCAACCATGCAGACATCATGGGAACATAGGTGAGTGATAAGATAAGGGCTCCCAATATGGCAAAAGAGACAGTATAAGCCATCGGGCGAAACATTTTCCCCTCAATACCTGTGAGTGTCATGATAGGGATGAACACGACAAGAATGATGATTACTCCAAAGAGAGCCGCGCGATATATCGAAGTTGTTGATTCAGCTACAACACGATCCATTTCTGTTTGACTGAGTTGTTTTCCCAAGTGGTAGGTAGCTAATACATGGAGTATGCTTTCTACGATGATCACAGCTCCATCTACTACTATACCAAAGTCGATAGCTCCTAATGACATTAAGTTGGCTGACACATCGAATATTTGCATCATGATCAACGCAAAAAGCATCGAAAGTGGGATCACAGAAGCAACAATTAACCCAGCTCTAAGATTCCCAGATACCAGTACCAAAACAAGGATAACAATGAGTCCTCCTTCAATGAGGTTGCTACTCACAGTATTGATAGTTCTTTGTACAAGTTCTGCTCTATCCAGGTAGGGCTTAATCACAACTCCTTCTGGGAGGGATTGTTGAATTTGCTCAATGCGTGATTTTACGTTGGATATGGCCTTAGAAGAGTTAGCTCCTTTTAGCATGAGGGTGATTCCCCCTACAGCCTCCCCTTTGCCGTTATGCGTCATCGCTCCATATCTCTGCGCGCTCCCCAATCCGACCTCTGCAATATCTTTGACTACAATAGGCACTCCTTCATGTTCGCAGATAAAGATTTGTTCGATATCTGAGATCTGGCTTACTCTTCCCGCAGTACGTATATAGTAAGCATTGCTTTTTTGTTGGAGGTAACTACCTCCTGAGTTTTCATTGTTCCTTTTAAGGGCAAGTAATACTTCTGGTATCGTTACCCCAAGACTACGCATCTTTGAAGGATGAACTGCGACTTCATATTGTTTGAGATAACCTCCGAAGCTACTAACCTCTACTATGCCATGTATCCCAGCTAGTTGACGTTTGACAATCCAATCCTGAATGGTCCGAAGTTGCATGGCATCATACTGATGTTCATATCCGGGCATGACCTCCAGGGTATATTGATATATTTCACCCAATCCTGTGGTGATGGGCATGAGTTCTGGTGAGCCGAGTCCCTCTGGAATCTCCGAAGCGGCAACACTGATCTGTTCTTTGACCAGTTGTCTGGCATTGAGGTTTGGGACATGGCTTTCAAAGACAATGGTAACGACGGAAAGACTATAACGAGAGATGGATCTAACTTCGACAATATCCGGGAGATTAGACATAGCAACCTCTACCGGATATGTTATCAGTTGTTCTACTTCTTGTGCGGCTAAAGAGGGCGAAACTGTAACCACCTGTACCTGATTATTAGTGATATCAGGTACTGCATCAATAGGAATATTCATCATGGAATACATGCCCAGGCCTATTAACGCCATGACCAATAGTCCTATAATGAATTTTTGATTGACCGAAAAGTGTATGATTCTATAGATCATGAAATGTGTAGGTATTCTTTTAAAAAAGAGAGACGTATACAGAATTCTCCTAAATGGTATTTCTACCGACATCAGGTCGAGCAATGCTTACTAGCAAATCAAAAAATAGTGGTGATCGTTAAAACGATCTGGTGAAAAGCCTGTAAGGAGGTCCCCGTGAATATTCAGTATTATAGTGGCGGGTAAGAAGTTTTTCATTAGATGAATAAGGGAACAATAACTTGCTCGAAGCTATAAGGGATAACTCATTGAAGTGAATGAGATCTCCTACAGTTGAACAAAAGTATCCATTTTCAAGTCCAGGGATATAATCAAAATGTCCAGGTCCCAGATCCTGATGCAGAAATAGTTCCAATTGATCGAGGAAAGTCGTAGTTGGAAGTGTATGAGTACAAGCTTGAATCTGCGTATCTTCGACAATCGGGTGATGATCATGTGCGAACACTGTGTGACATAAAATCAGTATACCAGTGTATACGGAAACCATATACCTAAAAAAGACGATGCTATGTACGCTGTTGATCATCATACAATACTACCTAACATTAGGTATTAAGCTAATAATTTTTATCATTAATACAAGATCTTTTATTCTGCTAGCCTACTATTTAGAATTCTTCTAGATACTCACAAATGGTAGCAAATCAACCGATCTATATATCTTACGTTTAGAGAGTTAAATTAGATATTATGCCCAGGCCCAGGATTTTTAACGAAGAAGAAGTTCTCCAAAAAGCAATGGAGCTGTTTTGGAAGCGGGGATACCATGCTACATCCATTCAGGATATTGTCTCTTATTTAGGTGTCAATCGCGCTAGTCTCTACAATACCTATGGAAGTAAGGAAGGGCTTTTTAAGCAGGCATTTAGACATTATCAGCAAACTAATCGCAACTGGATTACGAATTTTCTGTATAATGAGCCTAATGTCAGAGAGGGTTTGTACAAACTATTTGAATACTCAGTTGATCAATCATTAAGCGACAAGGATAAAAAAGGATGCTTTGTTGTAAATGCTACCACAGAACTGATTCCGGATTTTGGGTTTATGCATCCAATACTCGTTGAAAATAAGCGGGAGTTCGTACAAATTATATTTGATTATCTTCAAAAAGGAATAGAAAAAGGTCAATTAGCTAAAGATCAAGATATCGCGTCTGTCGCAAATCTGGTCTTTACACTATATAATGGGCTTCAAGTCGTGGTAAAAGTAGCGGATAATAGAGACAGTTTGTTGGGGACAATACGAGCAGCACTTACCGTATTGGATTAAATTGCTTCGCCTATCGGCAACAACATGTACGTACTACAAGTTCTTAACATATACTACTAAAACACATACTACTAACATCTATAATATGAAATCAAATTCTCACAAATACATTTGTTGGATGATGGGTGCGTTGTTTATCCTATCATTTGTACAACTATCAGCACAAGAACAAAAACCAGATTCACGTATAAAGGTACGAGAAGGTTATCAACTAAGTATTGTGCAATCTGAAGTAAAAAGCCCTCGTTTTATGGAGCTGGGGGAAGATGGGACCCTTTTTGTTTCTTTTCCAAGAGAGGGTGAAATATTGGCTTTACGCGATGAGGATAGTGATGGGTACTACGAACACAAGGAAACATTTATTAAAGGGCATAAGACCGTACACGGGATGTACTGGCATGAGGGTTGGTTATGGTTCTCTGAATCCGGGGCAATATATAAAGCAAAGGATGACAATGGTGATGGTGTAGCAGATGAAACCATTACTGTAATTGCTAAAGGGAAACTTCCGGAAGGAGGAGGACACTGGTGGAGACCCGTTGTCATAAACGACGGCAGGCTATATACTGCTATTGGTTGTAGTGGAAATATTACTGATGAAACAGATACGGAAAGATTGAAAATATGGTCATTCAATCTGGAGGGTACAGATAAGCAGCTGTATGCTACGGGATTAAGAAATACAGAAAAGCTGGTTATTCGCCCCGGGACGGATGAAATCTGGGGTATGGACCATGGAAGTGATTGGTTTGGAGGGGTAATGGAGAAAAAAGAAGGAAATACACATGGGCAACCTATTACAGATTTAAACCCTCCAGGTGAAATGAATCATTATGTAAAAGATGGCTTTTATGGACATCCTTATATTACTGGAAATCGTGTTCCAAGATATGAATACATGAATAGAGAAGATATCGTAAAGTTAGCAGCAGAAACAATTCCTCCCGCATGGAACTCAGGTTCACACTGGGCACCAAATGCAATGGAATTTTATAATGGGGATCAATTTCCTGAAGCTCAAGGAGATGCTTTCGTAGCCTATCATGGTTCCTGGAACAGGAGTAATAGAGACGGGTATTGTGTAACCCGCGTGTTTTTTGATGAGGGTAAGCCCTATGGAGAATTGGAATATGTGGATTTTCTTACAGAATCAGGAGATGTTATCGGAAGGCCAGTAGATGTTATCGTTGCACCTGATGGTTCGCTATTAATATCGGATGACCACGGGAGTAAGATCTATCGGCTTACCTATAGCGGAAAGGAAAAATCATAGGGTATTTCCCAAATTTTCATCCATACGAATAATTTGCATAATCATACAATCTTTATGTAAATCCTTCGTTATAATCAACGTATAGTGTTAAGTTAAGGAATGTATCAGGCTTTCTTCTAATGATCACAAAAGGGTTTTATTCCAGGTTATTCCCATGCATCCTAGCCCGCCCATTGTATGTGATTTGTTAGGGGAAGGCCTATTTTAGTGTATACTCCAAAATTTTCATACCTTTCTTTTCTAACTTAATAGAATATGTCAATACCTCTCACACCTTTTCATGTAGCTGTTCCTGTTGATGATTTACCGGCTGCCCGAGCGTTTTATGGAAATATCCTGGGATGTGAAGAAGGACGGAGCAGTGATACCTGGATAGATTTTAATCTTTACGGCCATCAGTTTGTTGTGCACTACAAATCATCATCAGGGAAGGAAACGCTTCATTCTAATCCAGTCGATGGCCATGATGTACCAGTGCCTCATTATGGAGTTGTCCTGAGATGGGAAGACTGGGAAGCACTTGCGCAAAAGTTACAAGCCACTGAGACAACATTTATTATTGAACCTTACATCCGATTTAAAGGGTTACCAGGGGAGCAGGCCACGATGTTTTTGTATGATCCAGCAGGTAATGCGTTGGAGTTTAAAGCATTTAAGGATATGAACCAGTTATTTGCCAAATAGCTATTCAAAATCTGTGGTAAGTTGAAATCGTAAGATCCGTCCATTTCCCGCATCTGCTACATATACAATACGATCTAAGTATGCTACTCCCATCGGCTCCCTAAATTGTGTTACCCCATCACCAGTTCCTCCAAAGGAAGATAGTATTGCCCTGTTGGTTCTGGAACCCGGAGGGGGATTCACTCCCTCAAAGCCAAGTGCATTAAACTGATACAAGGAATCCCTTTCTGCATCGACAACAAAAATATAGTTTGTTTCATCACCTGCTACTGTTACATCGACGGGTGATGTAAAGCGATTGGGTTCGTAGAGAAATCGATCTGCCCGATCCGTATCACCTACAGGTAATGAAAGGAGTTCATTACTTGCACCTCCCTCACTTTCAATTCTTTCTATAAATTGGACTTTAAGCGTTACACCTTCAGCTATTGAGGTTGCTAAAAAGCTTCCCCTTAGATCCACGGCGTTACTTTGGGGAGGTTGGGCCAGGGAAGCCAAACCCTGAGGTTTTTTAAAATAATCTCTAAATAACCCCAAACTTGTATTGACAAATACTGGAGAGATAAACTCATCTTCTTGAGAGAATAAAATTACGGCATCATCAGGCCCCCCAAATTGAGAAGTAGAATTGGAGGGTCCATTTCTCGAAACGTAATAGCGATTATCCCCAAGTATGGCAATCCCTCGAAAAGATACTGCTTCATCTCCTGAAGATGGGGAACTTGAACGAAAGTAGAAGGGATGTATAATTTTATGCTTGATAAAAGCAGAACGAATGCCATAGTTACCAGTCTTATCGAGATCGATTCGATAGATAGTTGGAAGCGTAAAGTTTGCGCCTTCAATGACAGTATCTATCGTACCCAAGGCTAAGATATCTAAACTTCGATCTTGAGCAATAGCTGTCAACCCTGGGATAGCGAAGCGTCCTTGTTCATTTCCTGCTTGATCAAAACCAATGATTTCTTCTGTACCTGCGTCTGCCACATACAGTATTTCATCCCAACCTGCAATAATATCAACCGGATAGTTTAGACCATCCAGTACAGGTAATATGGGTACATATGCGACTGCCCGATTGTCAAAAACAGGTTCATCCAGGAAATCAGTATCTGTTTCTGTTCCAAAGAAACCCTCACATGCTGATAGAAGAATCAGGGCTAAGATGAAAAAACAAGTATGTTTTTTCTTTGAAAAGGTACTCAATAGAAGTTCAAAATAGGCTATCACTAGGCTCTCGTTAAGTCGTAAAAATCATTACCGCAGATTTACATAGATTTACTATCATTTTCAACATCTTTCGAAGTAACTTTTTCTTTTTTCATCCTACTTACTGCTGCTTAAGCACTGTAAGTTCGTTTGATGTAAAAGTAGAAACGTTAATAGTTAATAGAGTATTACTTGGCATAGTTGTTCTAAGTAATTTTGACTTATTTGCAGCTTATCAGGAAGCTTGTGTCATTTTTGTGATTAAATAGTTAAATTCGTTGCCTGAAATAAAAAGATCTATGAATTATAACCGTATAAATAATTTAACAGGTTGGGGCATTTTTGCATTTTCTTGGGTTGTATACTTGCTTACGATGGCGCCTACAGCCAGTTTTTGGGATTGTGGAGAGTTCATAGCCTGCGCAAATGAGCTAGAAGTTCCCCACCCTCCGGGAGCACCCTTATTCCTTATTATAGGACGTGTGTTTGCCATATTTGCTGGTTCTACTGCAAATGTGCCAGTCATGCTTAACATTCTAAGTACGCTGTGCGCAGCGTTTACAGTACTATTTACATTCTGGATTACAACGCATCTTGCCAGAAGAATGATGGGATTAGATCATGCTCAACCAGATAAAACGCAGACATTAGTCGTTATGGGAGCAGGCCTGGTCGCTGCACTAGCCTGCACGTTTGCAGACTCTTTCTGGTTTAATGCAGTTGAAGCGGAGGTTTATGCCATGAGTTCCTTTTTTACAGCGATTGTAGTGTGGTTGATGTTTAAGTGGGAGGCCCATGCTGAAGAGCCAGGTAACGAGCGTTGGATTATATTGATTGCCTATCTCATGGGCTTGTCTATAGGTGTACACTTATTAAATCTATTGACAATCCCAGCCCTGGCATTTATTTACTACTTTAAAAAATACGACTTTTCCTGGCAGGGATTTATTGTTACAGGGTTGATCTCTGTAATCGTACTGGGACTCATACAGACAGGTATTATTCTCTACACCTTCGATATTGCATGGTCGCTTGAAAAGCTTTTAGTAGGGACAACGTTTGAAAATGGATCAGTTAAAAGTGGGTTGGGGTTACCCGTAGGATCAGGGATAGCCATTTGGTTATTGTTATTAATTGGCGGGCTGATCTTTTTAATCTATTACAGCAATAAAAATAACAAGCCCGTACTTAATATTGCGTCTATCTGTGCATTAGTCATTTACATAGGATTTTCCTCTTATGCGATGGTCCCTATTCGATCCAATGCCAATCCCGCTATTGATGAAAATAACCCTGATAACAGTTATACATTCTTGCGCTATATGAAGCGAGAGCAATATGGGGAAAGACCCTTATTAAGGGGTACACTTTACAACGCTAGACCTGTGTCTTACAAGGAAGCTGGAATGGAATACGTATTGGATGAGGAGACGAATAGATACAGGGAAATCGGAATTCGTAGAAAATATGAATATAGGGAAGAAGATAAAAAGTGGTTCCCCAGAATGTACTACGATCAGCAGTTGCGTTGGAAAAATGGTCCTCATGCCTATGTGAACTATGTCAAAAGTGTTGGAGATCCCAATAGAAATGATGATGATAGACCTACTCCTGCTGAAGACCTCAAATTCTTTTTGGACTACCAATTAGGACATATGTATTGGAGGTACTTCATGTGGAATTTTGCGGGAAGACAGGGAGACGTTCAGGATATGGGTTGGGAGAGTGGTCTAAATGTAAATGAAACAGCTGATATGCCTGGCGAGATTCGCAATGATCCAGGGAAAAATCACTATTACTATCTGCCTTTCTTGCTGGGACTACTAGGACTTTATTGGCAGGCGAAGAAGAGGTGGTCAGATGCCGTAGTTGTTGGGTTGCTGTTTTTCTTTACGGGCATTGCTATCGTAATTTACCTCAATCAGTATCCTTCTCAGCCTCGTGAAAGGGATTATTCATTTGCCGGATCATTTCAAACCTATGCAATTTGGATTGGATTAGGTGTGATCGGATTGTATGATTTCTTTCAGAAATACCTGAAAGGAGGCGCTGTATATGGTGCACTCGCAATTGGGTTAATACCTCCTATATTAATGGGGGTTAACAACTGGGATGATCACTCCAGAGCAGGAAGATATTTAGCTCCCGATTCTGCATATAATTTGTTGAACTCTTTGGCTCCCAATGCTATCCTCTTTACAAATGGTGATAATGATACCTTCCCTCTCTGGTACATACAAGAGGTAGAAAATGTAAGGCCAGATGTACGGGTGCTTTGTCTCAGTTATGTAAATACAGACTGGTATATCAATCAGATGCAGCAAAAAATCAATGAATCAGAACCGCTCCCAATATCCCTGAAACGCGATCAATATTTAGGACAAAAAAATCAAGGCTGGGATCAAGGCAGTACCCAAAAGCTTTCAGTACGCTTGCCTGCTGATACTACAGAATTATTGGAAAATGAAGTAATCTCTCAATATGAGATACCACATGTGCAATCTCCGATGAGTTGGGATGTCCCTACTCGTGGAGGAGGAAATGCACGATATCTCGAACTCAAAGATAGGGTAGTGCTGAACCTCCTGGAAAACATTTCTAAACAAGGATGGGAACGTCCCATTTACTTTGCCAATACTGTCTCCAGAAGCAGTATGCTTGGTATGGAGAATTATCTCCGTTTAGAAGGGATGGCGTATCGGATTACACCTGTGCAAAATCCTTTACCTCCTGATCCCTATGATTTTTATGTTGGTGGGATTGAGCCTAACACCATGTATGAAAATATTACTGAGAAATTCAGATATCGAAATCTCAATAATCCCAATGTGTATTATGATGAAAACTCAAGAAGGAGTATTATTAACTATCAGAGTATTTTCTACAGATTATCAAATTACTATCATCAAGAAGCTGAAAGGCTTCAAAGCGGAGACTCTACGGCGACCGTCCCCATGTTGTCTGTAGAAGGGAAAACATTAAACCGCGAACAACAAATTGAAACCTTAAAGGAGAGGGCGAATAATCTCATCACTTTTGCTGAGGAGAATTTTCCATACTCAGTGGTTAATCCTGGTCCTTTTTTCAAAATGCGAACAGGAATCATGCACCAAAGATTGGGAGATGAAGAAAAGGCACAGGCGTACTTTGATGAAACCAAGCAGGAATGCATGGATGTGTTGAAGTTTTATAGAAATAGTAGTGCTTCTTCACCAAGAGAAGCAGATTACAGTACAGCACTTCGCATGCTGTATCAGCATTATGCTACTTCAGGTGAGCAGGAAACAGCCCAGAGTCTACTTGAAGAAATTCAAGCTGCGGGATTGTCTTTGAATTAGATGATCGGACAATATTAGCTACTAGAAATCAATAAGTGCGGATTAATTCCGCACTTATTGATTTATCATTAACTTGTTCTTCATTGATAGATACTTAATGTAATTATGAGAGCCATTTATTTGACATTTCTTCTATTGTTAGCAATAGCTTCTACAAATTGTTCTAAACAAGATACCCATAACGCTGTGCCTGAAGCTTCAGTACATATCATACCCAAGCCAGCTTCTATAGACTTAGGGGATGGACAATTTGTCTTATCCTCTTCTACTTCCATCATGTATGTGACAGAGATGGAACCAGTAGCTAGCTATCTGTCAGAGTTACTCAACCTTTACCTAGACGACGTTCCAGATATTGAGATCATAGAAAGTGGGGATACAGGAAGTGAAGGTAACATTACATTGTCAATGGATAATTCTATCCCACATCCTGAAGGGTATGTGATGGATATACGCGCTGAACAAATAGATATATCTGCTTCTACTCCCAAGGGAGCTTTCTATGCCATTCAGTCTTTACGTCAGATCATTCCATCGGAAGCATTAGGCAAATCGGTATCTAATGTGTCATTACCTGTAGTAAAGATCGAGGATCAACCTCGGTATACATATCGGGGGATGCATTTAGATGTCGGAAGACATTTTTTTTCTGTAGATTTTATCAAAAAGTATATAGATCTCCTGGCGTTACATAAGCTGAATACCTTTCATTGGCATCTGACAGAAGATCAGGGTTGGAGAATAGAAATTGATAAATATCCCTTGCTTACAGAGGTGGGTGCATATAGAGCACAGACCCTGGTAGGCCATTACAGAGACCAGCCACACCAGTTCGACGGTAAAAGATATGGTGGTTATTACTCAAAGGAAGAAGTAAGAGAAGTAGTGGAATATGCCCAAAGTCGATTTGTTACAGTGATACCTGAAATTGAGATGCCTGGACATGCACTAGCAGCTTTAGCAGCTTACCCCGAACTAGCCTGCACTGATGGGCCATTTCAGGTGGCTCAGAAATGGGGTATTTTTGAAGAAGTTTTTTGTCCTACAGAGGAGACGTTTACTTTTCTGGAAAATGTGCTGTTGGAGGTAATGGAACTATTTCCCGGGAAATATATCCATATAGGAGGAGATGAAGCCCCTAAGGTGAGATGGGAGGAAAGTCCTGAAGCACAGGCAGTCATGCGTAGGGAGGGATTGAAAGATGAACACGAGCTACAAAGTTATTTCATACAACGCATTGAAAAATTTGTCAATTCCCATGGGAAACAGATCATCGGTTGGGATGAAATTCTTGAAGGAGGATTAGCTCCCAATGCCACTGTAATGAGCTGGAGGGGAACGGAAGGTGGGATAGCTGCTGCTCGACAAGGGCATGATGTTATCATGAGTCCTACCTCTCATTTGTACTTTGATTATTATCAGGCAGAACCCTCGCAAGAGCCATTGGCCATAGGAGGCAATCTCCCGCTTTCAAAAGTATACCATTTTGAACCTACTCCGGATGAGTTGTCCGAAGAAGAGGCGAAGCACATACTCGGAGCTCAAGCCAATCTGTGGACTGAATACATACCTACACCGGAGAAAGTAGAATATATGATATTCCCACGTGCATGCGCACTGGCTGAACTAAACTGGACATCAGATGAGCATAAAGACTATGAGGATTTTATTCTCCGCCTGTCATATCATTTCGATTTACTTGACGCACTTGATGTCAATTATGCCAAAACCCTGTATAACATAACTGCTGAGATGCTTCCAGATACACAGCAGCAGGTCTTGAATATCAAACTCTCAAGTGAATTTCCGGGATTGACTATAAGATACACAGTCGATGGATCTACACCAACTACATCATCAACGATCTATCAAGATGTGATCTCTCCTTCAAATTCAATAACACTCAAGGCAGCAGCCTTCCAACAAGGTACACAAGTAGGAAATGTATTTCAACAGGAGATCAATTTGCACAAGGCAATAGCAATCAAACCCAAGCTTGAACATCAACCCGCAGAAAAATATAATGCAGGACCTTATGTATTGACCAACAGCATAAGAGGAACGGAAATTTTTAACGATTTGTGGTATGGATTTGATGGTGATGATTTAAGTGCAGAAGTAGATTTGGGTGAAATACAAACGCTTAGCAAAATTCAGATAGGCGTGCTTCACACTCCTTATGCATGGATATTTTACCCATCCCAGGTAATCATAGCGGTTTCAGAAGACGGTAATGATTATGAGGCAGTGTATGAGGAAGAGGATATTACAGCAATTGAAGAAGAAACGCCAGTTGGTATGAAGAACCATACAGCTACGCTGAATGATGTACATGCACGGTTTATAAGGATTTCAGCAAAGAATACAATCATCCCATCATGGCATGGAGGGTCTGGTAATGGGAGTTGGCTTTTCGTAGATGAAATAATTGTGGAATAGAAGTTCCAAAGTTTAAATCATGCAAAATAATTCCTATCGATCTTTGGATGATTGATATTTACTTGATTAAAATCATCCAAATAGTTAAATTATCTATCCGGATTTAGCATATTATTTAGTAATTTACTTTAGTTTATTATTATGTAATAGACTTGTTGCTGCTTAATATAATTCGAAAGACTATACATTTGTTGATAATTTTTTGCACAGATAGGTATTAAGACCTTATGCACAGGTATAAATATTGTAAACTTATACAATTTGTTCTTATAGCCTTGTTCGTATGTATCTGTAATGTGCTTGCTTTAGCACAGGAAATAACATCCAAAGCTTTTAAGCGCTTAACTACAGACAATGGCCTGATTAATGATAATATTTATTCAATTATTCAGGATCAAATGGGCTTTCTTTGGATTGGGACAATGGAAGGCCTAAGCAGATATGATGCACATGGATTTGTAAATTTTTACTATCATCCTGAGGATTCCTTAAGCTTAAGAGGAAATAGAATTACCTGTCTCTTTGAAGATAGCAGGGGCATTTTATGGATAGGGACAAAAGGAAACGGGTTATTAACATATGATAAGTATAAGGAGGCTTTTATACCCTTTCAACATACACAGATATCCTCTAAAGCGAGCATATCCATGATACATGAAGATTCACAGCATCGCTTATGGATTGCAACAGCAGGCTCCAATCTTTATGTGTTTGATCCTGTAAAACATTCTTTCAAACACTATACGAATAATATTACAGACTCAGTGAGATTAAGTGGAGGAAGAGTAAAAGATATGCATGAAACTGAGAAAGGAGATGTATGGTTGGCTACGGGAAATGGACTTAATAAATGGCATAGGAGAGTAGATTCTTTTAGCCATTATTTTACCAATATTGAGCCTGAAAGACAATCCATTCTCAACAAAATATTTGTGGATAAGGCCGGTACATTCTGGCTTGGAACCAATAATGGAGTTATATACATCAACCCAATAACAGGATATTCCGAATCATTATATCCTTCGGGCTATCAGTCAAATTGTTCCGAGAATGTTGTCAATGACATCTGGCAACTATCCGATAGTACGCTATGGTTTGGGACTCGTTCAGGATTATATGAATACGATATTGACAGCCGGGCGTTTAATCTGGTTGAAACTGGATTTAGATCTTCTAAGAATGGGACACCTATAGGCGTTAATACATTTTTTGAAGATGCTGCGGGTACACTTTGGTTGGGAACAACAGAAGGGTTAGTTCAGTGGCTTCCACAAAATTTAGTCTTTAAAGGTATACATTATCGGGAGTGGACAGTGAATAATGACCTTGTAGGTATAGCTGAAAGAGGGGATTCACTGTTCATTGCTAATAAAGAAGGGTTAGTGCTATATGTACCTGGTAATGATCCTCAAAAACTAATAGATACCCCACTTATCTCCGTATTTGTTACTAAATCTGGGACAATATACGCAGGAGGAGCAATAAAAACGGGATTCTTTACGATAGACCCTGAAATACAAATTGTCGAACATTATCCCTGGGGACCACTTGAGGATAAATACTCTCCCTCAGGAGGAGATTATTTGTGTTTTGCAGAGGATTACCTGGGAAATATCTGGATTGGGACTTCGACCGTACTCAATCATTTCAATCCCCATACAAAAGAGTTTATCCATATTACTCCAACACCTGATTCTCCAGGCAAACTCTCGGGATATGCTATAGCTGATATACTTATTGATCACAACCAAAATCTATGGATTGTCTCAGAGAATGGCCTTCATATGTGTTCGCTTTCAGAACTTTATGCAAAAAATCTCAAAGAAATTAATTTTAAACAGTTCTTCCATAGTTACAGCAACCCTCATTCATTAAGCTGCGATCAAATCAATGTGCTATTAGAGGATCAAAAGGGTCATATTTGGATAGGTACTCGTAGCGGCCTCAATAAATATATTCCATCAACAGACTCTTTCATTAGATATTCTATAGAAGATGGAATGGCAGGTAATTTCGTAAGGGTAATTGAGGGAGATGATCATGGAAATTTATGGATAGGGTTTGCGAATCTAGGTCTTTCTCATCTGGATGTCAATAAGGACCATTTTACCAATTATACAATCAGTGAGGGGTTGATAGATGAAACATTCCTCAACGGGAGTTCTGAAAAATTAACAGATGGAAGCATAGTGCTTGGTTCTGAACAAGGAATGATCCACTTTCATCCGGATAGCTTATTAAAAAAGAATCACTACATCCCGCCTGTATTTATTACGGGATTAGAAGTGAATAACGTCAATGTATCTCTGCGTGGCGATATTTCGCTGTTAGATACCTCCATCATTTTCGCGCCACAGATTTTTCTACGCCATGGCCAAAATAATTTCCGCATTAAATTTAGTGCACTAAATTTTATCAGTCCTGAAAAAAATCGGTATATGTATAAGCTTGATGGAGTAGATAAGGAGTGGCAAATGGTTGATGACCAGCATTCTGTTCCCTATAGAAATTTATATCAGAATAATTATACGTTTCGTGTAAAAGGATCTAATAATGATGGGAAATGGAATGAAAAGGAAGCGTTAATCAAGATCCGCATTTTCCCACCTTGGTGGAACTCACCCATTGCCTGGGTAATATATTTTCTGACAGGTATATCTTTGTTATATAGATTGTATCAATATCAGCTTTCCAAAAATTTAGCCAAAGAAGAGACTCGAAAATACAAGGAGATGGATAAGGTGAAAAATGAGCTTTTTGCTAATATTTCACATGAGTTTCGAACTCCGCTCACAGTAATTCAAGGTTTGGTAGATGAATTATCCTTAAAAGAAGGTAGCAAAGATTACAGCTACCAAAAAGTGATATTGCAAAATACAAGACACTTGTCAAAGCTAGTGAGTCAAATGCTGTTATTATCCAGGTTACAAAGTAGAAGCATTAAATCTAAGCCCTTACAGGATAATATAGTAGACTACATGACCTATCTTTGTGGTTCACTAAAGTCTTATGCAAGGATAAAAGGTGTTGAGCTAACATTTCAATGTACTCAGAAGAACGTACTTATGGATTTTGATCCTGATCATATTCAATCCATCTTGTACAATTTGATCTCGAATGGGATAAAACATACTCCAAAGGGAGGAAAAATCACGGTAAGGCTTGAAGTGTTGAAAGGTAGTGCAATCATACAAGTACAGGATACCGGCAAAGGCATTTCCCAGAAATATTTACCCTATATTTTTAATAGATATTATCAAGTCGGTAACCAGGAAGATAAAATTGAAGGTACGGGAATTGGTCTAGCACTGACAAAACAATTAGTTGAATTAAATAATGGTAGTATAGGTGTGACAAGTGAAGAAGAGAAAGGGACAGTATTTACTATTCAACTCCCCATTACACATAATGCAGAATTAGTGGCGTACCAATCCAAAGCGCAACAGGGATTTTTGGTTGAAAAATATCTTACAGATTCAGATCCTGTGATTATGCCCTTGGAAAACAGTAATAATAATAAAGAAGATGTACCACTAATTCTTATTGTTGAGGACAACCCGGATGTAGCGTATTATCTTTCTACTACGCTTCATGAAACCTACCGTTTGGCATTTGCACAAGATGGTAGAGAAGGAATAAAGTTCGCATTGGAGTTAATTCCAGATCTCATTATTTGTGATGTTATGATGCCTGTTAAAGATGGATTTGAAGTTTGTGAGGAGCTTAAGACAAACGAGGTAACCAATCACATTCCTATCATACTACTTACTGCAAGGGCTGATCAGGACTCTAAGTTAGAAGGATTTCGCCATAAAGCGGATTCATATCTCTCTAAACCCGTACACAAAGAGGAATTATTGCTCATCATCAAAAATTATCTGCAGGCCCAACAGAACTTAAGAGAAAAATATCAACTCCAATCCGCTTCTAAAGAAGTTTTGGTAACTACTGATACAGATCCTTTTGTACAGAAAGTAACTGCAATTATTGAAGAAAAGTATCAGGATGCCCAATTCAACACTACTGCGCTAGAACGAGAGTTGGGGATGAGTAGAGCGCAACTATACAGAAAGTTTAAGGCCATCAGTGGAGGTACTCCTGCAAAGCTCATTCATAAAATACGATTGGAGCAGGCTAAAAAATTATTGATTCATACGAAGAAGCATGTAAGTGAAATTGCTTATGATGTTGGATATAAAGATCCTGGGAATTTTACCAAAAAGTTTTATGAATATGTTGGGAAAAACCCTAATGAAATGCGAAGAGACCTGACTGATCATTAATTCAACCTTCACTTTATAGTAAAATACTCCAATTTTGGGACGTATTTACAATCATTTGATACATATATACAACACGAAAAACCTCTTGTGACGTAAATTTGAATAAGTAAACATTAGTTTTCCTAAGTTGTAAAGCATTTTTTGACACAAAACATCGTCCATTTTTTCATAAGCTGAATACACTTAAGAGCTTGAGCTTTCGCAGTGCCCAAATAGCCAAATAGTAAACTACGGAAATACTTTTAGTATTGTGTCAATTGTGTCATGGGAGAGGGTAATACCCTCTCTCCTTATTATAAGGTAACAATGAGTGAAGAACGTTATTTACTTACCCATTAATCGCAACCACCTCAGATATCTCAGGAGCTACACGCCTGATGACCTGTTCTATTCCTGCTTTCAAGGTCATATTGCTCATACTACAGGACTCACAATTTCCCAACAGCTCTAACTCTACGACCATATCTTCCCTTATTTGATGGATTCGTACGTCTCCACCGTCTGATTTGAGATAGTCCCTAATCGAGTCTAGTGCTGTTTCTATTCTATCATGTAGATTTTCTTTGATCATCTTGTATCTATGAAGGTGCAGTATTTTCAGGACGTAAATAAATATCTGAGGTTTCACAAGTTGTTAAAAACACCGATCATTATTCATATAGCAACCTAGTAAGTAGAGATATTTACTTTTTCAGTTGGAGGCTGCTGTGCGTTTCTGATAGCGATCTGTTGTGCCAGAGATTGTGCGATCCTTTCAAATGATTCACTGAGTATCCCATCATTATATACCGTAACGGGCTTTCCTTGATCGGCATTCTCTGCTATAGCTTGACGGAGCGGAATCTGACCCAGTGATACCGTCTGAAGCTGTTGGGCCAATAACTCTCCACCTCCTTCACCAAAAATAGCATATTTTTTGGTGAGATCATCATCGGGAATGAAAAAGGACATGTTCTCTATTACCCCCAATATGGGAACATTTATTTGAGCAGATCGAAACATCTCAGCTCCTTTTCTTGCGTCTGATACGGCAACTTTTTGAGGCGTCGTAATTACTACTGCCCCTGTTACCGGTAGCGCCTGAACTAAGGTAAGATGAATATCTCCAGTCCCGGGAGGCATATCTATTAATAGATAGTCAATTTCCCCCCAGTTGGTATCAAAAATTAATTGTCGCAATGCTTTCGAAGCCATGGGACCTCGCCATACAATGGCCTGGTCAGGACGGACCAAAACACCTATAGACATTAATTTCACCCCATGTTTCTCGAAAGGGATGAGTTTGTCCTGTCCATCCACTTGTTCCATCTTTGGTGGCTCATTTTCGAATCCAAATAGAATAGGAATACTAGGGCCATATATATCGGCATCTACTAACGCGACCTTCGCACCGGAATTAGCTAAGGCAACGGCTATATTCGCAGCTATCGTTGATTTGCCTACTCCTCCTTTACCAGAAGAAATAGCAATAATATTTTTTACATTTGGAATAACTTGATTGGCGTGATCTACAGTTACTTGAGCTGTCATGTTCACTTCAACCTCAGCCTCCTTATCCACCATCAGCTTTATCGCATTGATACATGCGTTTTGGATAGCATCTTTCATAGGACAAGCAGGCGTAGTCAGCACAACGGTAAAACGCACAGACTTTCCTGAAATTTCTATGTCTTTCACCATACCTAAGCTAACAAGGTCTTTCTTCAAATCAGGATCATCTACGTGTGCTAGGGCAGCGAGTACTTTTTCTTTTGTGATCTTAGCGGTTTTTCCAAACATAGTATAAGAAGTTTCTTTTCAAAGAGAACAGCAGACCATCATCGATGTTCAATGTCCTAAAGATTATTTAGCGTAAGATACTGCGCGCTTTTCTCGAATAACGGTAACCTTGATATGCCCTGGATACTGCATATCTGTTTGTATCTTTTGCGAGATATCGAAAGCCAGGTTGTCTGCTTTTTCATCTGATACCTTGTCGGATTCTACGATGACTCTTAGCTCTCTTCCCGCTTGAATCGCAAACGTTTTCAATACGCCCGGATAAGAGAGTGCTAATTCTTCCAACTCCTTCAACCGCTGGATATAGCTCTCTACAATCTCCCTTCTGGCTCCTGGACGTGAACCGCTGATTGCGTCGCAAGCCTGTACGATGGGAGAAATGAGACAATCCATTTCTATTTCATCGTGGTGAGCACCAATGGCATTACACACTTCAGCATGTTCTCCGAATTTTTTGGCCAATTCCATACCTAACAGTGCATGAGGAAGATCATTGTGTTCTTCAGCTACCTTTCCGATATCATGCAGGAGACCTGCGCGTTTTGCCTTTTTAATATCAAGGTCAAGTTCTGCCGCCATGATTGCACACAGATTAGCAACTTCGCGCGAGTGCTTTAGCAGATTTTGTCCGTAGGAGGATCGATATTTCATTCTACCTACCAGGCGGATGAGCTCTGGGCGCAAGCCGTGTATTCCTAAGTCTATGACTGTACGTTCCCCAATCTCCACGATTTCTTCTTCAACCATCTGTGTTGTCTTTTTGACAATCTCCTCTATCCTCGCAGGGTGGATCCTCCCATCTGTTACGAGTTTGTGTAGAGAAAGACGTGCAATCTCTCTTCTTACCGGGTCAAAACCTGACAGGATGATCGCCTCTGGCGTATCGTCGACAATAATTTCTATTCCTGTAGCCATTTCCAATGCGCGAATGTTTCGGCCTTCTCTTCCTATAATGCGACCTTTTATCTCATCGTTTTCCAAAGGAAAGACTGTAACCGTATTTTCGATGGCATGCTCAGCAGCCGTACGTTGTATAGTTTCAATGATGATTTTTTTGGCGTCCTTGGTAGCTACTAATTTCGCCTCTTCAATGATATCTTTGATGTAAGCAGAAGCTTCTGTTTTGGCTTCTTCTTTTAACGCTTCTACCATATCAGCCTTGGCTTCTTCAGCAGAAAGGCCCGCTATCTTTTCGAGCTCTTTCACCTGCTTCTGACGAAAAGTATCCAATTCGTTATTTTTCTTCTCTACGATTTGTAACTGTTTCTCCAGGTTTTCTCGAATTCGATCAATCTGTGTTTGTTCATCTTTCAGCCTTTGAGCCTCATTTTTTAATTTATCTGTTTGAGAAGTAAGGTTTGATTCTCGCTGTTTGAGCTTGTTTTGCATGACATCCAACTTCTCTTTCTGTTTTTTTGCATTTTGCTCAAATTTTCCCTTGAGCTGCTGATACTTTTCATTGGCTTTAGAGATCTTGTCCTGTTTGATATTTTCTCCTTTTAACTCAGCCTGCTGAATAATGCTGTCAGCCTTTATCTTAGCATTTTCAATCATTTTATTGTTTGCAGTAGTCAACATATATCTATTGACGACAAAGCCTACAACTATGCCTACTAGCAAGCAAGCTACAGCAATAATAATAAATGAAGTTCCCATGTATTACACACATTAAGGTTAACGTAAAATCTCCTACTTAAAGTAGGAGGGTTGCGTGTAGGAGAAAGTGCTAAAGCTCTTTCAGTCAATAATTTTGAGGAAGTAAGCAAATGAACTTATACACCGTGTAGCAATTGAAGGGTATGATCAATTTTTTGATCCAGTGTGTGAAGCTCATCTTGGAGTTTGTCTAGATTCCTGGCATCTCTGCTTTTATCTTGTAAATATGCGGTCATTATTTCAAGACAACACATGATTGCAATATCAACATCGTCTTGAGTTTTATATTCTGATTTGAGATCGCGCATTTTTTGATCGATCATATGCGCTGCCTGTTTGATTACCGCAGCCTCTTCAGTATCCACTCTCGCCGGAAACTTTCGTCCAAATATATTTATGTTAATCGAATGCTTTTCCAATACTCACCTCCTCCCGAACTATTTATTCCTGCACACCAAAATATTTCAAACAAATATCTATTTCTTTTAGGTATTGATCTATCTTATCTTTCAATCCATCGTTGCTTAACTCTTTATTCAGGCCTTTGATCATCTTTGCTGCTTCATACTTTTCCATCAACTTCTCATATTCTCGCTCTCGATCATCCAATGTTTGGCGGATGGTAGTCATCTCCTCGAACAATTCTCTTTTCTCAGCCTGCAATGTCGTAATAAGCTGTTCTAATTGACTAACTTTGTGATTTAATTGCTGTAAATGTTGAACAAGCTCATCCATTAGCTAAAATGCTTTACATCATTAGCATTTTAGTTTACTAAGCTACTAAATTCTCTCTCACTAATCAAAAAAAACCGCTACTTCATTCAGAGGTTTGCGGTTTATGTTAGGCACTTTGACCCCTTGGGAAGGATAACCCACTGGAATTAATAAGAAAGGGCGCTCATTATCAGGCCTTTCAAGGATTTTGCCTAAAAATTTCATGGGACTGGGAGTATGCGTTAATGCTACCAGTCCTGACAAGTGTATAGCTGTTAATAGCATACCCGTAGCGATGCCTACAGATTCATTGACATAATAATTATTCTTTTTACCACTTTCATCGATTTCGTAAATTTTCCTAAATA
This sequence comes from uncultured Bacteroidia bacterium, assembly GCA_964652565.1. GTDB lineage: Bacteria > Bacteroidota > Bacteroidia > J057 > J057 > JBCCTX01. The sequence continues at coordinate 33,471 of CAZZEC010000022.1, forward strand.
CAACAATTAGCCAGGGAGCTATTTCCAGAAATGGCTTGTTCCAGTCTGTCCCAAACGCTTTCAAATCATCTAGCCATTCTTCAGACATTCTTCCGTGATAGTTAATATACTCTTCTTTTTCAGCAGCTTCACGGATCGTTGCTTTGACGTTAGGATCGCTAATCGCACAAAATGTCCAGGGCTGCTTATGTGCGCCTGAAGGAGCTGTTGATGCAGCCATAATGACTTGCTCGATGACCTTACGAGGTATGGGTTCACTGGAAAATTCTCGTACCGTTCGGCGCTGGTCCATTTGATCGTAAAGATCTTTAGATCTTTGTATCATATCATCTGGAGATACCCTTGGACGTTGATATTCAATAAAATCCTGAGATTGCTCATTCATTGCAAATTGCATTTAGAAATGGGCAATTTACGTCAATTTCTCGAAATCCTGTGATAATGTTTGACAGACTCCCTATTTGGAAGCAGCCTGCATAATAGATGCACTAAGATCTATAGACATGGCTTGAGAGATCATATCTTTTATATAGGGAAACATCCATATCATGATAATAAGGAACCCTATGATGCTGAAAATGGCCAGTATGGACAACACCCATTGAGTACGTGATGTGATGTCGGATTCATGTGATTTTTGAGGGGTAGGAGTTCCCGATACATGCTCCCAGGTATCCCATTCATAGGTGTCTAACCATGGGTACCTACTTTTTGAATAGATAGTCCTTTTCATTGGTAAAAATGTTTATTGAATAGTAGTTACATACATTTATGCTTAACATTGAAGTATCCTCGATCTCGGAAGTGTCTATATTTGTTGTAGTTAGACAGCCTTTTTCCAACTACATACCCTTTTTATGCGTCTTATATAATATAGTGAATTAACTGAGTAAAATGAAGCAATCCAGGAAGATTTTGATCGTCATTCTTCAATTAATTCTCATGATCGTACTACCATTTTGGATCATGATTAGAGGGGCTGTGTTTCTCAATCAGCAGTATGCATTCAACCCCTGGATCGCCATACTTGCTATGGAGGGGATTGTATTTTTGATATTACTGATTTATGTCACCATGCTGTGGGATTGGTTACTGGGAGTGGAGAGGATCAATCGTGCTACGATCAAAGCAAAGATCTGGCTGGTAGCCTTTATCCTGGTTGTATACACAGGTTTCACATTATTTTATCTGTCGGGAAAGAATGCCAAGACCGAGAAAGTAAGGAAAGAATACAAGAGTTTGCATCCCTACTTAAGAATGGCTGTCGGCACCATCGTGTTATTGGATAGAGATGTATTAATTACTGATGGCAGTAGGTTGCCTGAGGATTACAAAAAGATGGGACTTAAAAAGAAAAAGAATTCTCTACACTACAAACAATCGACAGGTTATACACATGCCATGGATTTGAGAACCAAAGGCTCTTCCCGACTTCGTAACTGGTTATTAAAGACGTATTTCTGGAGCATGGGGTTCAACACATTGAGACATATAGGGACTGCAGATCACCTTCATATTTCATTGAGTGTAAGGGATAGGCCAGGCGCGATATAAATACAACCATTTTCTATCATAAAAAATCTACCTTAACTCACCGGCAATTCCTACCTTGCGCCATCTATGAATCAGAAACCCTACTGGGCTGTTATTGCGGCAGCTATCATGGCAGGTGCAAGTGGAGTATTTGTTAAATACATGGAAATGCCTGCTACTTCCATGAGCTTTGTCCGTATGTTTTTACCTACAGCATTGCTGGGAGCTACCATGCTGTATAAAAGTATCCCTTTTTTTCGGGGAAATTACCCATTGATGCTCGGAGCATCAGTGCTAAATGCACTGAGAATGTTCCTGTTCTTTAATGCATTTATTTATTCCACGATAGGAAAAGTAGTGTTGATTCTTTTTACCTGGCCGATCTTTGTTACAATTTTTAGTGCTATTTTCCTGAGAGAAAGCATTACACGTCGAACGATTTTCCTCTTGGCTTTGTCCTTCTCAGGAATAGTACTTGTGTATGCCAATGAAGAGCTCTCATTACAAAGTAATGATTTCATCGGCTTATCTGCTGCCCTGGGTACAGCTATGTTATATGCGATAACCGTCGTTATGTTTAAAAAGGAATCGGGAAATTATACACGTACAGAGATTATCTTTTACCAAAATCTGGTAGGGGTTTTTGTATTTCTCCCTTTCATATTATGGACTAGACCCTGGCCAAGTACTCAAGATATTGTGTTAAGCAGTTCACACGGATTGTTTATGGGGATCATAGGGTTTCACTTTTTCTTCTATGGATTGAGACATCTGAAAGCCTCTGTAGCCTCATTATTAGCCTACATTGAGATTGTCAGTGCTATGTTGTTCAGCACTTTTTTACTAAAAGAACCTATCACAACCAATATGATTGCCGGAGGGGTGCTGATTGTCGTTTCTTCACTATTTGTCAGGAGACAAAAAGTATAAGAATCAGTTTTTCTCATATTCTGCCCCAAACATAAATGGGTTTTCTGCCATGGTTTCAGGATTTTTCAACGCGCTCAGATAAGATACAACGTCGATCAAGGCCTCCTCTCCCATAGCTAAGTGAAGCCCCGGTGTCATCAGAGATTGATCCATGGCAGTCATAGCATCTATTTCCTGTTTGGGAATAGATTGAGTAATACCACCTGTCAATCTTAGCGTAAGTTCCTGGTCATTGTTACTCAGGATATATCCTGAATAGTTCTCTCCTGATTTCGTACTCACCATATAGCCTTCAAATCCATGACTAATGCCTGCACTGGGCTGAATGATCGCACCGTATAATGCATCTCTTCCCAACTTATTCCCTATTTCTGATAGTTCAGGTCCAAAGCTAATGCCCTCCCCATTGACCTGATGGCAAGAACTACAGTATTGTTGGAAGTACATTCTTCCTTGTTCCATATCACCGCTTTGCGAGACAAGTTCTTGTACCGGAGCGATTTGATCACTTCCAGGTGCCAACTCAGTGAGATACTTCATCCCTAATTCCCTGTCCACAGGACGATAGGCACTGAGCATTTTGTTTGCAGCGACGAGTTTGAGTTCGTCGGGGATATCAAATTCCTCTAATACAGCTCTCAAATGCCAGATAGAGCTATATCCTACCCCTAAAGCGTTTACAGCAGCTTTGCGAACGCGCATAGATAATTCGTCATGCTGAACTGCCTCACTAAGTAATTCTTTGGCATCATCAGCCTGAACATGACCTAGTACAGTTGCAATAGCTGTTTGTGTTTCTTCATCCCCTTCCATTAATTCTTTCCCAATTCTGTCCCAACCCTCCAGTCGGATCATCAGGTTTGCTGCACGGACACCTAGTTCATGGTTAGGCTGAGCCATTACTATATCGAATAGTTGATCTGTATAAGCTTCGAGTTCAAGTTTTCCTACAAGATCCACATACGCACGTGTGCCTTCCAGGGCGGGAAGTAGCGTTTCTACTGCCTTTCGTACCTCTTTAGATTGTTTTGCATACTCAGGGGATATGTGTGTAAGCAACATGCGCTGAAATTCCGATTGATCTTTTCGCTCAATATTGAGTAAAGTAGTAAGCGTCTCGTCTTTGTTGGGAGGATTGTGGAAATCAGTTGCCCGAAGAAAACGTGCTTGTTCTGAGGCAGAATGATCCCCTTCTTCCAGGATCTTGATTAAATAGGGAAAACTCGCAGTTGCCCTAGATCGCCAGATGATATCTCTGCCTCCCGAAGTATTCCAATCTTCTCCTACACGTTGTAGCCAGGCCTGGAAGCATGCATCCCATTGATCGGAAGCTCCGATACCCAGCGCTTCCAGGTACCATCTATCTGAACCATCGTGTTGAGCGGCTAGGGTAGCCCATAATCTGGGAACCTGATCATTGTTAACTTCTTTAAGAGCTATGGCAGCTTCTCGACGCACTTCAATGGCAGGGTCTTCTTTGATAGATTCAATGACAGATTGTAGCTGATCAGGAATGTGTTGGCGAGCTATTCGTATGGCAGTCAACTTTATGTCAGGGTTGGAGTCTGATAATGCCTGAAAAATATATTTCTGATCAATGAAAGCTAGCAGCCACAACGCTCTGGCTCTGTGGAATTGATTACCGCTATCATACATTTTCAACAACGCAGATTCTGATTCTTTACCCCATTCATGTAGCGCTGTCCAAGCCATATATCTGGAAGAAGGATTGGGACTAGCTAATGCCTGTACTGCTCCTTCAGGAGTAGATAGATCTACAGGGTGTATGTGATAGCTATCCTTATTTGTACTTATCCTGTAAATCCTTCCCCTGAGTGGATCTCCGGCAAAGTGTCCTCCCACTCCCGGATCATACCAGTCTGCTCCAAACACAGAACCGTCAGGCGCAACGCATACGTCAGTAGGTCTATACCACGAATCAGTATGACGAATAAGTAGAGGTTGGATGGTAGCAGTAAAGCCAGCCCCCTCCTTTTGAAGAGGATATGCACGTACTACCCCAGGACCTGCATCAGCGTGTAACAAGGCTCCGTGATAAATCTCCGGCAACATATCCCCTTCGTACCGGGTGAGTCCACAGGGAGAGCCTGCTCCTGTATGTAAAAGATTGGGAATCACTCCAGGATCATTTTGATGCCAATGTCTAAAGGGTATCTCTGGGTGCATGCCACTCCGTGAAGTTTGCCAGGAGTCTCCGGTATATTCATCCAGGTATCCGAAATTGCCGTATTCCATTACGTAATTGATCCTTACTCCTTTGTTGCCATCATCATCATTATCAGATTGCCACATATGTCCATAGGAATCTACCGCAACCTCGTAATTATTGCGGAAATTATGCCCTAATGTTTCTATCTCGGAACCATCCATATTGCATCGAAATACCATACCTCCCCAGTAAGGGTCTCCATTTGCTACTATAGTGTTACCCATCTTATCGACAACGGGTTCTTCATTCGGATGAAGCATTTTTCCACTACCATTCCCAAAATTAAAATAGAGTTTACCATCAGGTCCAAAGGAAACCGTATGCACATTGTGATCTCCTTGTTTTCCTCCCATCCCTGTAAAAAGAATCTCATAATCGTCGGCTTGATCATCTCCATCCTCGTCTGTGAATACCAGAATATGAGGGCTACACGAGACGATCACTGTATTGCCCAAGACACATATCCCCATTGCTCCATCTACAATTTCTCCCTGAAAAAAGACCTTTCTTTCATCAGCCTTACCATCAGCATCTGTATCTTCCAAAATGACGATCTGATCCCCTCCTTCCTGATAGGGATTATCCGGATTTGCAGAGGGGCGATAATTGACATTTTCCATCACCCACACTCGTCCTTTGTGATCAATATCGATGGTAGTAGGATTTCTTACTAGTGGTTCTGAAGCAAATAGCTCTGCTTTTACCCCATCTGCTACTTGTACTCCTAATAGTGCATTTTCTGGTAGTCGTTGCGCTTCCTCGCTCAGAGACACAGACGGGTTTGACTGAGTAAGCTCCTGACTGCATGAAAAAATAAATAAGATGACTAAAGTAGATTGTATGATATGAATATATGGTTTCATAGTAGTAGTTTGATATAACAGAATATAGACTATCCTCCCTTTAAGTTACTGTTATCGGAGGGATATTGTCAAGTGAGTAAGTTCATTCATCAATACGTACAGAAATTTAATTCCGCACTTATTGAATTAAATGTCTAACTTTTAGAAATAACAACTACAGATTGTTTGATATCCCAATTTGTTAATTCTTATGATTTATGCTTCGTAGACTACTCACGCTTGTACTCATCATTTTCTGTTATTCTCTTAGCCACGGCCAGGACCGGCTTACGGGTAAAACTTTTGCGACCCGCTCAGAAGTCATTGCCAAGAATGGGATGGTTGCAACACACCATCCTCTGGCAGGACAAATCGCTATAGAAGTGCTGAAAAAAGGAGGTAGTGCTGTAGATGCTGCCATCGCCGCCAATGCATTTTTAGGATTTGCCGACCCTGCTATGAATGGGATTGGAGGAGATATGTTTGCGATCGTTTGGGATACAGAAAATCAAAAACTGTGGGGATTAAATGCCAGTGGGAAATCGCCTCAAAGCTTGACGCTTGGATATTTTGAGCAGCAGGGACTTGCGAGTATTCCTGCTTCAGGTCCATTACCTATTACGGTCCCGGGAGTGGTAGATGGATGGTTTGAATTGCAGGAGAAGTTTGGAAAACTTTCTATGCGAGATCTATTAGCTCCAACCATCGATTATGCGAGAGAAGGAATTCCCATGACCGAAGAGATTGCAGAGATGATGTTGTATTTAGAGCGAAACCTGTTATCCTCATACCATCCTACCCAAGAGGTCAGATTTGAAGATTTTCCCAATTTCATGGAATTATACAGACCCGATGGAAGGTTCCCAATCAAAGGAGAATTGTTTCGGAACCCAGATCTCGCAAATACCCTTGAAGCCATTGCACATAAAGGAAGAGATGCATTTTATCAAGGGGAAATCGCCCAACGAATAGCTGAATTTATGGGTAGAAAGGGTGGGTTTATGAAGATGTCTGATCTGGAAGCACATCAGTCGGTATGGGTAGACCCTGTTTCTACCACCTATCGAGGATATGAAGTCTGGGAGATGCCTCCCAATGATCAAGGTATGGCAGTACTGCAAATACTGAATATCCTTGAGGGATACGATCTGTCTTCTTATGGTTTTGGGAGTAAAGAGCACATACATTATTTCACTGAGGCAAAAAAACTGGCCTATGCGGATAGAGATACCTATTACGGAGATCCTGAGACATACGATGTTCCCTATGATACGCTTCTTTCCAAGTCTTATGCAGCGAAACGGAAGCAGTTGATCCATGATGAGTACGCTCAAAACTTCGGTCCTGGAATGGAGGAAGAATCTCATACCATATATTTGACCTGTGCAGATAAGGACGGAAATATGGTATCTCTTATTCAGAGTAATTCGTGGTTATTTGGATCGTTGATGGTGCCTGATGGGTTGGGATTTTGCTTGCAGAATAGAGGTACGGGATTTACGCTGAAACGGAGACATGTGAATACCTATGCACCGTTAAAACGTCCACTACATTCTATCATACCTGCGTTTATCACTAGGGAAGGACTACCCTACATGAGTTTTGGGTTGACGGGGGGAGGCATGCAACCTCAGGGTCACGTGCAAATCATCGTCAACATGATAGATTTTGGGATGAATCCCCAGGAGGCTGGAGATGCTCCTCGTATCCGCCATGAGTATCCCTTTGGTAGGGATAATGTGGGAATGATTCGACTGGAATCGGGATTTGACTACGAAACTGTTCGGTCTCTCATGAAAATGGGCCACACCGTAGGGTTTGGCTTTGAGCGTTTTGGGGGATATCAGGCAATCATGTACGATGGGAACTTCTACTATGGAGCTACGGAGTCGAGAAAGGATGGGCAGGCAGTGGGGTATTGAGTATCACTCTATCCATGATCCATTCAACATAACCCTCTGAATATGATAGATATCCTGGATATTCTGTACAGGATCGCCTTCAATTAATATCAGATCGGCCTGTTTCCCTTTTTCAATACTGCCGAGACGATGATCGATCTTGAAAAATCGTGCATTTTCAATCGTAGCTGCCTGGATGATTTTCATGTTGTCCATGCCTGTTTCAGCGAGTAATTCCATTTCGTGGTGGAAGGAATATCCTTCTTTGCCGTACCGAATCCATTTGCCGTGTGAACCTACAACAACACGCACCTTGGCTTGGTGACATCGTGAAGTAAAGTCCATCATCTTTTGGAATGCCGATGCTGCTACTGTATCTGTTGGCGATTCCTCCAAATCCAATCTATATTCAAAAGCACCCAATGTGGGTGTCAAAAAGGTCTGGTGCTCTACCAAAAATCTCAACAAGGAATCCGCTGCCTCACTGTGGATATCAATGTCTTTCCACATCTCCAGGCGTCCCCTCTTTCTTGCATTATTGTCTGCCATCATGTTCTGTCGATACCTTTCAGCTTCTCTTCGGGAGATTAGTGCTGTACCCAGAGATGTAACATGTTCTACCCCATCCAATCCTGCCAGGATTGCCTGTCGGGCATCTGTGATTTCCAGATGTGCCGTAACGGGGAGTCCGTGTTTGTGGGCGATCTTACAGGTTTCCTCGATCAATCCCACTGGCAATCGATGATATATTTTTATCCCGGATACTCCCTGACCGATCAAGTAAGTCATCGCATGTGTAAGCTCAGCCTTGTCCCGAACGAGGTAGGCATCTTCGGGATAAGTGGGTGGAGGGAAGTCCAGATGCGGGCCCGTTAAAAACAATCTGGGAAGGGGATTCCCTGTTTCCCGCTCGATATCATAGGTCTCGATCCATTGGCCGGGATCGCGAAGGGAAGTAACTCCATTTCGCACAAACTTAGTGGGAAGATCTCTAACATGATCGTAGTGAAAATGCGCGTCAATCAACCCAGGCATCAGCGTCAGATTATCCCCTTGAACAATCTCTGCATTTTCAGGAATATCTACACTGCCACTTTCCCCGATTTCCTGAATGATTCCATTGTCTACTATGACTGTATGACCCTCTCGGGGATTGGCAGAGATTCCGTCTATCAAAGAAACTCCTTCGAATGCGATCACGGTGTTACCCAGAGGAATATCAGCTTCATTGACTGCCGTAATAGAATTTGAGACTGTTCCTGGTAGAATTTTCTCTTCCACAGAGGTATTATTATTGCAGGATAGAAGAAGTAGTCCTACACATAGGCTGAATAATTGAGTATGCATGTTGGGAGGTATTATCTGATTAAGATCAGATTAGTAAAAAAATGTAGCACTTTCATATAATTATTACATTTATCTTCTTTAAGAGAAATTTTCACTTGTGTAAATGAAAGATGAATTATTACTCTGGCAAAGCAAAACAGTAATACGTATCTCCCGGTTTAGTCCCTGGTTTTCCTCCACCTCCAGCGGCAATCACTACATATTGTTTTCCGTCCACTTCATATGTTGCAGGTGTTGCATATCCTCCCGCGCTTAATTGATGCTCCCATAATAATGCACCTGTTTCGGCATCATAGGCGTGGAATCGTTCATCCATAGATGCACCAATGAAAATTAACCCTCCGGCAGTCGTAATCGGGCCTCCCATATTAAATGTGCCCGTTGGTGATTCTCCCCGCTCTTCCAGTACAGGGTAGGTGCCTAAGGGTACTTGCCATAGGATTTCTCCCTTATCCATATCGATCGCATTGAGCGTTCCCCAGGGACGTTTGTTAATAGGAAAGCCTTCTGGATCTTTGAACGCTCTATGACCTGTGGACACATAGGGAATGGTATTGGTAAAGCTCAATGATACCTCATCATTGATGAGTGGTTGATCCTTGCCCTCTTCATATAAAAAAGCCACTAGTGCATCTCTTTCGTCTTGAGATAGGGTAGCAAAAGTAGGCATATTGCCTTTTCCATTTGTCAATACATGATGGACTGCTTCTTTGGGAGAACCCTGAGAGAGCACACGCAAGCGGGTTAAGGATGGAGAGTGAGGATTAGTATCGTCTCCATGACCGTGGCAGTTGGCGCAGATAGAACGAAACATGTGTGATCCCAATTCAAATTGGGTGATATTCTCGTCAGGTTGGGCTTTTACCATAGAAATCCACTCAGCTTCATTACTTGTATTTACATACAATACTCTATTCTCAGGATCATAGGATGCTCCCCCCCAATCTGTACCTCCATTAAACTGCGGCAAGGTAACTGAGCCTTCTATACTAGGGGGAAGAAAAATATCTCCGGTAATCATGTTCTCTATTCGATCCTTGGCAAATTCTGTTGCTTCGGGATTGAGGTTGGTTACTTCATCTTGGGTGAATCTTTGTTGGGCATATCGCAACGACTGAGAAGGAAAGGGTTGGGTAGGCCAGGTTTGTTCGCCTGGGATATCAGATTGCGGTACAGATACCTCTTCGACCGGGAAAATGGGCTTGCCCGTATCTCTATCCAACACAAATAAGTGTCCCATTTTGGTAGGCTGAGCTACCGCATCGATGAGTTGGCCATCTTTTTCGACTTGTATGAGGTTAGGAGGGCAAGCTATATCATAATCCCATACATCGTGGTGAACCACCTGATAATGCCACAAACGATGACCGGTCTCTGCATCCAATGCCAATACACAGTTTCCGAATAAATTGGCTCCTACACGGTCACCCCCCCAATGATCATAGGCTGGTGAACCCGTACCACAGAATACCACACCTCGTTCCTCATCCAGTGTAAATCCTCCCCAGGCATTGGCTCCCCCAATACGCTGCCACGCATCGTCTGGCCAGGTATTATATCCAAATTCTCCAGGATGAGGGATGGTATGAAATATCCATTGTATCTCACCCGTTCTGACATCATAAGCCCTAATATGTCCCGGGGCAACCGGATTCGGACCTTCACCCAAGGTAGAGCCTAATATCAGTAAATCCTTGTATATAATACCTGGTGTTGCAGCAGTAACCCACATGAATCGTACATCTCTTTCCAGCCCTTCATGAAGGTTCACTTTCCCTCCTTCTCCAAAATCTGCCAGCAATGTTCCCGTTTTAGCATCGATACAGTGCAAGTATGATCCTGCAACAAAAAGTATTCGTGCGTCTTCTCCCTCACTCCAGTAGGTAACCCCTCGATTTACTCCTCCTGCCGCTCCCCCTTCAAAGGGATCAAAACGCCATATTTCCTCTCCTGTATCTGCTTGAAGGGCAATTAATGTAAGGTTCGGTGAAGTGATATACATCGTTTGCCCGATCACAATGGGATTGCACTCTATGGTGGATGAGGCTCTTTGGCCCAGATCCCCGGATTGGAATGTCCAGGCTACTTCCAGTTGATCAACATTTGCAGTAGTAATCTGATTTAAAGAGGAATACTTTGCCCCTGACGGATCTCCACTATACACAGACCAATCGGTATAGGCTTTTTCTGGAGGCTTCTGACAAGCCAGAATAATCCAACAAAGACTTAAGAAGTAAAGGTAGGGCAATAGCGTACAACATTTCATATTAATATATATAGTAGCAGAATTGGACAATCAATTTAGAGAAAATGTATGTTTTTTCATATTAAACACTTTGCAGTTTTTTCTCTTACCCATCATTAATGAAGAGAATAACATTACTGTAAGGAAACGAAGTACCCTCTACTTCAACCTGTTCAATTCACTACAGAAAGTGTTCATTTCAATTTCTTTCTACGCTAAACTGCTGAAGAATCCTATCAAATTGAGATGAAAAATAAATATAAAACTTGTTTATCATGAAAGTTATCAAATCATTGCTCTTTGCAATTTATTGTTTGAGCTCAATTTTCTTGAGAGCGACACCCAGTAAAGAGTTTATTGAAGATAGCATTACAGTCTATATATTTTTACACGAATCTTGTGTGATAAGCCAGAATCACGCCTTGTATCTTCGGGAATTGTATACAAAATATGCCAACGATCATTTGCAGTTTATGGGCCTTTTCCCCAATGCTACTTCTACAACTAATGCAATACAAAGATTCAAAAAAAACTATAATATCCCCTTCGAGTTGAGGCCAGACCATTCCCAGTTCCTAACTGAGACATTTGGAGATACTGAAAGCCTCGAAGTTGTTGTGTACAATGAAGTCAGGGACGAAATAATATATAATGGTCGTATTGGTGATCATTATGCAGAAGTAGGACAGAAAAAGCAAGGTGCCTCAACATCGGAGTTAAAAGATATTTTGGAAGCGATACAAAAAGGACAGCTCATAGAGCTCGGAGGGAATACTTTATCAAATGCACAAGACCCAATCTCAAAATCGGAAACTCGTCTTTTTCTTCCATTTCCTAACCCTAGTCAGGGCGAATTCGAAATAAATTATTTCCTTGATCGTGTACAGACCCTTAGTATCGATTTGTATGACACAAATGGAAGACTAGTGAAAACTCTTATCGAACATGCTACGTATCCTGCTGGATATCATACAGTAAGGCTCTCTATCCAGCAATTTTCTGCAGACTTATATACTGTTCGTTTACGAAATGAAAATCAAATATTTACCCAACCATTAGTAATAACTGAATAGTGATAAGTTATATCAAGTCAAGCGCTAAAATTAACACAAGGGTTACGTTTGTGTTAATCCACTGGATTGCATCAATAGGCCAATTGTTTGCTCAACAAACGGAGTACAATACACTAGTGCACAATAGCCTGAAAAGAGAATATATCATATACGTTCCCCTACAGTTATATGGAATTTTGTTTCACAATACGATACCTATGGTCTCATAGGATGTGAAAATAAATAAGACTAAAGTCAGCATAAGTTAAATTATTGTTTTTCTATTACAAGCCGCCCAATAGGGCGGCTTTTTTCCTTGATAGCAGAACCCCTTTTGTTTAGAAATTCGATCCTCTCATTGAAATTAATGCTTGCCTTCAACATAATATTTGATCATTTCATCTTTCATTAGGTTCAACTCAATATGACAACGGTAATTAATGCTAGGCAAATCGTAGATAATATTCAGTGAGACTGTTAACATATCAAAAAGTAATGACAAGCACTAAAAAATTTACGGTAATAAACTGGAGTACTTTTGCAGTACTCTACGTACTTTTTCTGTGGTGGCATGGAGCATTTGAACGTCCATTAAGTCCTAAGGAAATTGATTTCTATTTGGAAAGGCTATATGACATATCTCCGGAACAAGATACTTCATCTTTAAGGGAGGCCCTTCAGAAAGACACGGGAAAGCCTATTGTCATGATAAATGCGATAAAATTTAGGGAGAACCCTTTACCCGTAAATGGTAATAAAGCAGATGAATCAATAGATGAAGTATTTAAAAAGTATAGTATGTATGTCGGTAGTTTTCTTATAAAGAGAGGGAGTTATCCATTGTATGTAGGCACAGCTAATGGTCAAGCAGCTTCTACCTGGGGAATTGACAATTCAGAAGATTGGTCAAGCGCTGTGATTGTTCGGTATAGGAGCTTACGTACGTTAATGAAATTAGCTACCAACTCGAGGTTCAAGGATCTACATGAGTATAAAATTGCCGCTATTGAGAAGACGATAGCTTACCCCACACAGATCAACTTACAGATAGTAGGCTTGCAAGTGCTGGTATTGTTCATATTGCTCTCTTTAGCACTCGCTATACAATTTCTGATTGCAACGCGATTATCGTGAAGTGCCTTAATTATTCCTTTCATTTTTATTAATAACAAAAATATTAACACGTCTTATTATGAGAAGGCTATTATCCCTTTATGTAATTATTTTGGCTTTATTGGTTGTGAGTTGTGAAGAAGAAGGTTTGAGTGAAGATCCCACTATTATCCGTATCCCGGTTGTGGTTCACATTATTCATGATGGGGAACCTGTGGGAACGGGTGCAAATATTAGTTATGAGCAGGTGGTTTCACAAATTGAAGTCCTGAATGAAGATTTTAGAAGAAAGATGGGGACGAATGGTTTTAATAATCATCCTGATGGCGTGGACTGTGAAATAGAATTTTATTTAGCCGAAACTAATCCTGACGGAGAGCGCCTTCCAGAACCAGGGATAGATAGATTTGATGGTGGAAGACCTTCCTGGCCCAAAGGTCCTTTTCGTAATCCCATAGATGAGATTATCAAACCCAATACCATTTGGCCTCCAACGCAGTATTTTAATATCTGGACGGTTAATTTTGGGGGGTTTGTAAGCCGTGATTTATTGGGATATGCACAATTTCCTTCATTATCAAATTTACCGGGATTAGAGACTATAAATGGAAGTCCAGAAACAGACGGTATTGTGATTGGCTATAAATATTTTGGGAGTAGCGAAAAAGGGAATTTTCCTGAGTTACAAGCTCCTTTTGATTTAGGGAGAACAACTACCCATGAGGTTGGCCATTGGCTGGGGTTAAGGCATATTTGGGGTGATGGTAATTGCCTTGAAGATGACTATTGTGATGATACCCCCAGGAGCGGAGCTCCCAATAACGGATGTAATGTAAATACCTCCTGTGGCTCTGTGGATATGATCGAAAATTATATGGATTATACCGATGATGCGTGCATGAATGTGTTTACACAAGAGCAAAAGCTTAGAATGCTTACCGTGCTGGAAAACTCTCCGAGGCGTAGAGAATTGGTTAACTAACCATTTTCCATACAAAGATACTAATGTAACCTCTGTTCAATTCACTTTCCTTTAGGTTCATTTCACTGTATTTACCTCATTAATGCTTAGGTACTCCCTGTATTTTTAGCATGTACTTACACTATTGAACCTAAAAACAATCTAAGATATTACAGAGAGCATATAACCGATAACCAACACTTACTTAATCATAAATCTGAAGTTCATTGGCTTGTTTCCTTTCTTATTCTTAAAGGAAGGTCAGAAGCCAGCAGACAACTTTATTCAAATTTTTCAACTCAACAATTAATAATCATGAACAAGAAGATGAGGCATTTTCAAAGATTAATGATTTCAGCTCTGGTGTTGTTACTTTCCTTTGCTGGCTGTAAGGAAGACGATGAGGTTATTCCTAATCCTAATGGGGAGGAAATTACCCCCGAATCTACGATCGATACGTTGACCACAAATAGTGGAGTAAAATTTGTTCGTACTCCAGAAGCACAGTTCCAAAATCTTCCTGATTGGCCCTATCCTTATAAATACGTAGAAATAGATGGATTGCGTCAGGCTTATGCTGAGGATGGTCCAGCAGACGGAGAAGTAGTATTGTTGCTACATGGTCAACCTAGCTGGTCGTATCTGTATCGCAAAATGATGCCTGTTCTTGCTGATGCTGGCTATCGAGTCATTGCAATGGATCACCTCGGTATGGGCCGATCAGATAAACCGATTGACATTGACGATTACACCTATTTGGGACATAATGATCGGCTGGAGCAATTTATACTTGGTCTCGGTTTGACCGACATCAACCTGTTTGTGCAGGATTGGGGGAGTTTGATTGGTTTACGAGTAGCAGGATTGAATCCCGATTGGTTTGCTACTATCGCGGTTGGAAATGGATTCTTGCCAGTCTTTCCTGCGGGGACGGAAGTCTTTCCGCCAGTCGAAAATCCTAATGATACATTAGAACTTACTTCTCCATATGCGGATATACCTGATCAACAAATTCCTTTCTATAATGGATGTGAGCCTATCTTCGAACGAGAGGATAATAGTTATTTTGGTAATTGGATGGAATATGCTATGAAAAGTACCACGTTTCGAGCTTCTGAGACCCTTGAGGCGAATACCTGGTTTGCTATGCCGCCCGAAATTGAAGCTGCCTATGATGCTCCTTTTCCCAGTCGGGTATATATGGCAGGGATTCGTAAATTTCCTTCCTTAATAAACGAAATGCCGGGTACTACAGAAGAAGCATATGCAGGTTTGACTGCTTACGAAAAACCATTTCTAACCATTTGGGGATCAAATGATCTAGGTGCTCAAGGTTCGTGTGAAGTGCAACAAAGCTGGATAGATAACGTTCCAGGTGCTTCAGGAAAACCACACGCACGCTTAAACGAGGCAAGCCATTTTTTACAGGATGATCAGGGGGGAGAAATTGCCAGACGACTGGTCGAATTTTACAGAGGGAATTATACTGGAGGAAATTTTGGGGATGGAATAGAATTAGAACAGGAAATCTGCGAAAGCGACCTGAATGAAGATCCAAGGCAGTACTGCGAGTTTTTGTTAGCCTATCAGAGAAATGGAGCACTTATTGCAGAAGTTTGGGGCACCCAAGGGCTGAGCAATTGTCCCTCACAATGTTTGGATAATGTTGACCTGGAGGCCGTACAAAATGAGAATGGTGCCATATTAATCAGTCTCAATGGTCCTCGTATATGGCTGCCGATGGGAGGCGCAGAACTCCCAGAAGTTGAATCAAAAATATTTGGTGGGCTGGAGGTAAGATTGCTGGCAACCGTAGATCTGGAGCCTGAAGACCTTACATCTAGCGATGGAGTAGGGTTAGGTGATCCCTATGAAGAATATCTCGTTAGCAGAAATACGGTTTATCAATATCCGGCTGGATCAGAAGTATACGAATTGATTTCACCAAAAGGGGATATCTACACCATGCAATCCGTTTCACTCATTGTTAACCCTGATCTAACGGTTAGTGATTTGCCGGCCTTAAGCTCGGTGCTTGAATTACCCAGTGGATGGACGTATCAGACACGTATACTCGACGAAGAGTTAATACTGAAAGCAGATGGAGAAGCTACTGTTGTTACGGATGATTTGGGGAATACGTACCAGCGTAGATTCTTTGACACAGAGGATATGGATGAACCGGAAGACACTGACAATGAAGAACCTGAAACCAAAGTAGGCTTTGAAATACATCAGATCCTATCCCCTAGTGAAATCATCACTTGGGCCAATCAAGATATTACTCAAGCTGAATTTGATGCAATTGAATTGCCTCAAGGATGGTTTAAAAATCAACCTCGGGAAGGAGACACCGACTTTGGATCGTTTGTACGCTCTCCAAATGCATTGACAGATGGGGAATTAGCTGAGGAAGAGCATTTTGGCCATACCTGGAGGCATGTTGCAACTATTGTAGAGACAGGTATCGAGATGGACGAGGAAGGACTACTTTCAGGCAACAAAATAGCTAAATTTCACACAGTAGGATTTAATGCAGGCAGAACGCTAAACATCCTTATTTCACCTGGAGGGGATCGGTATGTACGAATTACTAGGGATGCTGGGCGAACCAGTGATACACCTACTATTCCAGAAACCTGGCAGCTAGTTCAGGAGAAGATTTCTGAGGATATGGTTATCGAATTGCCCAATCCTACGCTCAATATTCGAGCAGATAATGAGGATTCTTTTCAGGGGCCGATTTCTCAATGAGAGATCAAACTAGTTGAATTAGTGATTTCTACAAAAGCTGTTAATTATTGGATCTTGTGATGGATTGTGTTTATATGGCTGCCAAACGCGGCAGCCACTTTTTCCAAGTACGAACAAATCAGTGATTATAAAAAGACATATAATATGGATTCCTATTATGGATCTATTCCTAGGTAAATTCCTTAAACTTTATTTACAATTCGGATAAAAGATAACAGGGTATAATTTGTATTTGGGGGGTATCGTGATTACATGGCTACAGTGTTAAGCGGCTACCCTTAAAATTCCAGAAAATAAACTTAAAACAACAATAAAATGTCGAGAATAGTAATATTTGTATTTAGTCTAAGCTTTTTGATTTCAAGCACCTATGGTCAAGTACCCGGAGGAGGAATGACCCCTCCTGAATTCCATGCTGAAGAAGCGGCGGGGATCTTTTATTATGATTCTGATAAGGTAACCAAAAAGCTAAAAATTACCGATGAAGTGAATAAACAAAAGGCTATGGAAGCTTTGTTTGTTTACAATGAAAGAATGTCTGAGTTGTCAGCTGAAAATGCATCAGATTTTAAAAAACTGGAAGACGCGTTCAATGAAAAGATACAAATCGCCTTTCAAAATAGGGACAGGAGTGTAATGAATGAAGTTAGGGCTGAAATTCAAACAAAAATTCCTCCTATAAGACAGCAGGTAAATGATCAGGAGATCATACTCAATGATGCTATGGAAGTAATCCTTACTGATAAACAAAACAAGAAGTGGCTAAAATATCAAAGGCAGCAAAAGGGAAGTACTCCTTTCAATTAACGATCTTTTTGCCTCCAATGAGTTCCCTGATTTTTTCTGTATTGGGAGTATCGAGAATAGACCGAACGGTGGGATCATCACCACTGAAAAATTGATAATACTGCCCAGACAACTTATTCATGATCAGGGTTGTTTTGCCCACTTGCCTGGGACCAACTACCATGATCGCTTTACCCTTACCTGTCTTACTTTTGATAATGGGAACTAATGTTCGCTTAATCATGGAATGAATATGTTGAAAAGCGTTTGTAATAGCTAATTGATATGTTTATTGGCTATTACATGCGTTGATTGATACAATATTGATATTACAATGACCAAACAGATTATTTATAATATTTAATCATTAAAAATCCTGCTTTCAACTTTCCATCCGTCCACTTCACTCCTCGCTATGTTCATTTCACCTGTATCTGATCTTATATACCCTATCCTTTCGCGTACCTAAAGCACATAGAAAGAATATGTTATTATTACATGTTCATAATTATGTATTATACAGTTAAGTAGTAGTAAATTTTTAAACACAAAATCATCTATCATGAAATCATTAAGAGTTGTTTCATTTTTTATTGTTTTGCTAATATCAAGTATCAGCATTAGCATTGCCCAATCGGCAGGTTCTCATTTATCCGAAGAACAACAAGAACAGCTGCAAGAGAGCTTAGAAGAATATTTTGCTGTCATGGATCTATCCGAGGAACAAAAGACTGAATTTGAGGAGATAACAAAGAAATATGCTCAGCAGATGAAAGCGGTAAAAGACGCGGGAGGGAATAAAATGAAGATGTATAGACAAGTGAAATCTATTCGTAAGGACAAAGATGCAGAAATGGAGGAACTGCTTTCCAAAGAACAGTATGAGGTCTATTTGGAAAAACAAGATGAGATACAGCAGAAAATGAGAGAAAAACGTAGTTAATATCTGTTCTTAGACGTTGTTTCGAGTATGAGCTCCCGAGTTTATTATTCAATAAAGGAAGGGGCATTTATTGAGAGCCATTCTATACCTATAAATCGGTTTGGGGTGGCTCTTTTATTTTGATGGAAACTTTACGGTTTCAATTTATTCTTAATCGAGAAGGGTCTTAAATGGAGATGAAATGTTTACATCCAATTATGTTTAAGTGGTGAGACAATATTAAGTATGTCATATTAACTTACGCTAATACAGGAAAATTATCCCCCTGCAGCGAAGGAAAGTAGTTAGGAGAGGGTCGAAGAATCCGAAATGTAAATATATCGGTGGACGTCAGGGGGTGATTATATAGCTATAATAACAATGTTATTGTCTTTTCTTGTATATTCACCCTCCTACACCTCCCTCTCCATCTACACGAGCAGCCCTGCAGGGAGGAAATTGAGTTATGTATATCTAAATATGTCGTACTACTTACATTCAATATTATGAGACCTCTTTAGAAGGTTAAAGAATGAACTAAAGCGCATAGCTCAAGTGACAGTTACTACCCCCCAGCCTTCGGGCAGCCCCCCATATTCAACACACTGTCCTTCGCAAAGGGGGGCAAGGTGGAGAGATGTATGGTTACACTCCCTCCATCGATATGTAAAGGATTTGAGGGTAGTAATCAGTAAGATTTTGTATGAATTCCATTCAAGTAATCTGTAACACTTTCAGTAATTGCACACATGCAGATGAACAATCACCCAAATCGTAAATTCTTTCGAAAGAAACTTCGTAATCAAAGTACCCGTGCAGAAAAATATCTCTGGATGTATATACGAAATCGTCAAGTTGAAGGGGTTAAATTCCGACGACAACATAGCTATGGACCTTATATCATGGATTTTTACTGTCCAGCGTTGAGACTATGTATAGAAGTGGATGGTGCATGGCATTATACAATAGAGGGAATGTATAAAGATCAAATCCGTACGGAATATCTGAATAATGCGAGTATTGAAGTAATTAGGTTTGAGAATAGAGATGTGTTAATGCATATAGAGGGAGTGTTAGAAGCAATCAAAAGACATGTCAAAGAATTAAAGGTTAAATGGAGAGTAACGGGATAGAATTAAGAATATCGTATTAATAGTAAGTTCAAGTTATAGTCCTTACCTCCCGGCATTTGGTCAAATAACTTTTATACAAGCTTAATCCATCACAGAGTGGTTATCCCCAAAGAGTTGTATTCACACTCTTCACCGCCAG
>CAZZEC010000023.1:0-11509 GCA_964652565.1 uncultured Bacteroidia bacterium
TCTCAGAACGTGATACCCAGATCATGAATGATTTACTAGATAAAATGAGGGGTTAATACGTTTGGAAATGGTAATGATGTATACAGGTATTATTAGATATATTTCCAAATATCATTTAACAAAATATTTACTATAATCATAAATGCCCTTCTTAAGATGTCGTTTTTTTACAATCCTTCTTTGAATCAGGCACATAACTTTATCACGTATTGTTTAATCAACCAAAATTATTAGCGATGATAACTGCAAACTTAAATCAATTGGAACTGCTTGAATTCACTGCCAAAGAAGATCCTAAACAACATTGTAAAGTTACATTTCCCGTCTTGGGTACTCATGGATCCCAAAAGATTGCCTCTGTATACTTCGAGTTAGAGCCTGGCGACAATGTAGGACGTCATACAGACAGTGCAGAAGAATTGTTACTCATAATGGAAGGGGAAGTAGAAGCCTCAATAGGGGACGAAATAGCCATAATGAGTGCAGGTTCCCTGGCTGTAGTTCCGACTATGGTGCCACATGATGTGAAAAATATTGGTACAACAACAGTAAGAGTCCTGGGAGTTTTTGGGGGTGAGAACCACATTATAGCTACTTTCGATAAGGGCTGGCTTCCAGAGGGGGAAAAAGTGGTTAGCACTGCTGCTGTCTTTGAGCAGGCATAATTAAGAACATTTCATTCAGTACTTCGGGTAATAGTCTGTATCTCTATTAAGACTATTACCCGATTTTAGATTTGGTACATATTCATTATTTTTGAAAAGTAATGAGTGCACAAGTTATTGTATATAAACCCAGTAAGTACTTAGAGCCCTTTGTCAAATGGTATTGGGAGGGTAGTTTTAACGGCTTAGCAAAAGGCCTTTTATCCCAACGAATAATACCTAATGGCTTTATTGAATTGATTATTCACCTTACGGATTTACATTGCGATCTGTTCAATTATCAAGGATGGACTCAATCCCCTGACTATACTATTATTGGACTACATAGCCGACCCTATGAAGTACATTTTCCATGTCATGTAAAAGTATTTGCAATTCGCTTTAAGCCAGAGGGGATTTACAATATTTTCGGTGTTCCTGCTGCAAAGTTTAAAGAGGGATATGAGGACATTGCGTTGGTGTTGGGAACTAATTTTCGAGATTTTTGTGACCGAATACGAGAGCAGACATCTGCTGAGCAGATGATTCAGCTTGCTAATAACTATTTTACTAACATCGTTCGACAAAGACAGATTGATCTTTCCTATGTCAATTATGCAGCCGAACTCATTCGCCAAACTAAGGGACTACTCCGAATTGACGAAATTCCTGATAAAATTTATATTAGTCAACGACAACTAGAGCGAGAATTCAAAAGTAAATTAGGAATGAGTCCTAAACAATATCTTCGCATATCACGAATGAATGAGGTTCATCGACTACTCGAAGAAAATCAGCAGCTAAACCTTACAGAAATTGCCTATCTATCGGGATACTCCGATCAAGCACATTTTATTAAAGATTTTAAAAACATTACTGGCGCAATACCCACGATCTTTATTAAGGACCGCAATCAGTATGTTGCTAATTCTGATTGGTCTCCCAATATTGGGTAACGATTTAAACTATGTCATCATGTTACCACAACTTCGTGTTTTCTTCATACATCTTATTTCCCTAAGCTTATCAACACACCTTATGAAAAAAATAGTACTCATTTTATTGATGTCCGCAGTATATACTGCATGGGGACAGATACCTAACATTCTGTCATTAAAACAGCAAGGAGAGGTCAGGGATCAATGGCTATCAGATCGGATGATGACAGTTTTACCTCAAATCATGCGAAGAGAAGGTGTAGATATGTGGGTATTGATATCCAGGGAATACAACGAAGATCCCGTACTGAAAACCATGTTGCCCTCTAATTGGCTATCTGCCAGACGTACTACGATGTTGGTCATATACGATACAGGAGATACATTGGAAACATTAGCCTGTGCCAGGTACGATGTGGGCGATGTGTTTAACAAAGCCTGGGATAAGGAACGTGAACCTGATCAGTGGAAACGTTTGAGTGAGATTATTGAAGAAAGAGATCCTGACAAGATTGGAGTAAATCGCTCTGAGCATTTTGGGCTTGCAGATGGTCTTTCTTCCTACCACTATGATCAACTCATGAAAAATCTTTCTGAAAATTATACTGATCGCGTGGTTTCTGCAGAGAGATTAGCCATAGGTTGGCTCGAAACACGCACAGACCAGGAAATGATTGTGTACCAACAGATATGTCGGATTGCACATGAAATCATTGCAGAAGGGCTATCAGAAGAGGTCATACAACCTGGGATTACTACTACCGATGAAGTCGTATGGTTTTATCGTGATCGTATCCAATCTTTGGGATTAACCGCCTGGTTCCATCCTACCGTAGACATCCAGCGGGCAGACCCCGAAAGTGTTGATCATCTCAGAACCTTTTCCAAGCGACCTGATCGACAAGTGATCATGCCAGGGGATCTGGTGCATGTTGATTTTGGCATTACGTATTTGGGCTTGAATACAGATACACAGGAAAATGCTTACATTCTCAAACCTGGAGAAAGCGATGCTCCTGATTATTTGAAAGAAGCCTTTACTCATGGGCTAAGACTCATGGATATCCTTACAGATCAATTTGTTACTGGACGTACAGGAAACGAAATACTCGCAGGTGCATTAGCACAAGCCCATCAGGAGGGTATCAAACCTAGCATTTATACACATCCCATTGGCTATCACGGACATGCTGCTGGACCAACCATTGGTCTCTGGGATCAGCAGGAAGGAGTTCCACACAAAGGAGACTATCCCCTATTTCCTAACACCGCCTATTCCATTGAATTAAATGCAAAGGTGTATGTAGAAGAATGGGGGAAGGAAATACGCATGATGATGGAAGAAGACGCGTTTTTTGATGGAGAAACCGTCCGATATATTGATGGAAGGCAGACAGAGTTGTTTTTGGTACCTCGGCAGAAGAAGGGTATGGGGCAAGTGGGAGAGATAATGGAAAGATAAAAGGCCACCCCATCATGAGGTGACCTAGGACGTACTGACTGAGGGTCGCAACCCTTTCCCGACGTAATTTTTGGTGTCACATGACAATCTTATGTCAAGTAATATGTTATCGTTTAATTGTTACTTAAAGGTCTTCAGATTTTTTGGCAGTAGGAATACTTAGATCTAATTAATTTTTAGTCCTAAATATATGGTATGTGGTTGTAATTGATTTGGGGTATCGTATATTATGGAAATAAATTACATATTTACCAGTACGAAAGCAGGAGCTTTGAGAATTTTGAATGAGTAGATATAGTTAAATTGTGCGACCATATTACTTAATACTTTCATATATAAATTTGTTTATATGATTGGGGAGAACAGATTGTTCAATATCCAGTCCTATTCCTGGTTGAGTGCCTTCAGCGTTAAATAAACTCCGAAGGAGTTAAGCTAAGAATAGCTGTGAACTTCCATCCAGCACAAATCCTGTAGGGACTGAACAATCTGACAAATGGGCATATTTATACACAAAGCCAATATCAATTACAATCTTTTCTTATCAATCATATTCCAATAAAACTTACCTAATGGGGTCAATCTACAGGACTTGTTCTCCATGGCAGCGAAGTACATATGTTCGGCTCCTACAGGTTCTACCAGACCTGCAGAAGTGAAGTTCTGTAGGATAGAAAATATACTTTCATGCTCTTTGTTTTTAGGTTCAGCAGTGAATTCGTAAGAAGGATCTAATGGGTATTCTGCATCTGGTGTTGGGAAGAATTCGATCATTAATCTGAGCTCTTCTTTACGGACTTTGGGTTTGCATTTTCTAATGGGAAAAAGTTCTGTAACGTGGGATTTAAACATGGGACGTTGGTCCCAGGGACCCAATAATTGATCTGCATAATCATATAAACTCGCAACCGTTACTTCTCCTTTTACATCAGCAGCTCCCCCTCGTAGGGCATTGAGCATTATCGACGTGAACAGTCCATTTTGATTTCTTTTTTCTACAGCATATTGATTGGGCGTGCTGGCAGAAAGTATAGATAGACCTTCTTTTAAATTAGCAATTCTATTGAGATTGATGTTGGACATCTGGTTTCCGGCGCCCCCTGCATGGCAGCAATCTAATATAATAATTATACGCTTGATTTTGGAGGCATTTGCCATTTGTATCAATTCCATAAATGATACCCCTTCGTCATAATTGCTGGCATCTTGCGTAACGAGATATCCTCCAAGATCTGTTTCTTTACCGTGTCCAGAAAAATAGAATAGGGCTGTTTCAACTGGTCCTGAAAGTAATTCTTTAATACTCTTTTTGAGTTTTTTTTCACTTATCATCTTATCAGGATCTTCTGTTTTAGACGATAGTAACAACTTACAGTGAAAATTGGGTTCACCATTGTCATGCTTTTCCAACAAAGCGGAAATATCTCGTGCATCTTTGATACAGGCGCTCAATGGCGCAAATTCATAGTGATCTATACCTACAATTAGGGCTTTTTTCATGTTAGTGTTTTTATTTGATAAAGAGTCAAGAT
Organism: uncultured Bacteroidia bacterium; assembly: GCA_964652565.1. Classification (GTDB taxonomy): domain Bacteria; phylum Bacteroidota; class Bacteroidia; order J057; family J057; genus JBCCTX01. The sequence goes on from CAZZEC010000023.1 coordinate 4,577, forward strand.
TGTTTATTAACAAAGCCATTTTCTATTGCATATCTGACTAATCCCAAAGAACTGTTTACACGCGTTTTCTTGATAAGATTTCTTCGATGAGTTTCAACTGTGCTCTTCTCAATATGTAATTTTTCCGAAATATCATTCGTAGTATTATCCTCAGCGATGAGAGAGAGAACTTCTTGTTCGCGTTTGGTAAGCCTGACTTCTGACTGTTGAGGAAGTCTTTTACTTTTAATGTATAACTTAGATACCTCATCATTTAAATAGATTTCTCCTTTGGCTATTTCTCTTATGGCATGCACGAGTTCCTTTTTATCTGTATTTTTGAGCAAATATCCATCAACCCCTAGCTCTATCAATTTTTTGATGTATTGAACGCTTTTGTGCATACTCAGTATGAGAATTCCTATTTCGGGATGGGTAACCTTGAGTTTACCGGATAGTTCTATTCCGTTTATATTTGGCATCTCTATATCAATAATAGCAACATCTATCTGCTGTTTTTCCAGGATTCTGAGTACTTCCTCCCCAGAGGAAGCCTGTGCAACTACAGATATACCAGTTTCTGCATTCAGGACTTCAGTTAGCCCATCTATCACAATGTTGTGATCATCTGCAATAAGTACGTTAATCATATCTGACAAATTTGAGTTAACTTAAAGGAATTTCGATAAGTATGGTAGTACCACTTCCTTTACCTGAATCTACATTCATTTCCCCAGATAGTTCATTCAATCGCGAGCGAATGTTAATAAACCCCAATCCACTTTTCTCACTGGACAATATATCGGGGTGAAAACCAATTCCATTGTCTTCGACGGTAATGGATAGCATCTGGTCATCTTTTATGAGCTGTATGGTAAGTTCAGAGGCCTTTGAGTGTTTTAAGGTATTGGCAATTAGCTCTTGAATAATTTTAAACGTATGAAATTCAATATGATTGGGCAGTCGTGTCTCCATTTGAAATGCATATAGATCTGCACGTATTTGACCTCCGGAGTTAATGATGCCAATTAAATCTTCTATCGCAGGAATAAGACCCAAGTTCATCAGTAGTTTGTCTCCAATCTTATGGGATAAATCTCTGACTGAGTCGCAAGCCTCGTTTAATAATTGGTTAACTTTATGATGTTGCGCTTGATTATATTGTTCAAGTTTCTCATATCTTTCCTCTAAAGCTTGAAATTGCATTTGTGTCATGGAGAGGAGACTACCAATATGATCGTGCAATTCTCTGGAAATGCGTCTGCGTTCTTCATCTTGTCCCGTTACCATCGCATTCATAATTTTTAATTCCTGAAGATTCAGCATCGTATCAATCTTTTGCCTGGAAATTTCTTCATTCTTTTCTGAGAGTAATGCTCGTTGCTTTTGTTTGTTTCCTCTAAGAATAGTAAAGAAAATGATCATCAGAAGAATGGTTGCTCCACTTACGGCATATATTTGGAGATTCTTTCGAGCTGTTTTCTCTTTTTGTAAGAATACTTCTTTTTCTAATAATAGATTTTTTGTCTGGCTTTCAATATAAAAACGCTCAAACTCCATAGCCAGATTTTCACTGGCTTCCAGGCTATCTCTTAGTACCGTTGCTTCCTTGTAATAATCTGCTGCCAATTCTGGCTCATTTAATACATATTGAACATCTCCTAAATCCCTTAGTACGTTGATGGAAAGTCTGGGAGTTTGGGTTTGCGTAGCTAGCATTTGGCTAGCGTTGAGACTGTTCAAAGCTTCCTTATATCTTCCCTGAGCTTTATAGATCAAACCATCCAAATGATACGACTCTGCTAAGCCAGGTATGTCTTTGCTGACTTTTCTGATATTTAAACTTTGCGCATGAAATTTTTTCGCAGAATCTATTTTACCAAGGTTGTAATAGACATAAGCTATATTGTGATAAGAGATACCTTTTGATATAATGTCGTCTGAACGTTCTTTTAATTTGAGACCTTTAAAGTGATATATGATTGCACTATCATATTGATCTAAATCATTGTATACACTCCCAATATTACTGAACAATTGAGCTTTTGTTTCTAAGTCATTGTTATTCAGGCTTTCAAGCAAAGATAATCCATCCTCAAACATTTTCTTTGCGGATTCTCTCAAATTCATTCTTCGATATAGCAATCCCAATTTATTATACAAGATAGCTACATCCTTCCATTTAGCTTTTTCTTGATATATGTTTAATGCTTCATAGTAATTCTTAAAGGAAGCCTCATATTTTCCTGCCAGTTTATGTCCATCCCCAGTAAGTACTAGTGATCTAGCTTGAAGCAAAGGTTTTGCTATTTGCCTAAACAGGTCAGTAGCCCTTTTACTGTATTTGATAGACGCTGGGTAGTCACCTAATAACTTGTAAATTACTGCTTTTTGATAGTTAGACCTTGCAATTCCATAGGTGAAATTTTTACTTGAATCTATTTCAAGAGCCTGTTGATACATTTCCAGTGCAGATTGATATCTACCCTGCATTTCATAAATGTTCCCCATTCTGTTAAAACTGGAAGACATGCATAGCTTACAGTCAATTTTTTCACCAATTGCAAGCGCGGTTCGAGCAAAGCGTAAAGCTTGTGTTGTGTCTCCATTCTCTCGGTACTCCCAAGATGAATCATTGAGCATTTCCACTAGAGTAGAATCCACTTTATCGACTGTTAAATGGTGTATTAGTAAACTATCAATATCTCTGTGTTGACTTATTACCATTAACGGCATTAACCATATATGATATTGGAACAATATCATAACTGTCTTCATGCAAAACCGAAAAAGCATATTGCTTTGCGAGCTAGTAAATTTAATCATTTGGCAATTTTAATATTCGCAACAAAAATTACGAGAGAAATATACCATGCTTAGAACGCGTCCTAAGCATGGTCATAGATTCGGGCTTTATATTTTGTACATCAAGAACAATAGGAGTAATTAATCCGGCAATGTAACGCCCTCGTTATTTGTGGGTTCTCCAGGTTTTATCGGATCATTATCATCATCATCAGAAGTAGAGTCATCGCCCGATGAAAAGCGGCTGAGTTCTACTTTTGAAGTAGAATGTGTTACTTCTAGCGATAAACTATTCCATTCGGGAACTAGAATGCTTACTTGCTGATTAGCGTTTGAGAATAATTCAATATCTCCCACTTTTATGGAATCAATTAAGTATTGATGCTGTAAGTCGCCCGTCTGGACTTTAGAAACTATTACCTTTACCTTTAAACTTTCCATGACAATTTGTTGGTTTGTTGAAATGATTACTTGATAAAACTAAAATGATTTTGATATCGATTCAATCGTTGAATTTATTTATTCTTTTATCCTCAATATTGAGGATATTAAATTATGAGTATTTACATTAAATTTCTCAATATATCCCCCTATTCCGATGATCACCATACCGTGTCTTGATCGTTCTTTTCAAGGGAATCTGTAAGCCATCGGTAGATTCCAGCCAATCGTAGATGTCTCCGGCAAGTTCTTTGATCAATTCCTGGTGTTCGGGACTCGCGATGAGGTTGTTCATCTCATCGGGATCTTCCTGAAGGTCGTAAAACTCATTGGTATCCCATATGCCGTGATAGCGGATGTACTTATAACGATCGGTGCGCACTCCGTGCATCGTTGGGGTTTGGGGGAAGTCGTATTCCCAGTAATACTCGTAGAATATGCGATCCCTCCATTCTGCATTGGGGTTCGAAAAGAGGGGAGCCATGGAGCTGCCATGCATGTAATCAGGCGCATTAAGCCCCGCCATTTCCAGCACAGTAGGAGCGATATCTATATTTTGTACCATTTTTTCAATGGTTTGCCCTCCTTCAATAAGATTGGGACAGTATGCCAAAAAGGGTACTTTAGCTGATTCTTCATAAAAATGACGCTTGTCGATCAGGCCGTGTTCTCCAAAAGAAAATCCGTTATCTCCCATATAAATCACCAATGTATTTTCTGCTAAGCCCGATTCTTCCAGGTAATCCATCACTGTACCGATACTTTCATCTACCCCTCTCAGTGTTTCGCAGTATCTACGGAAAAAGTCATCAAAAGGAATTTGGCCATGATACATGTAATCCACCCCATGCCAACTTTCCCTTTGCATTTTTTGCCAGTCAGGAGCTCTTCCAGGTCCATAGTACAATTTCGATTGAGCAGGTTCTGCATTGGGAATGGTTGCATCTGGGCCGCCTGCACCAAAATTGCGTTTCCCACGGACTTGTTGGTCAGATGTGCGATACGAAGGAGGATAGATCAGCGGCTCTTCCGCATAGCTACCTCTATGCCGCTTGGCAGGTGCAAATTCTGCATGAACAGCTTTGTGAGATAGATACATAAAGAAAGGTTTCTCATTGTCTCGTTCTTGCAGCCATTCCATCGCAAATTGTGTAAGAAGATCTGTCATGTAGGTAGAGTCTCCATATTCGAGGCGCTTACCATTTACATTAAGGGTCGGATTGTAGTAAACTCCCTGTCCTCTAAAACTTACCCAATGATCGAACCCCGGTCTGGGACTATCATTAGCATCTCCCATATGCCATTTGCCAATATATGCTGTTTCATAGCCTGATTCCTGAAGATATTGAGGAAAGTAGATGAGATTGCCAGGATCTGGTGCCTGGTTATCAACTACAGTATGGCTATGTGAATACATACCTGTAAGTATAGAGGCACGGCTGGGAGAACAAAGAGAAGTGGTAACAAAGGCATTGGGAAAATGAGCCCCTCCACGTGCCATTCTATCCATATTAGGGGTTTCCAGCCAGGGGATTTTATTCATAAAGCCCATAAAATCCCAGCGGTGATCGTCGCTTAATATGAATATGACATTTCGAGGACTGGCATCTGGTATATTTTGGAGTTCTGGTAAGGCTGCAGGTTGTTCTTGTGCATGCGTAGATGTGAATATGAACAAGCATGCCATCCATAGTAATAGTAGTTTTTGCGATAATTTCATAGATCAAAATTGGTGTTGAATGCGTGAACTATATCAATATATGGATTTTCAGGTGTTTCGTCAAAATGAGAAGAGAATAGAATATAGAAGCAGATACAGAGTAAATTATACACATTCCAATATGTAATGAGCACAATCTTGTTCTATCTTTTGGTAAAATATTAGGTATGCCATTTATTTAGGTGTTGTTTACCATCTCCTAATTGAAATATTAATTTTGTTCTATGAATCCCAGTCATAAGAGTTATGTAGTAAGACTGTTCATAATGGGTGTGCTTTTGCTCATTATTTCAGGTGCAGATACCCCCAAACGCTCTATCATTGGTATTGTAGGAGCCATGGATGAGGAAATTGATCAAATACTCCCTAACATGAAAGGTGCGAGTTCCCATGAGCATTTGGGGTTGACCTTCACAAAGGGAAAATTAAATGGGATGAAAGTCGTAGTGGCTAAAAGTGGAATAGGAAAGGTGAATACTGCGATGGTGCTCACTACGCTGATAGAACACTATCATCCCGAGGCTATTATTTTCACAGGAATTGCAGGTGCCATTGACGACGATTTATTACCAGGAGATGTAGTTATTGGAGACAGGGTGACCTATCACGATATGGGATATCAATACCCGTCAGGGTTCGAAGATATGCAGACTATCAACCCTATGAATGGTCAGAAAAATCCCCTGGTTTTTCACAGTGATTCATTATTAGTTGAATATGCAGACAGGGTATTGACGGATTTAGATTTACAGAGACCAGATGATCAGCGCGCCAACATAAAGCAGGGACTTATCGTGAGTGGAGATTTATTTGTAGCCGATAAAGATAAAAAAGAATGGCTTGAGCAGAGATATCAGGCAGATGCAGTAGAAATGGAGGGGGCTGCAATAGGACAAATATGTTATCAGCATAGCATTCCTTTTCTCGTGATTAGAAGTATAAGCGACAGTGCAGATGATTCTGCAAGTGTGGATTTCAATGAATTTATTTCGAAGGCGGCTAAAAACTCAGCACTTCTGGTAGAAGCCCTGTTAGTAGTAATGAAAATGAATAGTTACTAGGGAGTGTTCTTGTAAAGAATGAGAACCTATTAATTTTCAACCGATAGACTCTTCTGAATACTGATTGTCCAAAAATCCTATCACCAAGCCGTATTGAGCTATCATATAGATACTCATAATACTGATACCTTCGTAAGGAAGGTCTTGACTATATTTATTAATAGCAACAAGGCTTTCATAAATTATGTAGAGGATAGCACCACTTAATACCAGGATATAACTTTTTTGGGTTACCGTCTCCTTTCTGTTCAGTGCAAAAGCTCCCATACTTACGAGGATAAAAGAGTAGAAAATAGACAAAATCTTTAAATCCCCTAGCCCTTTCCATAAAACAGATAGTAGCAATAACGCATACAGAATAAAGAAAACAATGACATAAGGATGTTTTTTTAGCCACCCGGAACCTTCCTGATAAAATGCGAAGCTGTAGCAAATTTGAGATAGTAGAAAACATGCGATTAATACATAAAATAGGAATCCTGAATCAAACGTTGAAATAATATCACCTATGAAAGCAAGTGCTACTCCTAGTCCAAAGACTACTTGCTTTCTTTGAAAATTGCGGGGCATGTGAATCAAATAAAAAATCCCCAAAGACAGCATGATAAGCGGCCTTAATATTAATTCAATCCAAGGTATCGCTTTCACATGAGGCCAAAAATTCAAATTCCCCATCACAAGCACAAAAATACCCAAATATATATAGTTGAATTTTTCTAGCGTCAGTATTCGATATGTTTGAGTCTGGCCTTTCATATTCAGGATCAAAACAACGGGAGTTATACAATTCTCAGAATTATTTATTCGTCTAATTACCAGACTTTAACGAATGCTATTGGGCATTATTCTATTCTGAGATTTACCAATGTGTATTTATTCGTTTATCGTTAAATAAATTACTCAAATATACCAACTATTAATCATAAT
>CAZZEC010000023.1:11609-51463 GCA_964652565.1 uncultured Bacteroidia bacterium
ATAAGCCCTGCAATACTGAGAATAATTCCTAACATAAAAAGATATTATTATTACAAACTATCCGAAAATATGGATTGATAGATAGTTGAATCCTCGTCTCTGCATAGAAGGATGTTTTTCAAGGGCCGATTGGTAAAATATAAGTATAAATGAAAAACGGGTAGCCGTGAGGCTACCCTAATAAACAAACCCAACCTAAAGCCGGTCCTTATATATTTTTATTCGAATTAATATTTATTTGATTTGATAATACCAAATATAAATAAATTTTTCTTTTTTGGATAGTCTTGTCATTTTTAAGTCGCCGATATATGGTATTTTTTTAATAAAATCTTACCTACTATCTTAAGAACTTACCCTTCCTAAAAAGTTCTCTAATTGTCTATAAATTGACTACCTTTGTGTAAATAAATTTTGTAAAAGTTCCATCCGGATCATTGCTATAGTGAACATCTTTATTTTCGATGATCCTGGTACAATAATATGTGTTAACCTATGATTGAAGCATCCAATCTTTCGCTGCGATTTGGAAAAAGGACATTGTTTGAAGACGTCAATGTCAAGTTTACGCCGGGCAATTGCTATGGGGTAATTGGTGCAAATGGTGCAGGGAAATCGACTTTTCTTAAAATATTATCTGGTGAAGTTGATCCAACTTCAGGGCAGATCATCATGACGCCTGGTGAGAGAATGAGTGTACTTAAACAGGATCACAATGCATACGATGCGTACAATGTACTTGAAACAGTTATTCGCGGCAATGAACAACTATGGGAAGTGAAATCCGAGCTTGATGCAATATATGCTAAGCCTGACTTCAGTGACGAAGACGGGATAAGAGCTGGTGAACTAAGTGCGGCATTTGAAGACATGGATGGTTGGAATGCAGAGAGTGATGCAGCAGAACTTCTTTCAAATCTCGGGATTGAAGAAACACTCCATCACAAAAAGATGGATGAACTTAATGGTACTCAAAAAGTGAGGGTACTGCTTGCACAGGCTTTGTTTGGAAATCCTGACATCCTCCTGCTCGATGAGCCTACCAATGATCTGGACATTGAAACGATCAGTTGGTTGGAGAATTTTTTGGAGGACTTTAAGAATACAGTGATAGTAGTTTCTCACGATAGACACTTTCTCGATACAGTTTCTACTCATATTGTGGATATTGACTTTGGGAAAATTAAACAATATGTTGGGAACTATTCGTTCTGGTATCACTCTAGCCAGCTCGCTGCTCGTCAGCGCGCAGAAAAGAACAAAAAAGTTGAGGATAAACGAAAGGAACTTCAATCTTTTATTGAACGATTTAGTGCAAATGCTGCGAAGTCCAAGCAGGCAACTAGCCGGAAAAAACTATTGGAAAAGCTTACCTTAGAAGACATACAACCTTCTACGCGTAGGTATCCCGCAATCATCTTTAAACCCTCGCGTGAGGCAGGAAAGCAAGTCCTTTCAGTGAGTAAAATGGGAGCAAAATTAGGAGATGATACGCTTTTTGGGAATATTAATTTTGAAGTGAATAAGGGTGATAAAATAGCCCTTATGTCAAAGAACCCATTGGCAATCACACGTTTTTTTGAAATCCTTGCAGGAAATATTGAACCTGATGAAGGTTCCTATAAATGGGGGGTAACGATTACCTGGTCCTATTTACCGAGTGATGCTTCCGAATATTTTGATGCAGACCTAAATTTGATTGATTGGTTAAGACAATATTCTACGAATAAGGAAGAAGCTTATGTTAGAGGATTTTTGGGTAAAATGCTTTTTTCTGGGGAAGAATCTCTCAAAAAGGGTAATGTTTTGTCAGGAGGTGAAAAAGTGAGATGTATGATTTCCAGGATGATGCTCCAGGAGCCCAATATGTTACTGTTAAATGAACCGACGAATCACCTGGATCTCGAAACCATTACCGCGTTTAATAATTCTCTTATCGAATACCAGGGAATGATCATTATGCATTCTCAAGACCACGAGTTTATGCAAACAGTATCAAATCGCATCATTGAACTCACTCCCAATGGAACGATTGATAAGCTGATGGATTTTGATGATTACATAGCCAGTGAAGAGATCATAGCATTGAGGCGAGAAATGTACATGCAACCAGCCTAGAATTTGGCAATGGATAATATATTGTAAAAAGACTACTACTACAACCTTAACCACGTATCCCAACCATGCAGGATAAGTATATACTCGCATTTGACCAGGGGACAACCAGTTCCCGGGCATTGATATTTGACCATGACTGTCGCATTATCGGAGTTGCTCAACAGGAATTTACACAGATATTTCCCAAAGCGGGATGGGTAGAGCATGACGCCGAAGAAATACTTCGTTCTCAGATGGCTGTAGCACGACAAGTGCTTGATCAAACAGGAATCAATACCACACAGATAGCTGCTATTGGAATAACTAATCAACGTGAGACAACCGTTATCTGGGACAAACGCACGGGGAAGCCTGTGTACAACGCAATTGTTTGGCAAGATCGACGAACTGCTGATATATGTGATCAACTCAAAAAGGATGGATGGGAAGAATATATAAGGGAGCATACAGGGCTGGTCATTGATGCATATTTTTCTGGAACAAAAGTGAAGTGGCTGCTTGATTATCTTCGGGAGAATAAGAAAGAGTTGGATATCAATAACCTGTGCTTTGGGACGATTGATACTTGGCTGATTTGGAATCTGAGTGGAGGCGCTGCACATGTTACAGATTATTCTAATGCCTCCAGGACGCTCCTATACAATATTCGACAGCTCGAATGGGATACTAAAATTTTGGAAGAATTAGACATCCCGCGCTCGATATTACCTGAAGTCAAACCCTCAAGTGGTATTTTTGGGTACACCGAAGCTAAATGGTTCAGTGGGGTAGAGATTCCTATTGCAGGTGTTGCCGGTGATCAGCAGGCAGCGTTGTTTGGCCAAGCCTGTTTTAGTCCGGGAATGAGTAAAAATACTTATGGCACGGGATGCTTTTTATTGATGAATACTGGTAAGCAGGCCGTTGCCTCAAAACACGGGCTGTTAACTACCATTGCATGGGGTATAGGTGATGAAGTATACTACGCGCTGGAGGGGAGTATTTTTGTCGCAGGAGCTGCCATTCAATGGTTGAGAGATGGTCTCAAATTGATTGACGAAGCTGCTGACTCTGAATATTTTGCACAAAAAGTAAAAGATACCGATGGAGTATACGTCGTGCCTGCTTTTGTAGGATTGGGCGCTCCATATTGGGATATGTATGCACGGGGGGCCATACTTGGGCTTACCCGGGGAACTACAAAAGCGCATTTGGTGAGGGCTACCCTTGAATCTCTCGCCTATCAGACAAGAGATGTAATCAATGCGATGGAGCAGGATGCAGGAACCCCGCTCAAAACGCTGAGAGTGGATGGGGGAGCAACACACAACAGGTTTTTGATGCAGTTTCAGGCAGATATCTTGGGTAAACCTGTTGAAAGGGCAGCAATCGTAGAAACTACTGCATTGGGAGCAGCATTTCTGGCAGGATTAGGGGTTAATTATTGGAAACAAGAAGCGCTCAATCAGACTTGGCGAGCAGGAGCAGTGTATGAACCTGCCATGCCTGACGTAGATAGAGAAAAGCATTATAAAGGTTGGCAAAAAGCTGTGAAACGAAGCATGAATTGGGAGGGAGAGTGATAAAAATAGAGGATGCTGTACAGGTCAGACATCCTCCGGAGATTTCGTAGTAGTATGAGTTTGGGTGTTCTAGGCTTGACCAGTTTCGTAGCTCAATTTTCTGGCCATCGCGATTATTCTGGAATCTGGGACGTGAACCACTCCCCCGTCGGGACCAGGTTCGATATGGAAGCCAACTGAATCGCCTCTATCATAGTGTTCACCTCCAAAATAATTTCTGACGGTATCCACACTTACCCCCAATTCTTGGGCGATCTTTCGCATACTTCCATCGGGCAGGCTGTCTTTGATTTTGCGAAGTTCATTAAATGTTAATGTCATAGTTTGTTGTTTTTTATTGGTAGGTAGTTTATAAATATAATAGATTTTGTTAAAAAACCAAATGGACAATTCTCTTAAGGATCGTATCCTTTTTGTAGTTGAGAGGCACATCATTTTGTAAAAAATTGTAAGTCAAGCTTTTATAAGCTAGGTATTTGTTTGCTTTTCGTAATAAAATTTATCTTGAGACATTAAGCCATAAAAATCAATAAGTGCGGAATTAATTCCGCACTTATTGATTTTTCACAGCAGTCTGCTTGACCATGATCGCATCCACCTGCTTATCTCTCACCATCTGATTGATCTTGGGCAATTCCTCTCCTTTTAGTTTTTCCCATTGCTGAATCTGATCGTCGATTTTTGTACTCATTTCCCGATAAAATGCTTCTGCCTGATCTGTAGGAGGATAATCACCTACATTTGACAGTGATCCTACATGTGCTAGCTTGTTGTTGAGTTTAATGGGATAATTTAATGGGTCCTGTCGACTTTTATTCTTGGTCTGATACAGTTCATTTTCGATTTGTGTCATTTTTTCATCCAGCGATGTACACGCTTTGACAATATCCTTGTAAGTGCTATCTTCCTTAATACGCTGTGTGAGCTGCTTCATTTGATCACGTACGTCGCGGATGTCGATGATCGTTTGGTGTGTCTCCGAAACTTTATCTCTCACTTTCATCAGAAAGTCAAATTGAGCCTGTAAGTCTTCCAGAGAAGATTCCGAACGGGGGTCCTTTAGAATGTCAAATTCCTGTTCCATGGATTCCTCGCCTACTGTCAAACGAACTTTGTATGTGCCGGGAACAGCTCTTGGACCCGAAGTCCCAGCAGCCCACATGATGAGTCCGTCGAATCGCTTGGCATCTGCATATCGCATATTCCAGTTGAATTGGTTCATCCCTGCTGAAACCTCCAGTTTTTCCTGATCTTCTTCCGGATCAGTAGAAAAAGTTTTAATCACTTCCCCATTCATTTCCAGATAGTCCAATCTTACCTTCATCGTATCAGGATGATCAGCCAGGTAGTAATAGGTCATCACTCCGCCAGGATGATTTTCTCCGGCAGTTTTAGATTGATATCCCCCTCCACCAGACATTTGATAGCTAGGCATGGGTTGATATAGATAGTAGGAAGCCTCAGCCACAGTATTATCTAATTGGTGTAGAGGAGTCAGGTCATCAATGATATACAGACTCCGTCCTTGAGTAGCTACGACCAGATTATCGTTTTTTAAAGCAAGATCCGTAATAGGTACAAGGGGAAGATCGAGCTGAAAGGGTTTCCAACTGTTGCCATCATCGAATGAAATATACATGCCCGTTTCTGTACCTGCATACAGAAGTCCCTCCCGCTTGGGGTCTGCTCTCACCACGCGCGTAAAGTGCTCCTCATCAATGCCACTGGTAATTTCTCTCCAGCTTTTCCCATAATTTGTCACATGATAGAGATAAGGCTGAAAATCTCCTAACTTATATCTAGTTCCTGCAACATAACACGCACCTTCCCGAAAAGGATCGGGATCAATACTGTTGAACATCATCCATTCGGGTAAATTGCTGGGCGTAACATTTTCCCAGTTGTCGCCGCCGTTTTTACTTACGTGAAATAATCCGTCGTCAGATCCTGTCCATAGTAGATCTTCTTCATAGGGAGATTCGCAAGTAGCAAAAATGGTACAGTAGTATTCTACACCTGTATTATCTTGTGTTATGGGACCACCAGAGGTAACGAGTTTGCTCGAATCATTTCTTGTCAGATCGGGACTGATCAATTCCCAGCTTTGCCCTTCGTTATAAGACACGTGTAAGTGATTGGAAGCTGTGTATAGTTTGTCGGGATTATGCGGAGAGAAAAAGATAGGGAAATTCCATTGAAAGCGATATTTCATGCCCTCAGCACCATAACCCATAGGGTTATCAGGCCATACATTGATCGCACGCCTTTCACTGGTAGCGTGATTAACACGCGTGAGATATCCCCCATAACTCCCTCCATAAACTACGTCCTCATTTTCAGGATCGGGGGCTAAATGCGCACTTTCTCCTCCAGCACTAGGCTCCCAGTCCCGCTCACCAATGCTACCTCCATCCACACGATGACGTATGCGTATCGTTGAATTATCCTGCTGAGCAGCATAGATGCGATAAGGAAATGCATCATCTGTTACCACGCGATAGAATTGTGCCGTAGGTTGATTGTAATAGGTAGACCAATTCTCACCGCCATCATAGGTGATTTGTGCGCCTCCATCGTCTCCGATAATCATTCGTTGGGGATCTTCAGGAGCAATCCAAAGATCGTGATGATCGCCATGTGGAGCATTGGATGCTTCAAAGGTTTCTCCACCATCGGTAGATTTGTGGTAGGATACATTGAGAACATAGACTACATCTTCATCCTGAGTATCCGCGTAGATACGCGTATAGTACCAGGCTCTCTGACGAAGGGATCGGCTGGTATTCGTTTTCTTCCAGGTTTCGCCTCCATCATCCGAACGGAATACCCCGCCCTCTTCTGCTTCCATGATCGCAAATACTCGATTCGAATTGGCTGCAGAAACAGATACACCTATGATACCCAGTGTTCCTTTTGGTAACCCTGGTTTTCTCGAAATCTCTGTCCAGGTGTCCCCACCGTCTGTACTTTTCCAAAGTCCCGAACCTTCCCCACCACTGCTTAAGCTGTAAGGTGTGCGACGTATACGCCAGGTACTGGCATATAATACCCGAGGATTATTGGGGTCCATACAAAGATCTACTGCACCAGCATCTTCATTGGCAAAAAGAACCCGTTCCCAGGTATTTCCCCCATCTTTACTGCGATATACTCCCCGCTCTTCTGTAGATTGATACAAATCTCCCATTACTGCCGCATAGACCAGATCAGGATTATCAGGATGTATGGCCAGTCGAGGGATGTGACGCGTGTTTTCTAGTCCCGTTTGTTTCCATGTTTTACCTGCATCGACACTCTTCCACATGCCATAGCCATGAGAAACATTGCCGCGAACTGTTTTTTCACCCCCCCCTACATATATGACATTATTATCACTCTGACTAACCGCGACAGCACCCACAGATCCACCAAAGTATCCATCCGAAATATTTTCCCAGGTAGAACCCCCATCTGTTGTTCTCCACACACCTCCACCCGTAGATCCCATGTAAAATAAGGTCGGTTTTCCAGGTACTCCCGTAACAGCAGCAGAGCGGCCTCCACGAAATGGGCCTACCAATCGATAGTGAAGTTTGTTATATAAAGAATCATCATAGGTAAGGGTTTCTCCGGTAGCTGGTGTGATACGTTGTGCATACAAACCCTCCGAAATCATTCCTATAGCAATGAGCAAACAGCCCATCACAGCATGTATTGAGTATTTCATTACGATGTAGTTTTAGGTTCTTAATAAAGCTTCTGTTCAAGATAAAGAGAGATTGGGAGATCTCAAACCACTGAATTATGCACGATTAAATACCGTAGCATCAATATTGCAAAAATATATGTATGATTTGTACGTATATTTTATAAATATAAATCTAATATGCCTCAACCTATTACGTTTACAAGTACTTTACCTGAGGATGTGATGCAACGCCTTAATGAATTTTCGGAGAAATGAGGGCTTCCTAAAAATATATTGATTGAGCGATCCTTAAGATTATATCTAGATCAGTTAAAAAGGAGAGAATACATTCGATCTTTTCAGTAAGCAAGTGGAGATGAAGAATTGATTCTTATGGCTGAAGAAGGGCTAAAAGATTACTTGGATAACCTGGAAAATATATGAAGCAAAGGGATATTTACTGGGCTGATCTCAATTCCACAAAAGGGAGTGAACAAAAAGGGGTACGACCTATAGTGAATGTTAGTGGAATTGACCCTATTGCACAAATCAAAACATTTGGATATCTTTGATTATACGATGCCCTAAACGCTTCCAATATTCGTATAAACGGAACTCCAAGGACTTGAGCGTCATTACCTTGGTTTTGATTCATATAACTGGAGCTTACACGGTGTAAGCAACTGAAACAATAGCTGCACAGCTATGAAAACTTTTTTCATTTCCATTTGGAAAGCTATCGTCAGCTTTTTTAAAAAATTATTTAAATTAATTTTCGGAAAAATGTCAACAACTGATCCTACATCTCCAAAAGAGACGGTAGTGGAGTTTCCATCTACCTGTATATCTGGTTCAAAAAGGGAAGATCCTCCCAAGTTAGTAGTTACAGAACTGGAGGAAAATAAATTCCAGTTTCAGGTCATTGGTACACCAATTGTCACTGGGGTATATAAAAAATTCAATTTCAAACGATTACGAGAAGAGACTGCCGATGAAAAGTATAGTGAGGTAGTAATAGAGGATGGACAGAAAGAATACCCTGAAATACCACATCATGAGGATAGTGAATCCATTCCTTTTAAGAATAGGGTCCCTGTTATGATTCGCGTGGTTTGGTATCACAGAATTGGGGATGATGTAGAAATATTATCCAGTAGATTGAATGAACCTGTAATAATCATGACTCAGCCTGAAACGTTATGTGTAACGGGAAGGCTTTACCTCGTTAATACCCCTTCAGAAAAGGATACCGGTGACCCTTTGGGAGAAGATCCTCCAACCTGGGTTAGATAAGCAACCTAAAATATCTCGAAAATGCTTGCAAAATACTTGATTGGACTATATCTATTTTCATTTTTTACATTTAAGTATTGCTATAGTCAATCTATTTGTGGAGACGATATTATCAGTAAAGTTAAAATTTTAAAGGCAAAAAATGAACCTGATTCTACTTTACGGTATTTAGAAGATATCGAGTTGTATTCATTCGAAAACCAAGATTTTGGATGCTGGCTCTTTTCTACACAAAATCAACTAGACGTTTATGGAGAGTTTCTACATAATAGAGAAAAAGCTGTAAATAAGACGGATGAATTCATTGAAAAGTCAAAAAACTTTGAAAATATAAATAGTTTTAGCCATATATTTTGCTGGTTTTATTATATCAAGTTTAAGAACCTACAAATACTGGGGTTCCAAAACTATGCTGCACAAGCACTATTAGATGGGAAAACATATGTTGAAGAGTTAAAAGAATACTTTTCAGACTCAATCAATGTTGCTGCTATTGATCGCTTTCTATACGTTACAGCCTATCCTAACCTAGGACAGCATTACGAAAAATTGGGTGCTTATGAAGAAGCGCTCATTTATGTTGATGAAGCCATCAACTATGCCTTGCAACACAAAGTATCAGAAAAGTACATTGCAGGTTACTATTTGTTAAAAGGTGCGATAAAGTTAGAACAGCAAAATTATGAAGAAGCAATAGCAATTAATAACAAAGGTTCTGAACTCAGTAACATTCCTGCAACTATTTCAGGTTCATTACGGCTTAACTCTGGATTAGCCTACTTGGAGATAAATGATTATGATAAAGCACTTGAATCTGTAAATAAAGCATTAAACGTTTACCAAAAAATTCCCACCACAACCCTTCGCCAACAGGGAGAAGCATATATCCAACTAGGATTGATCAACCAGGAACTGGGAAAGTTTACCCTCGCAGATCAGTATTTCAGACGCGCCATTCAATTAGGGGAACAAAACTACAGACGTCCTGAAAATCCTCTATCTGCAAAGGCATTTCGTATGTTAGGGGATCTGTATGCTGAGGAGCAAAGATACACTCAAGCATTAGGCTATTATCAGGAGGCACTACAACGGGCCATTCCCGATTTTCATCCTACAGATAACTATACATCTCCTCCTGATTCCCTCCTTTTCAACGACATGGAGCTGCTGTATGCCTTGGGAGGGAAAGCAGAAGTACTCAGGCAAATAGAAGATTCTGAAACCCCAGATACGAGTTTTCAGATATTAGCACTGGAGCATTATGAGTTGTTGGATGAATTGGAAGAAAGACTGAGGTTGAGCTACAACTATGAGACGTCTAAATTACGTGCGGAAGCACGCAGTCGAACTTATTATGAGCATGCCATTGGTACTGCCAGACATCTTTATGAACTTACCGAAGATCCAGCTTATCTACACCGAGCATTTGAGTTTGCTGAGAAGAGCAAGGCCTGGGTGCTCTGGGAATCCATCAATCAGTCTCAGGCACGGACAGAAGCGGACATTCCCGAAGAACTACGCAACATAGAGCGAAACCTCCAGCTAGAAATTGCCAATTACGAACGAAATATAGAAACAGAACGTGCTAAGGATAGTCCCAATCAGCCACAAATCGTGGAATGGGAGTCTACGCTTAATGAACGAAAATTGGAGCGACGAAGACTTCTCGAACGATTGGAAGCAGATTATCCACGCTACTATCAATTGAAGTATGACGTGCAGGTGGCAACAATTGAGGATGTTCAACAGGGACTCAAAGAAAAGGAAGCCTGGATAGAATATTTTTATGGGGATGAATACCTCTACACGTTTTTCATTACCCAAGGCGAAATGGACTTACTTCAGACCAAGATCGATACTACACTGGAATATCATTTGTCAGCTTTGGAAGGAATATTAGTATCTACCGACTTTGGCAACAATATATCAGAAAGCTGGAAAACATTTGATGCCCATGCCTATCAGGTATATCAGAACATCATGGCTCCCTTACGGAACAAGTTACCTGCTGAGACTGCGCTGTATATCGTTCCTGATGGGCCTATCTCGCATATTCCCCTGGAAGTACTGATTGATCAATCACAGCCCAACGAAGAGAGCAGACGCAATTTTATGGTCTATGATTACCCCATGAGCTATGATTTTTCTGCTACGATACACTTTCAAAACAAGCATGATAAACCTGACAAGCCCTTGAAATGTTTGGGAGTTGCTCCTGATTTTACCTATGCCAGTACATATCCTTTATCACAGATTCCCAATGAAGAAGGATTGGAGTTGATTGATGATATGGTTGAGGGAGAATATTTGTATGGAAAAGATGCTACAGAAGAAAGGTTTAAGGAGATAGCAGGCGAATACGGGATCTTGCATTTTGCTACACACGGTCAAATGGATACAGCACATTTGTATTCCTGGCTGGCATTCACCGAACTGAGTAAAAAGGAAGACGATTATCTTTATGCATATGAGCTTTATGCCATGATACTCAAAGCCCAGTTGGCAGTATTAGGAGCCTGTGAAACCGGACTGGGACGTTACCAAAAAGGAGAAGGCCTGATGAGTTTGGCCAGAGCTTTCGCCTATGCAGGATGTCCAGCATTAGTTACGAGCCTTTGGCAGGCGCCAGATAGAGTTACGATTAATGATATTCTACCAGAATTTTATCGAGGATTAAAACAGGGACTAACCAAATCTGAATCACTTCGTCAAGCTAAATTAACCTACCTGAAGAATACCAGTGGAATAGATACTTATCCCTTTTACTGGGCAGCATTTGTTTCTACCGGAGACCAATCTTCCCTGGAACTTGCTAATCCCAAGGTGTTATTGGGTAAAACGCCTTGGTTAATCCAGGGCATCATTGCTATCCTTGTAGTGGGCTTGATGGTTTATATGTTTATGTATCGAAGACGAAGACAGGGTGAGATTTGATTATGAGAATTGTAGGATGGCTATATTGTGATGTATTGTTAAATTGAGATATTGTTACATTGCTGAATTGTTAAACACATTTCTGTGGTCCGTCGTCTGCTGTCTAGCCATCGTCCATCGTCTGCGGTCTAACTATCGTCTGTCGTCCATCGTCTGTGGTCTTACAATCGCCTATTCCACCAACACCCTCACTCCTACCTGAAAATTCCAGGGATTAACTCGAGTCCGATTGATATCATATTCTATAAACTCTCCATCATTTTCCACACTTTCAAGGTCTACATGATCGATTTTACCTGTGTGTAGATAGCTGACCCTGATATCGAGATCGATATAATTAGAAACTTGCAATAGTAATCCCGTTCCTGCCCCAATCCTGGGCTTAAAATTCCGAGTCACCACAAAATTATCAACCGTTCGCTCATCTCCATCCCATTGAATCCCTTTTCTTCTGATTGTTTCCTCCACGGCGTAGTATCCCATCCCTCCAATTAAGTCTATATACGGTCTAAGCTTAAAATATTCAGGGGCTGCCATTCTTACAAATCCTTGTATCCCCAACTGATAATTTTTAACGATAGCTTTGATATCATCTTCATCAGGTAAAAAGGTAGGAATATCCCTTTGTTCCCTCCCACCATGGAGATAATTGAACTGAATGCCCCCCATTAACTGGACGGGGATTTCCCCTTTAATGGGGGAACTCAAGACTTCTAATGCACCTCCCCATCCAAATCTATACCCCGCTGCTTCATGATTTTCTTCCAAAGGTTGGTATTGTAAAGCAAGTCCCAAGCTTACTTGAGCATGAGTTTGAGGTATTTCAAACCAAAGGATACATAAAAGTATTATTCCCAAAAGTGTAAAGCGTTGCTTCATAACAAACCGTTTGAATATTCGATGTATAGAAATAATATAAGAAAATTAGCCCGGTAAAATAAGCGATATTGAATATATGTGTGCAATGATTGTATAGTTGTGCGGTCTTGGTTCAGCAGATACAATTGGAGGAGAGAAATTGTAGGAACACGTGGTAGCGTGTTCTGCCCTCAGGGCATATAAAAGTAGCGTGTTCTGCCCTCAGGGCATATATTAAAATGAATAAATTCCTGAATTAATTTGTAAAACCATTTACCAAAAAGTATGTCAAGATCGACTTTCTCTTGAGCACAAAGCAATAAAAAAACCCCCTGACAGATGTCAGAGGGGAAGGTTCAGGTTATGGAGCTCGTACATGAATCCAAGAGGGGCGCTGTAAATTCAATTAAGTTTTAACAATAATTCTTGTGCCTTCTCAGCATAGAACTTTGTTTGACGGTCAGTTTGGGTGCTAGCGGCGATTTCCTCCAACAATTGTTTACCTTCTTTCGTTTCGTTTTGCCTGAGTAAGGCAAGGGCCATATACCATTTTGCAGCAGTGACATAAATACTTTCTCCATGGTCTATGATCTGCCGAAAGTATTCTATAGCGGCATCATCTTGTTTGATCTGAACATGGCTTACTCCGAGTAGCATCCTCAGTTTATTCTGTTTTCCAGGCTCGGCATCAAGGATCAACTGTTCTAATAAAGGGATAGCCTGGACATAGTTTTGTTGGTTATACAATGCGTAGGCCTGATCTTCTACCTGCGACAATACCCCCAGAGGATCTACGTAGTGGGTTAAGTATGCTTCCGCTAACCGTACTTCTTTAGGAGGTTGTGAATACTGCATGATTCCAAATGACAGGGCAGCTATAATAACTGCGGCGGCTGTTGTTATAAACCAGATTCGTTTAGATATTCCGGACTTTCTGGAATTGGGAGCAGTAGGTATTCGCAACATTTTCGCTTGTGTATCAACCGTTTGATTAAAGGTTGAGTCTACTTGATGCAACCAATCCCGGGAAGCATCATCCTGTTCAATGGTCCCACGTAAAGATGCAACCGCTTCAGCATAGATAGGATTTTCTGAAAGGATGGCTTCCACCCGTTTCCGTTTTGACATATCCATGGACTGATCAATATACGCTAGCATCTCTTCGAGGGACAATTTCGGATCAAAGGTTTCAACGTGGTTAAGTTGTGTATCTTTCATTATTGTGTCATTAGTCTTTGAAATAGTCGCCAAAGTCCTCTTGAAGGATTTTGCGAAGTTTCTTTCGTGTACGTTCAATTGCTCCATACACTTTGTCCTTCTTTATGTTTAGTATTTCTTGAAGTGTCATACCTTGTAGTTCGTCATTCCCTAATTTAAGCGTAGAGGGATCTATGAGTTCAGCAATTTCCCCTGATTTTAAGCCATTCAACTGCATAGCAATACATGAGTATTCCATCTCGGATAGTTTCCCTTTCTGCTTCAATCTTTTTAAGATGGCAGGTTTAAGCGGATTATCCATTTGAAAATGTCTGTCTTCCTCTTCATCGATCGAGTTTAGATGATTAAACTTTTGTTCATAGTTCTTAACAGTTTTGAACTTACTTAATTCATCTTTGTGCTTGTTCTTTACGACAGTTATCAGAAAGCTTTGAAATCTTTGCACATCACAGTGCTTTAGAAGTTCAACCAACTTAATAAATAGATCTTGTGTGAAATCTATTACAGCATCTTCGTCTTTCAGGTAACTGTAACTAATAGCAACTATAGGAGCCTTATATCTTTGCATAAGGTAACAAACAATCAACTGATCATTACTTTCCCGGTATTGGTTTAGCAATGTTTCATCCGATAATTCTTGCCAGTGCTCAGGATATATAGCGTTATCGAAGCTATATCGGCTGTTCAGTTTATTCTGATGCCGTCTGTCTTTTCCCGAAAATTTGTTATCCGGATTGTTCATGGTATGGGTTCGTATTTTATGGCCATAACGAAATTTGGGATACCAGAATTGTTCAAATTGTTAAAATGATAGTTTTTATCCTTTCCTGTTCCCGTTTTCTATAGTGTTACTTCCAATTTTCTGTAGCTGCATATAAGACGTAGCGGAAACATTTTTTCCTTTTCAAGGGATAAAAAAATTTCAAGCGCTATTCATCACATGAAAAATAGCGCTCGAAATATTCTGTCAGGTTGATAGTAGAAGGATTACCCTTCTGCCATCGCTTACAGTTTTTGGATAGCTCTCACCCAGTAGGAATTGCCATCTGTAAGTAACACGTGATAGTTACCTGTTGGAAGCGCTTTGAGAGATAGCTGGTAAGAATCGGATTGGGATGGGTTAGTAAGAAATTGATGGTAAACGACTTTCCCTGTATTATCTACTATTTGAACCATTAATTCCTTCGTGGCAAATGTATTTAAGCGTAAATAGGCTACATCGCGTATGGGATTAGGATAAATAGTAAGAGACAATGATTTAGCCAATTTCTTAATAATAGATGTTACGAAACTTCCCTCAAAAGCTCCTATATCTATGGCATTACCTTGTATTCTCGGATTACCTGCCAGATCTGATTCATAACTTTCTTCGGAGGGCAAACCAGCATCTAGTGCAGGACTTTCAGGAGATAGTCGATAGCTAAATTCTCCCTCCTGGATCAATAGTGGATCGATTTCTTGAAGGTCATCAGGACCCAGTACATTACCCATTGACACATCGCTGCTAAGGTTTCCTCCAAGTGAAATTACGGTGCCCAGGCTATCCAGGGCCCGAAATTCAAATCGGTTGGGATTGTGAAAAATATTATTTTGTATGATAAGTTCACTTTCTCCAATGAGATCCAAGCCTGAGGATTCATTTAGTGCAATAGTACAATTCGTTATTCTTACGGGGAAGGCAAATATTCCAATAGCAGCTCCTACAAAGGTACTATTTTCTGTAAATAGGCTATTCGCAATGTTTATTTGACCGTCAGAACGCTCTCCTTGTGTCTGCTGTATATACATCGCACCAAAGTCTGGAGCTTGATTTTTTGTAAAAATGGAGCGATTAATATTGGCGAAAAGTGTATCCGATCCGCTATCAATGGCTAAACCTCCTACATTTTGCTCTGCTACGTTTTTCTCAAAAAGACAACTATCTACATCAATCTGAGTATTGGAGAACTTGTCCGGTAACTGAATGAGCATTCCCCCTGCTCCTCCAAAGGCAGTATTCTC
Organism: uncultured Bacteroidia bacterium; assembly: GCA_964652565.1. Taxonomy (GTDB): domain Bacteria; phylum Bacteroidota; class Bacteroidia; order J057; family J057; genus JBCCTX01. The sequence goes on from CAZZEC010000023.1 coordinate 27,261, forward strand.
TATGAAAGAACTACCTTTAAGGGTTACGTCCCCTTCCCCTCCCAGTTCACTTCTATAGGAAATACCTCCCCCAATTCCTGAACTGTTTCGTCCTAATTGGGAGTTCTCTATGCTGAAGTCACCAAACCCTCCATCTAAAAAGTATGATATCGCACCTCCAAAATTACGCGCGTCATTGTTGATAAAAGCGCTGTTTCTAACAAATAATGAACCCCCACTACTTGGAGTAACTTCTACATATGCTCCTCCTCCTGATCTACCCTCATTTCTTTCAAATCTGCATTCATTTAACAGTACCTCAAATCTTTCGCCATCAAAATATCCATGTAATCCACCACTTCCCCCACTGAATGTGTTGCCGTTATTTGAAAGGAAGGTAGAATGCTGAATGTTGAGCGCCCCTTTGCTACGATTTCGTGTAAGTACGTACACTCCCCCGCCATCATTAGATACATTTTCCTCTAGCACACAATCTGTAAAGTTCATTTTGTGCTGTTCCCCTCTTTGTAAATTTACCATAATGGCGCCTCCTTCAAGCGCACTTGTATTTTCCCGAAAAAGGCAATCATTCATATCCCAATGGCTACTTATAGCACGAAGATCATAAAAGATCCCCCCTCCTGATTGAAGTACGGCATTATTTTGAGTGAAGCTTGTGCGCGAAAAGGTTACCTGACTTTCTTCATTAATAATCCAGAACTGTAAATAGACCCCTCCCCCCGATACTGAAGCATTATTATTGTTGATATCGCTGTTGAGTAACCGAAATACATTATTTGACCGATCACTGAAATACAAGATTCCCCCACCTATATTTCTGCAAATATTGCGTGTGATCGTACAGCTGTCGATCTCAACAGTCAAGTTAGAAAATTCGAGGGACTGCTCAATGTCAATTCCCCCTCCAAACTTCTCCGTAGTATTATTTTCTATCCTGGTTCTTTTAATTAGTGCATTTGTTCCTTTTACGTGTAATCCTCCCCCTGCTGCCTGAGCTTGATTTTGGACAAATTCACAATCTATAAATTGTACTTGAGGGCCATTCGCAGCAAACACTTTTAACCCTCCTCCATCATCTCTTGAAATATTATGTGAAATATCACACCCTATAAATATTGCACCTGAAGAAAAAAGGCCACTGAGATATACTCCTCCTCCATCATCTCGTGAAAAGTTATGCGATATTACACAATGTTGGATAAGGGGTGCCCCATAGGTGAAAATTCCCCCACCACGTCCAAATCGTGGATTATCTTCAATGTTACCATTTGCATAGCCATTCTCTATATGTAGCCCATCTAGTATAGTAGATGTTCTGATGGTAGAATCTAGCGTAATGACATTAAATACATTATCATTTTTTCTGAGGGAATCTTCATCGGGGAGGTCATCGCCCAGAAGATCACCCGAGAGTTTTGTAATATTTTCCGTCAGATCTCTCTGGGCCAGACTTTCTTCTGTACCATTGAAACCACCGTACATTTCCAAAGGCTTGTCGATGTAAAAAGTAGCAGTGCTGGATGCTCCTGCTTCCGCAGGGGTATAGGTTCCAGCTGCAATCCAAATCTGCGTATTTGGGGTAGCGTTGATGATAGCATCCTGTAAATCATTGTACGCATTCTCCCAAGAGCTTCCATCGTTCAATCCTGAGGCATCAGATTTTACATATATTTGAGCGTAAGATGAGGAGAGCAGGAATAAAAAATAGAAAATAATAAGGGCTGTTAGCCGTATTTGCATGGTGATGTCGAATTTAGGGTTGTAGTAAAAGAATTTATTTCTCAACAGTATAACTCTTATCCAAGGGTGAGTTGTTTGCTGAAATTGAGAATACAATTATCATAGAATAGTTTAGATTGAGTCTGGATAATGAATAACTTAAGATCCATATTTACACTGTTGATTAACTTTTATATTTTGCTTCAATTATTGACATCAATCACTCATTGATGCTTAGCATGAAAGTGAAAGTAATTGAGTTATGTAAGGATTGCTAACTCGGAATGTTAAGGTAGTACTGATGTCTCTCAATAATATCTTAAAATTAAGACGATATGATTTCAGATAAAATGATTTTGGCGCTCAATGAGCAAATTAAATTGGAAGGATATGCTTCATTTTTATATCTCTCCATGTCTGCATGGTGTAATCACGAAGCATTGGAAGGATGTAGTAAGTTTATGCAGCGTCAATCGGATGAGGAGAGATTTCACATGTTGAAAATATTTGATTATCTCTATGAAGTAGATGCCCACGCATTAGCTCCGTCTATTCCGCAACCTCCTCATACTTTTGAAAATATACAAACCCTCTTCCAGCAAGTATATGAGCACGAACAAAAGGTAACTCGTTCAATACATCAAATAGTGGATTTGGCGAATCAGGAGAATGATTTTGCTACGCTAAATTTTTTGCAGTGGTATATAGAAGAACAACGAGAGGAAGAAAGTTTGATTCGAACTATTCTGGATAAGATCAAGCTCATCGGTGATGGTCCCCAAAGTTTGTATTACATTGATAAGGAAATAGAGTCAATCAATGCTTCTGAATTGCGGCAGGAAGCTTCAGAATAATAAACCAGATACTATGCATCGATCGCTTTCTCATAGCCAATTACTCCAGCTAAAGCGTTGGAACACCCCAACTATATATAATGGCTGGGAGGCGATTACCCAACATGAGCGAACCCAATGGATGAATGAAGAAGAGACCAGGGACTTTATGCCTCAGATGGGGCCCATGATTGGGTATGCTGTCACGCTAAAGGTGGAACCCAGTAACGCACAGCATGCGGATCAAAAAAAACGTGCTTGGTCTGAGTATCGAAGATATATGGGTAATGTTAACGGACCCAAGATTGTAGTAGTGCAAGACATGGATAAACCTAGGGTAATTGGATCATTTTGGGGGGAAGTGAATGCTAATGTTCACCGTGCTTTGGGATGTGTGGGCACAATCACAGATGGAGCAATAAGGGATGTAGATGAAATGACCAACGCAGGGTTTAAAGCTATAGCCAGAAGATTGTGTGTAGGCCATGCATATGTTGTACCAGTAGCTTGGAATGAAGAGGTGGAAGTATTTGGAAGGAAAGTACAGCCCGGTCAATTGATCCACGCTGATAAGCATGGCTTTTTGATCATTCCTGAAGCAGATCAGACTCGTTTGCTAGAGGCATCCATATTTATGGATCGCAATGAGTGTAATACAGTGATTCGAGCTGCCAGGGAAAGTGCAGGGAAATCAGTAGATGAGATCCTCAATGCTATTGATCAAGCGGGAAAAGAATTTGGAGAAGCTACGCAAGCCTTCTCAGGTTCTAGTGGAGAATGGGAGGGTTAATTAGACGACAGACCACAGACGACGGACCACGGATTAATCAGACGACGGACCACGGATTAATCAGACGACAGACGACAGACCATGGAAATCTGTTTAACAATTTAGCAATGTAACAATATCTCAATTTAACAATACAACCATCCAGCAATACAACCATTTAGCAATATCACCTACAACTCGCCTGAAACCCAAAGGCCTGCTCGCATGAGAACTGTCTGTACTTCTGGGGTAGACAATGACTCAACGGAGTGTCCCAGTAAAGTCTGAAATATTTTTCCTTTGCCATAACTGTGAGTCCATGCCAACGGTTCCTGGTTTCCGGTATCCTTTGAGCGTGCCGTGAGTAAAGGGGTAATAGGAGCTGTACCATCCTGCTTATAGTACAGCTCATCTTCCGTTTCAAAAGCAGCAATATCTTGAGTAATGGGATGGGTCTCATTTGTTGGCGTAACGGTGAAGCTTCCATATTTATCGTGTCCACTTTCTTTTTTATGATCCCACACACGCAAACATATGTTGCGAAATTCGGGCCAATCAGATTTTTCTGCTTCAGGTAAGGAAGCGTGAAAAGCTCCATTGGCAAAGTGTATGAGCAACAGACCTCCTCCTTTATTCAGATAGTCAACAAATTGCTGTTTCCCCTTATCACTGAGTCCTTCGGGATCTTCCCAATTACAATAGTTCAAAACGAGAAAGTCATAATCGTTCAAATCATAATATTGTAGATCTTCGATGTCAGTAGAAATATCAACATGTATACGATCGTCTTTTTCGAGTGCTTCCTGAATTACAGGGGTAGTCTCTTTCCACTTGTGGGCAGGATGATGATTTCCCGTAAGAATTAAAGATTTGAGAGATTTTCCATATAGTTTTTGGGTAACCTCCCTATCTGTATAAAAAGGACTATCTACACCTTCCTGGGGAACTTCTAATCCTGCTGCCCATATGAGTCCATTGAGTATAAATTTTCTGTAATGTGTATTTTCCCAGTTATTAAAAAAGTGTCCCGTAGTAGTACTAAACCCTCTTCCACCATTTTCACGCTCTACTGCCCAGGCTACAATTCCCCCCTGAGGCTTTTCTCCTTCTAGTGCTGGTACGTTCATGAGAGGTATCAGCCTGGGATCTGAATCTCCGAAGCGGATATTATAATAGAATTCATCGTGTAATCTGAACTGCTGTGGTATTCCCCTTGTAATAGGATGAGTAGGTGTAGGCATCGTAACAATCGTATCCAGGATGGTTATGGCGGAATACCAATTGCGATCTCCTGCATCATCTTGCCAATCAAAAAATCCTCCTCCCCATTCCAGGATTTGAGGGGCCCATTGGTTAGGGGCAAAGGTGGAGAAATGTAATAATGCAAATCCACATCCCCTTTGCATTTGTTTTTCCATGATTACCATGCGATCGGGATACATAAAGGGTACAGGAGCATATAATTCTCCGTCTTGTCCGTCAGATATGGTAAGGATAAGATCAGCATCATCTAACGTCGAAGGATCTTGTGGCCAACCGTTATAGTGTATTTCTGTAATAAGATTTTCCGAAGATATAGACTCATCCAGCATTGCCTGTATCAGTCTTGCTGATTTGATGTATTCATGTACAGTTGGGCCATGGCTTTTTTTTCCGGCAAGAATGACAATCTTTGTTGTTGACTGAGCATTAACAATGGAAAAAAATAATATTAAACTTAATGTGAATAGAAGATTTCGAGAGTTCATAATCCTTTGTGGGTTTGGAGTAATAAAGATACCTCAAAATCCAGGATTCGAAAAACGGAAAAAACATACTAAGGAAATCACTTGTGAAAATGTAAGAAGAGGAAGCCAGAAAAAGACTTCCTCGGGATATTCTACACGATTGCTAACATATTAGGTTATGAGCTAACGGCATACTTTTGTATTTGAGTTAACTTACGCGTGAAAATTCTATTGTGTTTCTTCTTTTCAAAATAAACCTGAAGTATTAACAGGAGGGGAGAAATAAATAGATCTGATCTTTATATAGGGATAAATTTGACACAAAAATAGTGAGGGGTAGTACTATCGAGTAGCTAAAGGTATTATGTAAATTGGAATATTTTAGGTTTTTGTACAAAATAGCTATATTGACTGAGCTAAGTTACTCATTAGACCTTACATCAGTAATCGATCGAACCACTATGGCATCAGGACTACAAAGATTAATAGACCAGGAGTTAGTAGAACAACATCTCAAAAAAGGATCAGATCATTCTGATTCCATAACCTTGATGCAACAAACTTTATTTGAATTAGGGTATGGAGAGCCACTTAAATGGAAACAGTTTGGAGCTGATGGTGATTTTGGCGATGCTACACTCTCCGCATTGAAAGTGTTTGCAGAAAATAATGAGCTTCCATTTTCAGGTGATTCGGTAACAGTCGCCATGGTCCACAAGATGCTGGAGCATAATAATAATTTAAAGGAGTTAAGGAATCTCAAGCGCGTAATAGACATGGGAGATCCTTCAATTACATTTACACGTGGGTCCCAAAAAAATCAAGAAATTTCTGCTTTACAGCGAATTTTGCATGGGCTAGGCTTGGGGGAAGAATTGAGGTGGGAAGAATTTGGTGCCGATGGAATATATGGCGACGCTACCGCTAATGCTGTGAAAACGTATGCTCAAAGATTGGGGTGGAATATGGATGGCGAATCAGTTTCAAAACAGCTTTTGAACGCAATATTACAGGAATATATACCTAAATTGGGTAAGGATTGGTTTTCCGCTATGCGCCCGAGTCGACTAACCAATAGCCAATTCAACAAAACATATCCTGCGATAGGAGCCGTTCATAAATTTACAGAAAGATTTTTTCGTACCGAACATCTCGAGACCTATATCAATAGGAAGAAAAGAGATGAGAATGGAAGGTTTGTCAGAGAGAACAGGACCTACAGCTATGCATTTGATGCGATGAGTCATTTCAATCCTCAGGATGGGGCCGAGATACCTATTTTTGAGGTGAAAAAATATAACGAAGAAGGTAACAGGATTGCTAGTTTTTTCTATCCGTTAGATCATGCCCAAAACAAACCTAAAGACAAAATAGTCCTCCATTTTACAGCTGGGAGACTGTCAGGGGATTTACAAACCTTAACCCAGGAAGATTATCATGTATCTACTGCATTTCTGCTTGGGAGGGATGGCACGATATATCAACTCTTTTCTGCTAAACAATGGTCTCATCACATTGGAGGTTCAGAGTCAAATCCGGCTGATAGAGCAATGGGAGGGAATAAAGTCAATGAATCCAATAGTGTAGGGATAGAGATTTCCAATTGGGGACCTTTAGATTACGATGAGGAGAAGAATATACTGACTACTTACACGGGAAATAACTTTTGTGAGCTAGACGAGACAGATGCGTATATTCAAGTACCTCAGCGTTATAGACTCCGGAATTATTTCGCCAGACCTACAGAAGAGCAATATGAAAGCCTGATATTATTGCTAAGGTATCTTACTAATGAATTGGGAATTGCAAAGACCTTTTTACCCAAAGGTAAGCGTCAGGAATTATTTGCTTCTGACGAGGAAGCCAATTCATTCAAAGGTATATGCTGTCATACCAATTTTCGTCCGGGTAAATGGGATTGGTTTGAAGAAGGCTTTGATTGGGAACGAATCATACAGGGGGTAGAGGATGAAAATAGATCCATTGATAAGCGTGTTTCACAAACGCGGAGCATGATTCCCAGTGCTTCTACACGTACAGAGGATCAGATATTAGAAGAAATGAAAGGGTTGGACAATGGAGATCCTGACACTTCAAAATATGGAACTCCAGGTTGGGAAGTAGAAATATAAATAAATTCACTCGCGAATCATTAACCTTATTATTTATGGAAAGAAGAACGTTTGTCAAAAAGGGATTAGTTGGTAGTGCTTTGGGATTAGGAATGACCTATTCACAAGCAAAGTCCGAAAATAAAGCACAAGAAAAGCCTTTTAATCTTAAGTATGCACCACATATAAATATGTTTAAGCATTCTGCTGGAGAAGACCCTATAGATCAGATTTATTTTATGGCTGATCAGGGGTTTCGTGCATTTGAGGACAATTCACTTTCTGCTCGTGAGGTAAGTATGCAGGAAAAGATTGGAAAAGCATTAGCAGAAAAAAATCTTGAAATGGGGGTATTTGTAGGTAATTGGGAAGTAAGGAGAGGGGATGGTCTGGCAAAAGGAGATCAAGAAGTTCGAGAAGCATATCTAAAGGAAATTCAAAATTCCGTCGATGTAGCCAAAAGAGTCAATGCGACTTGGATGACCATCGTTCTGGGGGATCGTCATCATCGATTAGAAATGGATTATCAGACGGCAAATATCGTAGAAACGCTAAAAAGAGCGTCTGAAATATTAGAACCTCATGGCCTCGTGATGGTATTGGAGCCGCTCAACCCCTGGGTAAATCACCCCAATATGTTTTTGGCAAAGATTCCCCATGCATATCTCATTTGTAAAGCAGTAGATAGTCCCGCATGTAAAATCCTCTTTGACATGTATCACCAACAGATTACAGAGGGAAATATCATCAATAATATTGATCTGGCCTGGGATGAAATAGGCTATTTCCAGATAGGTGATGTGCCTGGACGAAAAGAACCTACCACTGGAGAAATGAACTACAAAAATATTTTCAAGCATATTCACGAGAAGGGGTTTGAAGGAATATTGGGAATGGAACACGGAAATTATAGTCCTGGTAAGGAAGGTGAAGAAGCACTGATTAAAGCCTATAGAGAAGTAGATAGCTTTATGTAATATGATTACATATATTTTCTTTCATTCAGTACAATATTTATTTAATTAGGCTGAGAATGTGGAGGGAACAGCAGAATGAGCGTAGCTTGTAGTATAGACCCTCCATACTTTATATCTTCAGTAGCAGCGCTGGTTAGATCTCTAAGAAGATTATTACAGGGCGAACGCACCAAATTTCATAAATAATTCATTATTAATTGGTTGCTATAAAAATATATACAGGGTCGATGTAAGCTTCTGATTAGTAGCTATTAATGATTTTAGTGCGTTTGCTTTGGGGCTATTTTTCTTCCTGTACTTGAAATTCTATACCGAGTTTTTTGATACGCGAGTCAAGTGTACTCGGGTGTATATCCAGTAATTCTGCCGCGCCTCCCTTACCTCTCACCCGGCCATTTGTCTCTTTCAGAGCGAGAAGAATGGCTTCTTTCTGTGTTTCTTCGAGGGTTTTGATTGGTGAATCATTTAAAACAACTTCCAGCTCAGATTCAGAGGGTAAGTGTACAGTCAGGATATTATCATTACAAAGGATGATAGAACGTTCAATAAAGTGCTCTAGCTCTCGTACATTTCCTGGCCAGGAATAACGGGCCATTTTTTCTAGAGAAGTTTCACTAATTCCCTTTATCTTTTTACCTACTCTAGGAGCAATTTTTTGTACAAAGTGCTGAGCAAGTAGAGGTATATCTTCTACACGATTGCGCAAAGGAGGAAGTTCGATGGGAAATACGTTGAGCCTAAAGTATAGATCTGAGCGAAAATTTCCTTCCTGAACCGCTTCAACGAGATTTCGGTTAGTTGCGGCGATAATCCTTACATTTATATTGATTGTCTCATTTCCCCCAATTCGTTCTATTTCCTGGTCTTGTATGACCCTTAGCAATTTAGATTGTAAATCTAGTGGAAGCTCTCCTATTTCATCCAAAAATATGCTTCCTCCATTTGCTAACTCAAATTTTCCGATTCTCTGCTTTCTCGCCCCAGTGAATGCATCTGCTTCATGACCAAAAAGTTCAGATTCGATCAAGGTTGGAGGAAGCGAAGCGCAATTGACCTTGATAAGTGGTTTTTCCTTACGGGGAGAGAGGTTGTGAAGGGCTCTGGCAAATAACTCTTTTCCAGTACCTGTCTCACCTAGTAGTAAGACGGTGGTATCAAGTGGGGCAACAGTGGCCAATAAATTAAATACTTTTTTCATGGCGTCGCTATTCCCTATGATCTCTTCAAAGTTGTGTTGCGTGTGAATTTCTTCTTGGAGGTAAAAAGATTCTCTTTTCTTTTGTTGGTGCAATTCCTGAATCTCATCGTAGGAAAGCATATTCTTGATCAACAAATGAAGAGTAGGTTCAATCTTAATAATAAGTTGATGTTCCGAACGGCCCATTTGATAAGCATCTTTACTCGCCAAAATCAAATCCATAATATGAGTGCCCTGAGTATATACGGGAAAGTATATGAATGAGCGAACACCCCAAATGTGATACATTTGTCGGAAGAAAGGATTGTTCTCGATTGTTGATTCCATTTCAGGCCCCTGAAATAAGTAAGCTCGTTCGTTGGGAGGCTGTTCAAATACTTGTATAAGATCTTCTTTCTCGATTTGAAGGATCTCTGTGATTTGGAATGTATTGAGTACCTGATGCTCTGTTTTATCTACCGGGATAATTACATATGAAATGAGTTTATCCTGAGATGAGATGTTCAGTTGATATACAGCAATATCAAACGTCAAATACTTGCGTAATACTTGGGTAATGGCCGTATATCGATTTGACCAATCATGATCATCTTTTTCTTTCAGAATATCAATTAACCCTAACTGCAGGGATTTAGACAAATTGTTTTGCTTCAACTCACTGTAAGCTAAGTGTTTAGAGAAGATAATGCCTATGCTTTTTTCCCATTGCTTAAGAGAGGAAATGTGTTTTTGGTCAAAGCCCCAATCATCAGGTGAACCCAAATAGATATATAGCTTTCCTCTATTATTTACAGGCATAACTAGCTTCATAAGGGAACGTGTATCCCAATTCTTCTCAAAAATATCGTGATTGTTATTAGTTGTTGTAAGCTCCTTAAAATCTGTGTGGTTGTAAAAGGTTTTATCTTGCGTGAGCTGAATCAAATCTATCAAGGCTTTATAAAGATCTTTTTCGAGTATCCCCAATTCTTTTGCCCACTGCGGTATAGTCAGTATATGTATTTTGTCTGTAGTAAGAGATTCGCAAATCCCAAAATAGTAGCGATCGTTTTGCTCGTCTTTAAAAGCAAATATCCCCCAGCTAAATTCGATTAAGTCTTTGATATGTTTACCCAGGAAGTAGAAGTTATCCTCCCAATTATCAGAATAATACAGGTCCTGGTTGAGGGATAGCTCCATATCCTTGTTACGCTGCCGGCTGGCAAGCTCTTCATACAAACTTACATTGCCTAATCCTTGTGTGACCTGATCAGTGAGAACACGTAATACATAATAATCTTTATCAGAGGGTTCTAACTCCTTGAAGGAAGAAATGATTAATTCTCCATATGTGGTTTTATCAAGCCGGAGGGGTATGACTAACCCATAGCTGAGACCTGCTTCTTTTTCTAATTGTAATAGGGGAAAATGCGTGATGAGCTTTTTGCTAAGCGCACGATAATCAAACAGATATATCTCTGTGATTGGATGGATAAATGTAGCGTGACCTTGTGCTTTTTCTATCAGTAAGTACTGTGAGTTATTATCAGATGTTTCTCCGATTTTTTTTACAAGTTCGCTTTCTCTTAGATGAGGTAATAGACCAGAAGTATAATATAGGTATCCTTGAGCGTTGTTGAGCGTAGCATAGAATGAATCAAATTGAAGGATGTTTTGTAGATTTTTTTCTACTAACCGCATAGCTGCTTGCACATTTTCCTGGATAACACTTTCTGAGAAAGTATGTGCAAAAGTATTAAGTTCGATCGTCATTTTACTCAACAGCACGTCCTGCATGTAGAGACTTAGATATTCTGCAATCAAGTTCAGGGTATGGAGTTGTAGCTCATTGATGGTAGCTGACTCAAAATAATTGAGAAATAGAATGCCGATGGTTTTGCCATTGATCCGCAAAGGGCAAGAGATATAGGCCAGCATCTGCGATTCCTTTAACACTTTGATAATATCTATTTCGCCTATCTGGCGTTCTACTTCCTCTACATACACGATTTGAGGCATTTCTGTTTGAAGAGCAGCTACATAAAGTGGATGTACGGGCACATCGCCTGTTATATAAGGCTCTACGGATTGAGGAAATTCCTTGGCAGGATCAAATTTGTGACTATATATTCGATAAGTTTTATGATCTGGATTTACTATAGTGATGGTTGAGGAAGAAAAATGTAGATAAGACTCAAGATATTCAAGTATTTTTCGAAGTATTTCCTCTGAGTCTCTGGAGACATTGACCTTTCTAAAAATATTTTGTAATACATTTTTCTCTGCTAATCGGATACTGAGTAAATTCTCTGCATACAATCTTCCCATTACCTGAGCAATCATTTCACAAATGTGATTTACAAGATTCAGCTCTTCATTTGTTATTTCATAAGATTCTCTATACAAAAATGTGAGAACCCCTGATGGTTCGTCATTTAATCGAGGTGTACAGGTTATGAGTTGTGAAATATCTTTGTCATGAAGGAAATCTATGATGAGAAAAGGATCATATAACTGGGTTACTTGATCTAGCTTGAAAATAGTGGGCTCCCGGGATTGGATGACTTTTTGGTAAAACGGGCTCTCGTAATTAAGTCCCAAACGTGTAAGATCTGAGACATAGGGGCTACTTTTTGTCCCGGATTTTTCAATGGTGTAGGTAGAGTAACTGTGCCCGTTGTGAGTAACGTTGTCCCAGGTAACTATATCATAAGAGAGTATTGGTTGTACATAAATGTTGAGACATTCAATGATTTCTTCTAATTCCACTACCTTATTCAGGGCTTTATTCAGTTGAAGAAGCAACCAGTGAGTGTCATGGTGCTGTAATGACAGCAGTTGCTGGAGTTTATTCTTCAGAGGTACTTCGATTTTCGCAAAACGAGCAGCTGTGATAGTTTCATCAAACTGAGTTGTTTTTGCAAAGCCCAGGAATTCTATATTGAAATCATTTGCAATTTCCAGGGGGGTATATAAAAAGTGTGTAATCTGAGATTGTACTAACTCCTCTATCAAGGCCCTACTCACTACTTGTGATAACTCTTCTAGCGATATGATGAGAGGTGAGATAGAAGTGGAGGACTCATAATCCTTGAGCGAATCAAAAAGGTATTGCAAATTGTCGTGATTTCGCAATGGCGGATTGCCCATTACTTTCTGATGGCTCTCTACAACCACGCGATGAGTCTGCTTGTAAGGTTGTATCTCCAATACGACAAGATAGTCCAGCGATAAATAAGGTAATATATGATTCGATATCACTTCTCTGAAAGCAAGAAAATGACTAGTATCTGATATCTGTAGTATAATATCTTTTGGAGAGCCTTTGTACTCGGTACTCATGATAGGTGATTATTCCTGTCGTTGGGTACGAAATATAAAACCATACTTTCTAAAGATACGAAATATCATGTTGATCGGTACCGGAAAGCGCTGAAAATTTTTATCACAAGATTTCAATTATCTGTAAATCAATGCTTTGTGAGATGATCTTCCTTGACGTCTACATTTGGCATACTCATTGAATATATACTTAACACGATTCAAATGTTTTAGACAGAAAAGCATATATGTGAAGTTATAATCTCAATAAAGGGTGATTTTATTTAGACAAAATATGGGAAATATTATACAAGGAGAATAAATATGATAAGCGAGAATGAAGATGACAGAGCCAACACTTCCGAACACATTTTATGGTCAGCCTATTCCAGGAAAACACAGCACACCCTTTTGGTGTTACATGACCTTGGACAGCATGAGCGCTCACTTCTGAGAGTGATGAAACCTTTTAGCAAAGACTACAATGTGCTAAGCCTAAAGGGCGGTGTAGGGACCGGTTCTCAATGGGGATATTTTTCTCCGGGGGATGACCCCAGGCAACTCAGAAAAGAATTGCGTTCGCGCACTCAGGATTTTCATAGTATGTTGATGAAGCTATTGAATTACTACGAAATCGATAAACAAAAGATTGTCGGCTTGGGATATAAACACGGTGCTAATTTCCTGGCTGCCTTAATATTATGTTACCCAGAGTTATTTGAAGGTGCTGTACTGATTAGACCGTATCTCTCTATTAATCCCAACGGAGATAATACTGTGCTAGATTTGCCGATCCTTATCACAGGCAGTAAAATGCAGGTGTCCGACTCTTCTATGAATACCATACACATTATGCAGATGCTGATTAAGAAAGGAGCTACAATCGATATGAATTTTTTACCTGTGAGCAGCCGTATCACGATCTTTGACCAAAACCTTATACAACAATTTATTCACAATAACTTTTAATTAAATGAGACTCAAAATAACTAATCTTACAAATGAAATCACTGAAACAGATTTGATAAATGTCTTTTCCGAGTTTGGTAGTATTGAGACCTTAACGCTTAAGATAGATGCGCACTCAGAATCTATCTGCGCACTGGTAGAGACAGATGATGATACTGGATCTAACTTACTTAAATACCTCCAAAGCGACGTAGTAAAGGGTAATACTATCAATATTCAATTAGAAACATAGCCAATTAGCTTGATTGGGGAAGCTGTTGGCTTACTTCATCAGGCTTAATATTACCAAAAACTGTTAAAAAACGACTATGATCATTATTCGAATAAATAACGAATTTCCTCCATCCGCACAATTATATAATGACTTTGTTCATGGAGAGTATATTAGTATGAACCTGGTCAAAGATTTGCGAATACAGAATCGGCTCAATAAGTTAAAAGATCCTGATTTCATACGCAATAAGACTGAAGAGAGCTATTACGACAAAAGAGCCATCTATTATCTAGTCAAAATGAAAAATCAAGGCAAAGTATTAAAGCTGTACGTCTAAATACATTCTAATGTCAAAAGCGGATTCAACATCCAAGTTAAAGAGAGAACTTTCATTTTGGGATATTTTATTTTTTGGGATGGGTTCCATTTTAGGCGCTGGTATTTATGCTATCATAGGTGAGGCTGCTGGTCTCTCAGGTAACCTAATTTGGCTATCGTTTGTAGTGGCAGCAGTGGTGTCTACCCTTAGTGCGCTATCCTACGCAGAGTTTTGTAGTCGATTCCCTGATGCGGGTGGGAGCTTTGAATATATCAAGCAAGGGCTTGGTCAAACAGCAGGATATATCATGGGGGTATTTAGTCTATTTACGGGAATAGTAGCTGGAGCGGCTATTGCAATAAGTTTTTCAGATTACCTGAGTAGATTGCTGGAAGTACCCACATATGTAACTACAATAGGTATCATCATACTGATCATGGTGATCAACATGGTAGGCATCAGGCAGTCCTCTGTATTTAATATGGTAGCTACCTTGATTACATTAGCGGGGCTTTTGTTAGTTATTATCACCAGCATCCCCGATTGGGGATCGGTCGACTACATAAGCGACAATGGCCAGGGGTTGTTTAGTATATTGGGTGCAAGTGCCCTCATCTTTTTTTCTTATGTAGGGTTTGAAGATCTAGTCAAAATGGCAGAAGAGACCCATAACGCTGAGACTAATATTCCCAAGGGTATCATCTATTCTGCTGGAATTGTACTCATCATGTATGTGTTGATTGCAATCAGTGCAGTAAGCGTAGTAAGTTGGGATGAACTAGCGTATTCTAATGGCCCCCTGGCAGATGTAATAGAGAAAAAACTAGGTTCAACAGGTGCATTGATACTAATCATTGTAGCTCTATTTGCTACATCTAAAACTATATTATCCAATATGTTAGGAGCCTCAAGGCTATTATTTGATATCGCCCGGGACAGTGGGCATAAGATGATGGAGCGGCTTACTGCTACAAATGCTCGTACGGGTACACCGCTATTTGCTGTAGGGGCTATTGGTATTGTAACGGTGTTTTTTGGACTGATAGGAAACCTGAAAATAGTAGCTTCTATCAGCAATATATTTATCTTTTGTGTATTTCTAATGGTCAACATATCCCTGATTAGATATCGCTATCTCAATAAGCAACACGCACACGCTCCCTTTCGTATTCCTCTCAACATACGCAACATACCTATACTTACCTTACTCGGTATAATTGGTATTTTAATCCTGTTAGGGTTTAATATAGTTAATATCCTCTCTTCTTAAGGGACTCAGGTAAGATATCAACTTTTAATGAATAGATGAAGAATAGGAAATATGTCTTATTAATTGCTTTTCTTCAATTGCTATTGTCAATAATAAGGTGCTCACACATACGAGTGAAAGGATGGTTAGGTCCAGATTGCCCCTTCATCATTTGATAAGCACTTTGTAGTAACTCCATTGCTTGAACCTTGTGTCCTGCTTTCAGTAATGCCTCTGCATAGTAAGTGTTGATAGTAGGATACAAGGGACGACGATACATCGTATGAGGATAATCGTCAAGGATTTCTTCAAATAATTGTATAGCTTGCCTATACTCTCCTTTAATAAAGAGCAACCGTCCTAATTGAGTTCTCATCTGCAAGAAATAGAGATTTGACGGCCGTTTCATCGCTGACATTTTCCTAATGGTTTCTTTCAACTCGGGGATCATTTGCTCAATAAGTGGATGGGCTTTATCAAAATTTGAGGTTCGATGATAAAGATGTATAAGGTTTGGAATGATTGAGGCTATTCGCGGATCTGTTGGAACTTTTGTAACCAGAAATGTGTAAATGTTTTCTATAATGCTGAGTGCAGATGCATATTCTCGCTTGTTGTTGTATATTTCAGCGAGGGTAATAAGTGCACTCATGAGCATATGATGTGGTAGCTGATACAACTTTTCCGCTGTATCAACTACTTCCTTTGCAACATGGAGTGCTTTCTCTTCAAGACCTTGCGCATCATAGATCTTAGATAAGAGATTGCGATAAATCAGGTTTATTTCTTCATTGTTCATGTCTGATTTATCCATGGCATCTATGGCTTCCAGTATTTCATGTTGTGCTTCCTGGTATTTGCCAAGATAGTAGCAGGTAGAAGCCAGGAAAGCCTGAGCACTTATTGTATTAGGGTGTTTGGGACCAAAGTTTGTTGAGTGTGATTGTTTTACCTGATGCGCTAATATACGTGCTGACTCCCATTCCCCTCGATTCATTTCGACCTGTGAGAGCAAGAATCTCCTGAATGCTACTAATGGGTGATCTTCTGGAACCTTTTTTAGGAGTTCTTTCAGACTTCGATATACCATTTCATATGCCTCATCATACAAACCACTTTGTAAGTATATTTGAGTAAAATAGGATAGGTCATCGGAGTCCATATCCTCAAGGTCCTCTGTGATTTTATCATACCATCCCAGCACAGTTGAAAAAACTCCCTCCCATTGTCCCTGTGCACGCATTTGCATAACTTGCTGTACCTCTCCTCCAAATAACATCTCACCTGCAGTAAGCTGAAAGCTACTCAATTGTATCATGATTTCTTTTTGTGTGTCATATTCTCCAGCTTGACCATAGTAATAATGCAGCCTCAACATGCCCTTGTACCACGACATAGGATCTATAGCCCCATCACCTAAAAAAGCTAATCCTTTCTTCTGGACTTGATATGCCTTTTTGTATTCGCCTAAGGATGCATACACGGTAGCAAGCATATCATATTTATTAAAAAGTATAATGGGGGGTACCTGATTCTTATGCTTTGGAAACGCTTCCAGTAATTCTACACCTGATTCCATTAATTCTTTAGCCCGTTGATAATTCCCATTCATATACTGCATAAATCCAAGATTTGTACTTAACGTACTTTGAGATGGATATTCATCCTCATACACTATTTTAAGGTGTTTGATGAGACTTTCTCCATAAGGAATCCATTCAAAATCAGAAATAACTTCTTCCCATGTTTCTTCTGGCTGTGTCGATTCAAGGTACAATTTTTGGTTTACAGACAATACAACATGCATGCAATCAACATAGCTTGGCGTAAATTGGCTCCTTAGCGCAAATTGCATCATGGGATGGCATCGAAAGGACTGGGAAGAAAACTGATAATCAAGCCAACCTTTTCGAACTAATGCATTTAATGCGTTATCGTAGATGGCAAAGGCATCCACAGATTGTGGCTTGGAAATGCCTATTTTTTGACTAAACCATTTCCCTAACTTTTTCCCAATTGAGTCTAACGCAGGATATCTTAAGGTTACTTGAAGTAAGGTAAGTAATTGTTCTCCTGGAATATATGTGTCAGGCAAGACTGAAAAATTCAATAGGAGATCTTTTTCTACCTTGTCGAGTCCTGACAATTCGAAGACACTTAATAAATATTGATAGATAGTTACATATCGACTACTATGCCCTGTCCAGACATCTCTGGTCACTTGCTGCTGCTGTAGTTGGTCATTAGCTAGCTTATCCAACATGGCTTCCATGTCAAGCTGCCGGTTTGCAGCTAATGTTTTTGCGACAAGTTCAATAGTGAGTGTATGGTAGTCCATTTGGCTCAGTAACTGATCTATAAGTGATCGATCCGTACTACCTTGAGGATATAGTTGAATAAATAGTGCCCGGGCTTGTGGGATTGGTAGATGGTCTAAGGTTAACGTGTAACAGGAAGCAAAGTGATTGCGAGAGGTGATGAGGAAATGAAAGGCTGGAGGAAAAGAAACCCGTGTAAATAATGTCTCAAGATCTAATGTAGCATTATCAATAATGAGTAACGTTCTCTCAGAGAGTTGGGCTAATTGTTGAAGGGTTTTCAATGCTTTGACTTCCGCTGACTCTCTTTTGGGAAACTGTAATTCCAATTTGAGGTGTAAATCGGTGTTGCTGGCTAACACTTCTACTGTACTGCTATCACTAGGTGTTTCCACCCACGCAACATATTGATAATGTAATCGATATCGTTGAGTATACGCTTTGACTAAGCATGATTTCCCTACACCTCCAAAACCCTGTATCAGAGTAGGCTGATGATTATACAACAGTGATTGTCTAATTTCTGCAAGTTCTTTTTCTCGTCCGATGAAGTCATCGAAATGAATGGCTGGGATATCGGTCAACCACTGAGGTTCCTTATCAAGACGATGGGTTGGCAAGGTCCAATGTGAACGTTCTTGTGAAAATAGCTTCCAGGGGAGATCAGTATTGTTATGTGTCTGGGAATCCCAATTCCATGAGCGCAAAATACCTGCATCATTAGAAAGTTCCATTGCATGGGAAGCGCGTTCAAATGCTTCTGAAATGGTGGAGCCATTGACCAATCCATGGTAAAAATATTTTGCAAATACTCTGGCAGCTTGATCTTCTATTCGTTGGGAGGTTGCAATAACATGTCTTATTCCGACATCCATGAGATGCTGAGCTTGTGCTTCTGTAGCACAACCGTTGAGAAAGACGAGTTCTAATTGTTGTTTCTGAAGAAATTTTGCCAGATTACCTGCGTTAATAATCTGAGGCTGGGTTTGCGATTGATGGACCAGCCACTCGTAACCATTGGCATGTCCCCCGTAGTGAAGAATTCTAATATTTCCAGCACAATCGATAAAAGACTGAATAAGGTCTTGTACGTCTACTTGTGGGTAGACTTGCACTTCAACGGGTACCTTTTCCAGTGCCTGTTGTATATCGCGTATTTCTTCATCTACACCTAATAAGAAATCGTCTTCTGTACCCGGTGCAAAAGCCAAAAACAGGATATCGCGCATATCTATTCACTATTATTGTAACGGATCAGATATCGTCATCAGAGATATAGCCATAAGTCCCAAAATACCCACCAAAAGTATGTAATATAAGGTAGGTAATATGGTCTTTTTTAGGATACTACCCTCTCTTCCCAGGAGCCCTACCGTCGCCGAAGCTGCAACCACATTATGTATCGCAATCATGTTACCCGCTGCAGCACCTACAGACTGAAGGGCAACTACAAAAGCACCAGAAATGTCTAAGCTTTCCGCTACGCCATATTGAAACTGGCTGAACATGAGGTTGCTCACTGTATTACTCCCTGCAATGAAGGCGCCTAATGCACCTACAGAAGGTGCAAATAGTGGCCATATTTCTCCAACATGTAACGCTACCCATTCTGCCATGGCTACAGGCATACTGGCGATATCTGAGGGATTTATACCTGAGTTGATATACACACGTACCATGGGAATAGTAAAAATGAGTACAAATCCAGCATTGAGAACCATCTCACCTGACTTGGTAAAAGCCGATCGTATTTGTTGCCCTTTCATTTGGTGTGCGAAATAGGTAATGCCTACTACGATGAGAAAGATCATTCCCGGAAGATATAAGGGCGTACTGGAAGCGGATATGGTTGAGCCAAATATCTCTGACCAGGATAATTGAACCGACTTTAACCAGTCTCCGATAGGTAGTTGTCTCAATCTACTTATAACCAAAAATACAGCGACCCATACGTAAGGCATCCAGGCCTTCAGTGGCGACATTTCACTATTACTCTCCTGGGTTCGATCGTATTTAAACAACCCCTTCCACAGGTCAGGCCAGGTACTATTATCGGGGAAATCCCAGGTGTCTTTAGGAACGAGGAATTTCTTCCTGGCTGCAAATGTAACCAGCGCTATACCAATGATTCCGCCGAGAAGTGTCGGGAATTCAGGACCGAGAAATATTCCTGTAAGTACATAAGGAACAGTGAATGCCAGACCACCAAAAAGGGCAAAAGGAAAAATGGATAATCCTTCTGTCCAGGATTTATTTTTTCCAAAGAAGCGAGTCATCATCATTATCATAAAAGTAGGGATCAACGTACCTACTATGGCATGAAGTATGGCAGCATGGGAACCTATAATGTGCAAATATTCCTCGAACCCCAATTGTGAATCTAGGAGATGCTGTTGCATTTCAGGACTTTCCAGCCCACCGCGCACGCCAATTAATATCGGAGTGCCAACTGCCCCAAAAGTAACAGGCGTACTTTGAACCATCATACCCAACATCACGGCAGCCATTGCGGGAAACCCTAAAGCGACTAGCAATGGCGCTACAATCGCTGCCGGCGTTCCAAATCCTGAAGCTCCTTCAATGAAAGCTCCAAATAACCATACAATGATCACTACCTGAACCCTTCGATCCGGACTGATCGTTGTGAAACTCTGTCTGATGGATGCTACTGCTCCAGACAGTTGTAAAGTGGTCAGTAACAAAATGGCACCAAAAATAATGAATAGAATATCAAAGGTGATGAATAACCCTTGCACTGTTGAGGCAGCCAAATCGACCCACGATACCTCCCATGCCCATCCCGCAATCAATAAAGTGAGCAATAACACCAGGGGCATGGCACTTTTGGCTGGCCATTTGGCTCCCATCAATAGAATTCCTGCTAATAAAATAGGTAATACAGCTAATAAGGCTTGTACAGATAAGCTCATAGTCGTAGAGTAGAGTAGTAATTGGTCCGGGAATGAATCTACCAAAAGATTTTGGGTTAAGGAAATGTAGGCATTGGTGTATAATCCTATTGTACTATTTTGTGAAAAACTTTTCACAGCACATACGTATATTGCATGCGATGGCCTCCAAACCGCACATATTGCTTATTCAAATTCGCAAAGATCCCACAGCTCTATTATCTGAAAAGGAAGGCTTTGTACGTCTATCGGGGTTAACTCATCTACATTTTGATACTTTGGATGTATATAGGGAGCCTAATTTTCATCCTACAATAATCTCACAATATGACGCGATCATTATAGGAGGAATGTCCGATGACCCAGATGATGCTATTGAATTAGATGTAACCCAGTTTCCATTTATTCCTGCGTTGAAGGATTTAATTCAACATGCTATCCAATATCAAATACCTTCCTTGCTTTCCTGCGGAGGGTTTATGATTGCCTCATTGGCTTTAGGAGGAACAGTGAGCAAAGATCCACTAAGAGAAGAACTAGGCGTGTATCCGATTACACTGACGGCTGAAGCACAGAATGATCCCTTGTTTCAGTATATCCCTGCTACATTCTCTGCTGTGAGCGGACATAAGAAAAGTACGGTATCACTTCCTCCCGACTGTGTCTTATTAGCCTCCTCTGAAAGATGTCCCATACATGCATTTAAGATCTCAGATGCTCCGTTTTATGCCTTTCAGTTTCATCCGGAAATATCCTGTGATATGTTAGAAGCCCGTGTGGGGAACTATAAGGACAAGTACTTTGACTCTGAACAAGCATATCAGGAGTTTATTCGGTTATTGGAAGATACGTCAGATGCCAATAAGATTATTGCTGAGTTTGTAAAAATGATCGGTCTTCAGACACATATCTCACGAAACCATCTGGCATAGGTAATAGCTTTTTCTCATTCCAGCAGCATAATGCATCTTTAAGTGTATGATTGGGATTATCTTCCAGAAAGTCTCTTACATATTGTGCGAGCATATTATGAGTAGCAATCTCCCTCTTGAATTCAGGATCAAGTGTGCGCATGTTCATTTCCTCCCATTTCAATACTGCATCTCTCAGCGTTTTTCCAGGGTGTGATTTTACCCAATCCATAAAGTCACTGTGGCAGTAAAAGCGCTTTCCAATCTGAGACTTCATAAATTTTCTGAAGTTGGGACCAAAAGATACATTATCAGTGATCAGCGTTTCAGGAGTTAGTGTTGCCTTAGCCCAGTTGAAAGAAGAACGTGGTTTCCTCTTTTTTTTCTTGGGCAGCAGTTTCCCTTCATTGTCAAGTGCATATACAATTCTGTCTCTGAGTTCAAACTTATTTCCAGAATAAGGTAGATTCATATGCTTGCAGATTTCTACCAATTCAATTTTTAACCAATACCAACGGACAAATTCTTTACCTGATGTAATGGTTGAGAATTCTGGTCTTTGCGTTTGAGAATGATCCATTGCGAGAAAAACATTTCTTTCAAAGTAAGAAAACAGTATATTGAATAAGTAACCTGTTAGTGCCTGGCCATGTTTTATAAAAAATATTCTCCTGCTCCTATTCTTCAACCCTATGTCGTTGATTACTATATCTGGGAATCCAATGGAACATTGAATAAGCCCTTCTCAATTACTGCTCATGCCAATGGATGTTTTGCCATGGTGTTTAATTATGGAAGCCCTTACCAACTGTCCAATTCTTCTCACAATAAGCAAACGCTACCTCTACAATTTCTAAGTGGTCAATCTACAGAAGCGTATACCTTACACATGAATGGTCAGATCGGAATGGCAGGTATTATCTTCAGAGGAGCGGCCTTTAAAGATTTATTTTGCTTACCCAAACTAGAGGAACTACTCAATCATCGGCTGGATTTGGAAGATAGCATTGGCTATGAGGCTATGGAAATGTCAGAGAAATTATTTGAAGCTACCTCACACTTACACAGAGTACATATTTTAGACGAGTTTCTATTGCAGAGACTAGGGCCCATTACAAATGAGCATAATCTTGCCGATAAGGCTGCAGAAATGATTCTTGATCATAGGGGAATGATACGGATGGATGATCTGGCCAGACATTTATGTATAGGTCCCAGACAACTTCGAAGGATTTTCAAAGCTCGAATGGGGATAAACCCCAAATACTTCGCACGGCTAAAGCGATTTAGCTATGTGAATCTTTGTCTTACCCGTGAACATCGCAATTCCTGGCGTTCATTCATCAATGAAAATGCCTATCACGATCAAGCGCATTTTATCAAGGATTATAAGGAATTTTTTGGCAAAAGTCCCTCCCTTCAAATCAACGAAAACAGAGAACAAGCCATGACGTTGAGTACGGTTTAGTTTAAGAAGTCCGTTTTTTACAAGCGTCATGATATAATGGCAGGTAAATTTATAAGTGTCTATGTATGTTTAACCTAATAATCTAATGTTCATGCAAGCTGAAAACAACAAACGCATCATTCAACAGTATTTTGAAGACCTCAATAGCAAACCTAAAACCAAAGATTTGATCGATCAGTATATCTCTGATGAGGATATGGAACTAAAAGAACATATACAGGTTTTTGAAGCGGCATTCCCCGGATATAAACTGGAACCAAAAGAGACCATTGTCGAAGAGGATAAGGTCTCCGTATCATTTAATTTTATAGGTACTCAAAAAGGGGATTTCAATGGGATACCCGCTAGCAACAAAACCGTCAATATTCCTGGGTTTATTAGCTATCATGTGAAAGATGGAAAGATCGTTTCTCATGATATGGTTGTAGATACAATGAGCCTCATGCAACAGTTAGGAGCAATTCCTGAAGCTGCCAATTAATTTGAGTCAAAGAGCATGTATTGCGGCCTAAATAGCCTTAAAACGATATTAGTAGAAGTATATGTTGAAATAGGATGAAAAGTCTTTTATCTTAACTTGTACTAAAATCCTATTTCATGAAAACTCTTGTGTCTCTTTTCATTATTTCCCTATGGGTCGCCGGCTGTGCTTCATTAAGGAATTCATCGAACCTTCGTAGTAAGTCGGCGACATTTGATCAAAGCCAGATTCAGTTAGTCATGCAGGCTGACACAACCCAGCCCATGCGCGTGTTTAAGATCACCAATACCAGCGATTCTATGTTGTTGAGAACTGCAAGTAAAGATGTAGTTGTAAATCCTAAGGATAAAGTTCTTCAACACTTTGTAAAGCGATTGTATACCACAGTGAGAGATAGCATGTCACTGGGAGTAGGTATTGCTGCTCCTCAGGTGGGAATATTGAAGAACATTATATGGGTACAACGATTCGATAAGGAAAACTTCCCCTTTGAAGTGTATCTCAACCCCAAGATCATACAATATTCTCAACTTAAACAAGATTGCCCCGAAGGCTGTCTATCTATACCCAATCGCAGGGATACAACCCGGAATCGATCCTATGCCATCCTCATTGAGTATGATAAATTGGATAAATCTCATGTTATTGAAATGGTCGAAGATTTCACTGCTGTCATTTTCCAACACGAAATAGATCATCTCAATGGTATCTTGTACATTGATCATCTCGAA